>NZ_JBUZNP010000005.1:0-302981 GCF_055326215.1 Tessaracoccus pujii | reverse complement strand
GGGAACCGCTGATTAATGGGCCAGCCTGGTTTGTCGGTGGATGCGCAGTCGGTGGGTGTTTGGCCGGTGAATGGCGTGTTGGCTAGGTAGAATGCTGGTTGTGGATGAGTTGCAGCCGAGTTTGTCTGAGGTCGAGTACGGTCAGCGTCGCCGGGTCCCGAAGCGGGAGGAGTTCCTCAAGCGGATGGACGCGGTGGTGCCGTGGGCGGACTGGGTCAAGCTGATCGAGCCGCACTACTACAACAAGACCCGCGGCAGGCGGCCGATACCGCTCGAGACGATGCTGCGGATGTACCTGCTGCAGGTGTGGTTCCACCTCTCCGACGAAGGCGTGGAAGATCAGATCAACGACTCGTACGCGATGCGCAAGTTCATGGGTGTGGACTTCGCTACCAGGCAGGTCCCTGACGCCACGACCCTGCTGCATTTTCGGCACCTGCTGGAGGAGCACCAGCTGGGTGAGGCGATGTTCTCCGCGTTGAACGCCCGGCTGGAGGCCGACGGTCTGGTCATGCGTGGCGGGAGCATCGTGGATGCCACGATCATCGCCGCACCTTCGTCGACGAAGAACGCCACCGGCACCCGGGATCCCGAGATGCATCAGACCAGGAAGGGGCGCCAGTGGTACTTCGGGATGAAGGCCCACGCCGGGGTCGATGCCGGCACGGGTCTAGTGCACTCGGTGACCGCGACAGCAGCCAACGTGCACGACCTGGACCAGATCACCCATCTGGTGCGCGAGGATGACCAGGTCGTCTACGCCGACGCCGGCTATTCGGGTGTGACGAAACGCCCCGAGATCCGCGGCGACGACCACCTGTCACACGTCGAGTGGCGGGTCGCTGCCCGGCAGGGCACGTGGAGAGCGATGCACCCTCACGAGCAGCGACTCGAGTCGAGGAAGGCGTCGGTGCGGGCGAAGGTGGAGCACGTGTTCCTGATCGTGAAGCGGGACTTCGGGCTGTCCAAGACCCGCTACCGCGGGCTGGCGAAGAACCTGAACCAGCTCCAGGTCGCGATGGCCTCGGCGAACCTGCTGATGCTCGCCCGCGCGAACACGATCGAAACCAGACTCAAGACCGCCGCTGCTACCGGGTAGCCCCTGGCGGCAGCCTGCCCAGAACCGCAGAAAAGGGCCCTGAACAAGGGCCGGAGGGCAAGCAACCGGCCCTCACCGGCCCCACCGGCGGCCCCACAGCCACCGTCAAGCCCACCCCCGGACGGATGCCCCAAATGATCAGCGGATCCTTAGTCGTTGACCGACGGAAGAGGCCCGGACGGGCCGTGTGATTGAAGGAACATAGCCAAGGCACGTTCAAATCGGCTAGAGCAAACCCCGCTTTGACACCAGATCGTTACCGACTTGTGTCCTGGCGCACCAAAATCAGACGACGACCGTGCCCACGGGGAGCCCCGAGTGCGCCGAGATGCCCAGGCCGGACGGCCGCAGGCCGGCCCGGACGGCCTCACTGCCGACGGCGGCGATCATGGCCCCGTTGTCCGTGCAGAGCGCCGGGCGGGGGCGCCTCAGCTCGATGCCCGCCTCGGCGGCCCGCTGCTCGAGGAGGGTGCGGAGCCGGGAATTGGCCGCCACTCCGCCTCCGATGAGGATCGAGCGCACCCCCAGGTGCTGGGCGGCGTCGATGGTCTTGGCCGTCAGGACGTCACACACGGCCTCCTGGAAGCTGGCGGCCACGTCCGCCACCGGCACGTCTCCCCCGTCGAGGCGGCGCTGCTCGACCCACCGTGCCACGGCGGTCTTCAGCCCGGAGAACGAGAAGTCGAAGCGGTGCTTCTCCATGTCGTGGCGCGCGGTCAGGCCACGGGGGAAGCGGATGAAGGTGGGATCGCCCTCCTGGGCGGCCCTGTCGATGACCGGCCCCCCCGGGTAGGGAAGCCCGAGCAGGCGGGCCACCTTGTCGTACGCCTCGCCCGCGGCGTCGTCGATGGTGGTGCCCACCTCGGTGATCCGGGTGGCGATGTCCTCGACGTGCAGCAGCTGGGTGTGCCCGCCGGAAACGAGCAGCGCGAGCGACGGGGTGGGCAGGGGTCCGTGGTCCAGCAGGTCCACCGCGACATGACCCACGAGGTGATTGACGCCGTAGAGCGGCTTGCCGAGGTACGCCGCCAGGGCCTTGGCGGAGGCGAGGCCCACGACCAGAGCACCCATGAGCCCCGGGCCGGCAGTGACGGCGATGGCGTCGAGATCGGAGAGGTCCACGTCAGCCTTGGCGGCCGCGCGTTCCAGCGTGGGGATCAGCGCGGAGAGGTGGGCGCGGCTGGCCACCTCGGGCACCACGCCGCCGAACCGTACGTGGAGTTCCACCGAGCTGGCCACCTCGTTGGCCAGCAGCGTGCGTCCGCGCACGATCCCGACTCCGGTCTCGTCGCACGACGATTCGAGTCCGAGAACCAGGGGCTCACTCGTCATCGCTGTCCTCCTCCATGTCCCACGTGCCAACCGAGTCTGCGTCGACGCCCTCGAGCCGGCGCTCGAGGATGAGCGCATCCGCCCCCGGGCCGTAGTAGTCCGGGCGCGTGGCGACCGCCGCGAAGCCGTAGCCCTGATAGAGCTGGATGGCTGCGGCGTTGCCGCTGTCCACCTCGAGCAGCATCCGGCGCGCGCCACGCCCGATGGCCCACTGCAGGCCTGCCATCAGCATCACTCGGGCGAAGCCGAGGCGGCGCTGCTCGGGTGCCACGACGATGCGGTGCAGGTCCGCGACCTCGTCGACCAGCTGGAACGAGGCCACGCCGACGGTGGCGCCGTCCTGGCGGCGGGCGATGAGCACCAGGCGCCCACCGCCCGTGACCTCCTGGCGCCAGGACTCCTCCGACCAGGGGCGGTCGAAGTGGGCCTCGAGCTCGAGGATCTCCGGTAGGTCCGCTGCGGTGGCGTTCTCGACGATCATCGGCGGGCCCTCAGGCGCGGCAGTGCGGACTTGGGCTTGCCGGGGACGGTGGCGTCCGCGGGACGCAGGTAGAACGGCTCGTCGCCGGCCACCGGCAGCGTCCGCCACCGCGCGGCCATGACCGCGGGGTCCAGCGCATCGGGGCCCCGGACGTCCAGGAGCGCCCGGAAGCTTTCGGGGACGGCCCCGGCGACGGGGAGCGCCGGCACCGCCTCGGGGGCGGACACCTGCGGATCCGACGTGCGGGTGCCGTCGGTGCGGTAGCTGGCCCAGTAGAGCTCCTTACGGCGGGCGTCGGCCGCGACCACGAACTGCGCCGGAGCGCCCGCCTCCGCCCATTGGCGCGCCACCACGTCCAGCGAGCACACCCCGTGGGGCTCCAGGCCCGCTGCATGCGCGAGAGTCCAGGCCGTCGCCACGCCCACGCGCAGCCCCGTGAAGGGCCCGGGCCCCATGCCGACAACCACCTCGTCGAGATCGCGCAGCGTGATGCCGGCGCGTTCGCAGGCGTCCAGGACCGACGGCATGAGTGCCTCCGCGTGAGCCCGGGTGTCGTCCACGATGACGCGGCTGTGCGGCTCGCCGTCGAGGGCCAGGCCCACCGCCACGACGTGGCTGGTGTCGATACCGAGGGTCCAGGTCATGGGATCTCCCTGAGAACGTCGAGTGCCCCGGCCCAGCGGGGCCCGAAGCCGGTGAGGTACACGGTGCGCTCGTCGGAGTCCACGCCCCGGACGATGTCTATCTCCAGGCGGCCGTCGGCCAGCCACTCGGCCAGGCCGTGGCCCCACTCGACGAGGGTGACGCTGTCCGCGAGCGTCGCGTCCAGGTCGATGTCCGCCAGCTCGGAGGGATCACCGAGGCGGTAGGCGTCGACGTGGACGAGGCCCGGGCCCTCTCCGCGGGGCCGATGCACCCGCGAGATCACGAACGTGGGAGAGATGATGGGCCCCTCCACGTCCAGCCCTGCCCCGATGCCCTGCGCGAGCGTGGTCTTCCCGGCGCCCAGGTCACCCGTGGCGACAATGACGTCGCCCTTGCGCAGGACTGCCGCGAGCCGGAGCCCCAGGGTGTGCATGTCACCGGCCGTGGGCACGTCGACGACCACGGGCAGGTCCCGGCCCATGCGGAAACCGTGCGGCTCGGGCGCGATGACGTCGAACCCGTGGTCGCGCCACCAGTCCACGAGTTGCGGGAACTCCTCGCGCGCGAAGAGGGTGGCGCGACGCGCGCCGAGATCGGCCGCCACCGTCAGCGCGCCCTCCACCAGGGACCGCGCGACACCCTGACCGCTCGCCGACGGGAGCACCGAGACGCGCCTCAGCGTGGCCACGCCGTCGGACAGGTCCACCAGAAGCCCGGCGATGATGTGCCCCTCCCGCTCCACCACCACGCCGTAGCCGTCCGTAAGGGCGCGCTCGATGTCTGCCACGTCGTCGGTGAGGGCGTCGGCCGGCGGGTCCACCGGGGGACGCGCCGCGAACGCCTCATGGATGACGTGCAACAGCCGCGGGGCGTCACCCGGATCGGCGATCCGGATCGACAGGGAGGAGGTGTCCATCACGGGTCCAGAGCCTACGGCCTCACCAACGGTCCCTGCGGCCCCCGCGCTGCTGGCCGCGGCCGCCTTCGTAGCGACGGCCACCACGGCCGCCACCCTCGGGACGGCGACGCTGTGCCTGCTTCGGCGCGATGAGTGCGAGGTAGTCCGCCTCGGCGATCTCCACGCCCGACGTGGGGCGGGCGCCGGTGGCCTCGCGCAGTTCGGCGGATCCGGGTTCCACCTCGATCGCCCTGGCCTTCACGCCGGCCTGGCCGAGCAGGCGCTCGGTCATCTTGCGCTGGTGCGGCAGGACCACGGTGGCGACCACACCCTCCTGCCCGGCGCGGGCGGTGCGCCCGGCACGGTGGAGGTAGTCCTTGGAATCGTGCGGCGGGTCCACCTGCAGCACGAGGGTCACGTCGTCGACGTGGATCCCCCGGGCCGCGACATCGGTGGCGACCAGGACGGGGACCGTACCCTCGCGGAAGGCCGTCAGGATGCGCGACCGCGCGCCCTGGGTGAGGCCACCGTGCAGCGATCCGGCCATGACGCCCGCCTCGCGGAGCTGCCCGGCGATCCGGTCCGTCCCCAGCTGGGTGCGGGCGAACAGGACGGTGCGTCCGTCGCGGTTGGCGATCTCAGCGGTGATCTGGTTCTTGTGGTGCGGGCGCACGATCAGCGGACGGTGCACCATCGTCGTGACCGAGGCCTGGCTCGAGTCCACCTCGTGGGTGACCGGATCGTTGAGGTAGGTCCGCACGATCGAATCGACGGCGGCGTCCAGGGTGGCGGAGAACAGCAGGCGCTGCCCGCCCTCGGGCGTGGCGTCGAGGAGCGTGCGCACCTCCTTGGTGAAGCCGAGGTCAGCCATGTGGTCCGCCTCGTCGAGCACGGAGATCTGCACCTGGCTGAGGTCGGCGGCGCCCTGTTCGAGCAGGTCGATCAGGCGGCCGGGGGTGGCGACGACCACGTCCACGCCGCGCTCGAACGCGCGGATCTGCGGACCGTAGGCCATGCCCCCCGCGACCAGCGTGAGGTCCAGCTTCATGGCGGCGGCCAGCGGGGAGAGGACGTCGGCGATCTGCAGCGCCAGCTCCCGGGTGGGGGTGAGGATCATGGCCCGCGGCGAGCCCGCGGAGGTGCCCTCGGCGAGGCGCGTGAGCATGGCCAGCCCGAAGGCGAGCGTCTTGCCCGAGCCGGTGCGGCCACGGCCCAGCACGTCGCGGCCGGCGATGGCGTCGCCGATGGTCGCGGCCTGGATCGGGAAGGGGGCGGTGATCCCCTGGCCCGCCAGGACCCGCACGAGCGGCTCGGCGACGCCGAGCTCGAAGAAGCCCGACGCCACGTCTCCCTCGACGGCCTCGGCCGTCGTGGCGGTCCAGCTCATCTGGTCCGCGTCGGGGGCGTCATAGGAATCCGAACGCGGGGCGCGGGTGTCCGGCCGGGAGTGTCCGCGGCGCTCCTCGTGGCCGCGCGCCTCGTGCGGGCGGCGGACATCGACGTGCGGGGGCATGGAGCTGCGGCGGTAGCCGCTGGGGCGCTCGCCCCGGCTGTCGCTGCGACGGTCGTCGCGGTCTCCCCAGCGGGGGCGGTCGTCACGGGCGGGGCGGTCGTCGCGCGCCGGGCGGTCGTCACGGCGAGCCGCGGGGCGGTCGTCACGGTCTCCCCAGCGGGGGCGGTCGTCACGGGCGGGGCGGTCGTCGCGCGCCGGGCGGTCGTCACGGCGAGCCGCGGGGCGGTCGTCACGGTCTCCCCAGCGGGGGCGGTCGTCACGGGCCGGGCGGTCGTCGCGCACCGGGCGGTCCTCGAAGCGACGGGGACGGTCCTCGTAGCGGTCGGTGCCACGCTGGCGGTCGTCACGGTCTCCCCAGCGGGGGCGGTCGTCACGCACCGGGCGATCGTCGCGGCGTGCCGCGGGGCGCTCGTCCCGGGGCCGGTCGTCACGGCGCTCGTCGGCGCTCTCGGGCTTGGCCACGTACGGCTTGTCGCCGAACTCCAGCGCGCGGCGCTGCTTACGGTTGAGGGGAGCGCCCTCCGTCGGGGCGTCGGAGCGGCCGCGGCGCTGGGCCTTGAGGCCCTTGGCTGTGCGTTGTTCGGCCGACCAGCGGTTTTTCGGGCGTGGTGCGTTCATGATGGGTAGGTCCTCTGCGGGGGTAGTGGGCCCTGGATTCGGGCCGCTCGGGCCCACATCGGGGCCCCTCGATTTGCCCGCTCATCTGTCACACGCTGGCGTTAATCGCCTTACCGGGCCACCCGAGTCTATGCTGTCGCGGCGGATTCTCCGAATCGAGGCTCCCGGCGTCCCCGGGAACGTCACCCACCGTTCACCGGCCGTTCGCCTCGACGTGGGGGCGTGGACATCTCGATACGTAAGATTGGGGCTGTGCGAGTCGCCATCGTCGCGGAATCCTTTCTTCCGAGTGTCAACGGGGTCACCAATTCCGTGCTGCGCGTACTCGAGCATCTACGGGCCACAGGCCACGAGGCCATGGTCATCGCACCCCAGGCCGGAGACCGCACCCCCCAGGACTACTGCGGCTTCCCCGTCGAGACCGTCACCAGCGTCGGGCTTCCCGGATACGACATGGTCCGCGTGGTCACCACCCCGGCCCACACCATCGGCCGGATCCTCACCGGCTTCGCCCCGGACGTCATCCATCTGGCCGCACCCTTCGTCGTGGGATACAAGGCGGCCACCGTCGCCGCCAGACTCGGCATCCCGATGGTGGGCATCTACCAGACCGAGATCCCCACATACGCGGCCCGCTACGGCTTCCCCCATCTGGAGCCCCTCCTCTGGCATCACGTCCGCCAGGTCCACTCGCTGGCGTCGCTGAACTTCGCGCCGTCGACGTTCGCGCGGGACCAGTTGATCGAGCAGGGCGTGCCGCGCGTCGGCGTCTGGGGCCGCGGTGTGGACTCGGCGCGGTTCGATCCCCGGAAACGCAGCGCCGCCTTCCGCGCGCGCCACGCCCCCGACGGCGAACGGTTGATCGGCTACATGGGGCGGCTGGCGACGGAGAAGCGCGTCGAGGACCTAGCCGCGATCGCGGACCTTCCCGGCACGCGTCTGGTGGTCATCGGCGACGGCCCGCTCCGCGCGCAACTCGAGGCCACGCTCCCCGGCGCCGCCTTCCTCGGCGAACTGACCGGCGAGGACCTCCCCACCGCACTGGCCAGCCTGGACCTCTTCGTGCACCCCGGGGAGCTGGAGACGTTCTGCCAGTCCATCCAGGAGGCGAAAGCCTCAGGCCTCGCCGTGATCGCTCCTCGACGGGGCGGCCCGATCGATCTGGTGGACCAGTCCCGCACGGGGTGGTTGTACCGCCCGGGAGACCTCACGGCGATGCGGGGCCACGTCGTGGACCTCATCGGCGACGACGCGAAGCGCGCCGCGTTCGGCCAGGCGGCCCGACGCTCCACCGTGGACCGCAGCTGGGACAAGGTCTGTTCGGAACTGGTGGGCCACTACCGCAAGGCCGTGGGCCTGTCGGTCCGCGGTTCGCAGCTCGTCGCCTGAGGCTCAGCCCTCGTCGGTGGGCGCGTGCGTGTGGTAGGCGTCCTGCTCCTCGGTGAATTCCTTCACCGGGGCGACGAGCTCGATCGTCTGTTCGTCGTCGAAGGTCAGCGTGCAGACGATCTCTTCGCCGCCGGCGGCCAACTCGGCCGTCAGCCCCATGAGCATGACGTGCGGGCCCCCGGGCGCCAGATGCTGGTGCTCGCCGGCGGGGACGGGAAGCCCACCTTCGGCCTCCTGCATCACCATCTGACCGTCCACCTTGACCATCTCGTGCAGCTCGACCTTCCCTGCCACGTCTCCGCAGTCGGCCGCGACCAGCATCCGATCCTCCTCCGACGGGTTGGTGAGGCTGACGAACAGGGCGGTCATCTCCGGCATCTCCGTGCCGACCGTGGCGCGGACCCAGGGGTCCGCGGCGATGATCCCGGGGGTGGCACTCTGCGCGGCGGGCGAGCAGGCTGCGACGGCGACGGTGGCGAGGGCTGGGACGAGTAACTTCCACTTCACGTGGTGGAGCATACCCGGAAATCGATACCCCCGGGGGTACCCCTCCGGGGGTATCGACGAGGGGTAGAATCCACGCCATGTCCAGCCCCCAGGTCAGCCGTCGCGGCGTGTTCGGCTATGCCGGAGCCGCGGCCCTCGGCGGCGCGGCCGGCGTGGCAGCAGGCCGGGCGTCAGGCGACGCCGGCGTGGAACCGTTCACGCCGTCGGCCTCCGGGCAGACCCACTCCGCGCACGGGGAGCACCAGGCCGGCATAGTCACGCCCAAGCCGGCCGTAGGCGAGTTGGTGGCCTTCGACCTCCTGCCCGGGACGGACCGCGCCGCCCTCGGCCGCTTCATGCGGGTGTGGAGCTCTGACATCGCGGCCCTGATGGCGGGACGGCCGGCCCCCGGGGACTTCGCGCCGGACCTGGCCCAGGCCGGCGTCTCCCTCACCATCCTCGTCGGCCTCGGCCCGGGCGTCTTCGCGCTCGACGGCCTCGCGGCGCTGCGTCCGGCGGGGTTCCAGGACATCCCGCCGATGGACCACGACAAGCTGCAGGAGCGCTGGACGGGCGGTGACGTGCTCGCCTGGGTCTCGGCGGACGACGCCACCACCGTCGCCCACGCGGTCCGCCGGCTCGCCGCCGACGCCGCACCGTTCGCCACCCGGCGGTGGACCCAGCACGGCTCCTGGCGTCCGGTGGACGGAGCCGGTCGCCGCGTCACGGGCCGGAATCTGTTCGGTCAGGTCGACGGCACCGCCAACCCCACCGACGAGGCCCTCACCGCCGCCGTGTTCTCCGGCGACGGCTGGCTCGCCGGAGGCACCCAGCTGGTCATCCGGCGGATAGAGATGGACCTGGACCGGTGGGATGACGCCACGCGGGATCGTCAGGAGCAGTCCGTGGGGCGGCGGCTCAGCACCGGGGCGCCCCTCACCGGTGAAGCCGAGCACGACTCCCCGGACCTCGGTGCCGTTGTCGACGGGGTGCCCGTCATCGCAGCGGACGCGCACTCCCGGGTGGCTCATCCGTCGCAGAACTCCGGCCGCACCATGCTGCGCCGCGGCCTCAACTACACCCACGAGGAGTGGGTCGACGGGGTGCAGACCACCTCGTCGGGTCTCCTGTTCACGGCCTTCCAGGCCAACATCGCCGAGCAGTTCATCCCCGTGCAACGCATGCTGGATCAGGGGGACGCGCTCAACGAGTGGACCACGGCCATCGGCTCGGCCGTCTTCGCCGTGCCGCCGGGATTCCAGTCCGACGGGTGGCTCGCCGAGGGCCTGCTGGGAGCCTGACCTCAGCGGCCCACCAGCTCCGCCACCACGGCCGGCAGCTGCGCCGCCACCTCCTCGGGAGTGTACGGCCCCGGGTTCCGCGCCGCCGTCAGGGCCTGGACGCTGGCGCCCACCACCCCCGCCTTCCACGCCGGCAACCCCGCCGCGAGCAGGGCCCCGCAGATCCCGGCGAGCACGTCGCCGGACCCCGCCTGCGCCGTCCAGCCCGGCCCGGCCACCGCGACCGTCACCCTCCCCGACGGCTCCGCGACATACTGCGTCGCGCCCTTGAGAAGCACCGCGGCGCCGGTGCGGCGGGCCACCTCCCGCACGCAGGTCAGCGGCTCCGTCTCGACGTGGGCCCGCGTGCAGCCGAGCATCCGCGCCAGCTCCCCCGCGTGCGGCGTGAGGAGCCACCCGTCGAGCCGGCCCCTGGGCAGCGAGGTGAGCGCGTCGGCGTCAGCCACCGTCGGCACCGCGTGGAGGCCGGCGTTGGCCACCCGGCCCTCCGTGCCCTCGCCGTCGCCCCATCCCGAGCCCACCACCATGGCCTGGGCGCGCCCCTCCCCGATCACGACGCTGGGGAACCGGGACAGGATCAGGCCCGAGGCCACGCGGCCGGTGTAGCGCACCATGCCGGCCCCGGCGTGCAGGGCACCGGAGACGCCGAGGATGGCCGCGCCCTGGTACTGCTCCGAGCCGGTATCGATCATCACCACGCCGCGGGAGTACTTGTCCGACGTCGACGAAGGCACCGGCCACCACCGGGCCACGTCCGCGGCCTCGGCCTGCCGCAGCGTGTCCGTGGCCACCTCGACCCCGATGTCCACGACGTGGAGTCGGCCGCAGCGCGTCGCCGCCGGCTCCATCACGTGGCACGGCTTCAGGGCCGCGAACGTGACGGTGTGGGCCGCGGTGAAACTGGGGTGGAGCGCACCGGAGTCCGCGTCGAGCCCGCTGGGCAGGTCCACCGACACCACGGGGACGCCCAGGGCCTCGCAGGCGACCGCGAGCGTCGCGACGGCAGGGGGCAGCCCGGCCCGGGACCCGAGGCCGGTGAGTGCATCGACGACCAGCGCGCAGTCGGTGAGGAGATCGACGGCGGCCACCGCGTCCACCTCCTGACAGCCGGCGCCGCGGGCCGCCGCGAGACCGCCGTCGTGCGCGGAGCCCGACGCGAGCCACAGGTACACCGGCCTCTGCCCGGCCAGCAGCGCGGCCGCATAGAGCCCGTCGCCACCGTTGTTGCCCGGACCCGCGACCACCAGCACGGGACCATCGGCCGCCACCGCGGCCGCCACCCGCGCCACCTCCGCGGCCGCACGCCCCATGAGGTCGACGCCCGGTTCCGCGGCGAAGACCCGCTCCTCGGCTGAGCGCATCTGGGCGGCCGTGACAACGGGTCTCATGCCTCGCACACCACCATCGCGGTGGCGAAGCCCCCGTCGTGACTGATCGAGAGGTGGATGTGCCGGATGCCCAGCGCCTCGACCCTGGCCGCGACCGAGCCCGAGCTGAGGAAGGCGGGGTCCCCGTCGGCGTTCTTGATCACCTCACAGTCCAGCCAGCGCATGCCGCCGGGCGAGCCCAGCGCCTTGGCGAACGCCTCCTTCGCGGCGAAGCGGGCGGCCTGGGACTCGATGGACAGCATCCGCTCGGCCTGGGTGAGCAGCCGCTCATCCAGGCCGGGGCGGCGCTCCAGCATGTCCCTGAACCGCTCGATGACGCACAGGTCTGTCCCGATGCCGACGATCATGGCGCCACTCTAGGAGCAGTGGGCTACTCGACGGTGACGGACTTGGCCAGATTTCGAGGCTGATCCACGTCGTGGCCCTGCAGGGTGGCAAGCTCGCAGGCGAACAGCTGCAGGGGGATGATCGCGGCGACCGGCTGCAACAGGGTAGACAGCTTGGGCAGCTCGATGAACACCGCTGCCGCGGCGCGCGCCTCCTCGTCGTCGCCCTCGGCGAGCACGATGGTCTTGGCGCCCCGGGCGCGCACCTCGGCGATGTTGGACACCACCTTGTCGCGCAGCTGGTCGCGGCCGCGCGGCGGCACCACCACGAACACAGGCAGGTCCTTGCGGATGAGCGCGATGGGCCCGTGCTTGAGCTCGCCGGCGGCGAAGCCCTCGGCGTGGATGTAGGCGAGCTCCTTGAGCTTGAGCGCGCCTTCCAGCGCCACCGGGTACCCCACGTGGCGGCCGAGGAACAGCACCGACGGCTCGTCGACGAACTCCCGGGCGAGGTCCAGGACCTGCTGCTGGTTGTCGAGCATGCCCTGGATGGCAGCGGGCATCCGCTCCAGCTCGGCGAGCAGTGCGCCGATCTCGTCGCCGTATTTCATGCCGCGCACCTGCGCGAGGTAGAGCCCCAGCAGGTAGCAGGCCACCAGCTGTGTGGTGAAGCCCTTGGTGGAGGCCACGCCGATCTCGGGGCCGGCGTGGGTGTAGATCACGGCGTCGGACTCCCGCGGGATCGTGGCGCCGTTGGTGTTGCAGATCGCGATGACCTTGGCGCCCTGTTCCCGGGCGTGCCGGATGGCCATCAGCGTGTCCGCGGTCTCGCCGGACTGGGAGATGGTGACCACCAGCGTCATCGGGTCGATGATGGGGTCCCGGTAGCGGAACTCGGAGGCCACCTCCACCTCGCAGGGGATGCGGGTCCAGTGCTCGATGGCGTACTTGGCCACCAGGCCGGCGTAGAACGCGGTACCGCAGGCCACGATGACGATCTTGTTGATCCGGCGCAGCGTCTCGGGGCTGATCCGGATCTCGTCGAGAATCAGCTCACCGCGCTCGTTGAGGCGCCCCAGCAGCGTGTCCGCCACCGCGCGGGGCTGTTCGAAGATCTCCTTGCGCATGAACCAGTCGAAACCCTGTTTCTGGGCGGCCTCGAGGTCCCAGTCCACGTGGAACTCCTTCGTCTCGGCGGGGGCGCCGTCGAAGGTGGTGACGGTCACGCCGTCGCGGGTGAGTTCGACGATCTGGTCCTGCCCCAGTTCGACGGCGTCGCGCGTGTAGGCGATGAAGGCGGCGACGTCCGAGGCGAGGAAGTACTCGCCCTCGCCCACTCCGACCACGAGGGGGGAGTTGCGTCGTGCCGCCACGATGCGGTCCGGGTCCTGCGCGTCGAGGGCCACCAGGGTGAAGGCGCCCTCGAGGCGCGCGACCACCGTGCGCATGGCGTCGAGCAGATCGGCGCCGCCGTCGAGCTCCTTGCGCAGCAGGTGTGCGGCCACCTCGGAATCGGTCTCCGATGAGAACTCGACGCCCGGGAGTTCCTCGCGCAACTGGCGGTGGTTCTCGATGATGCCGTTGTGCACGATCGCCACGCGGTCGGCGACGTGCGGGTGGGAGTTCTGGTCCGTCGGCGCGCCATGGGTGGCCCACCGGGTGTGGCCGATGGCCACCTGGCTCGAGGGCAGCGGCCGCTCCTGGATGGCCGCCTCCAGGTTGGCGATCTTGCCCGCCTTCTTGCGCCACTCGACGCGGCCCTCGCTCGGCAGGGCCACGCCCGCCGAGTCGTACCCGCGGTACTCCAGGCGGCGCAGGCCGCTCAGCACCACGTCGAGTCCGTCACGATGTCCGACATATCCCACGATTCCACACACGCCGAAAACCGTACATGATGATTGCGCACTTCTTGACATCTGCCCCGGGGGCGGTTCCCACCGGCCGATACGGCCGGGTGGCCGCTGTTACGATGGCCGCCGAGAAACCCCCACGAAGGAGTGACGGTGACCGGACCGTTCGTCACGCTGGAGCGCCACGCCTGGGCGGCACTGGCAGACGCCACGCAGATCGACCTCGACGAGGCCACGCTGGCGCGGCTCCGCGGCATCGGGGACCCCACGTCGTCGCACGACATCTCGGAGGTCTACCTCCCCCTCACTCAGCTTCTTCACCTCTACATGGAGAACACGGGGCGGCTGTACGCGCAGAGCAACGGGTTCCTCGGACTCGACGTGGCACGGACGCCGTTCGTCATCGCGGTGGCAGGGTCGGTCGCCGTCGGGAAGTCGACGGTGTCGCGGCTGCTCCAGGAGCTGCTCAGCCGGGCGCCGGGTCACCCCAAGGTGGACCTCATCACCACAGACGGCTTCCTCTACCCCAACGCGGAACTCGAGCGTCGCGGCCTGGTGCAGCGAAAGGGATTCCCGGAGTCCTACAACCGTCGAGCGCTGCTCGAGTTCATCGTCGAAGTGAAGTCCGGGGCTGCGCGCGTTCTGGCGCCGGTGTACAGCCACCTCAGCTACGACATCCTCCCTGGCGAGTTCATCGCCGTCGAGAGCCCCGACATCCTCATCATCGAGGGTCTCAACGTGCTGCAGCCGGCCCGCGTGGAGGCGGACGGGCGCCCGGGCCTGGCGGTCAGCGACTTCTTCGACTTCTCCGTGTTCGTCGACGCTGAGGAGGCACACATCCGGCAGTGGTTCATCGAGCGCTTCCTCACGCTCCGGCAGACGGCGTTCAGCGACGAGCGCAGCTACTTCCGGCGCTACGCCGACCTCTCCGACGAGGAGGCCACGCAGTTCGGCGAGCAGATCTGGGAAGCCATCAACGGCCCCAACCTGCGCCACAACATCGCCCCCACCCGGGACCGGGCCACCGCGATCCTCGCCAAGGACGAGACGCACGCCGTGGACTCCATCATGATCCGCAAGGTCTGAGCGGGCACGTAGAGTTGGCGCCATGACCGAGGCGCGAGACAGCAACGAGAGCAGGCGGGACCCGTACTCCGAGGAGTTCAAGGCTTTCATCGTGAGCGACTGGGCGCCCTATCCCGAGGCGCTGCCCGAGACGCTGCCCGCCGTCGCGTACGCCCGTGCCCGCCGCGCTCGCCTCGCCGAACAGGTGGCCGCCACCACCCTCGTCATCCCCGCGGGGCCGCTCAAGCAGCGCTCCAACGACACGGACTACCGCTTCCGTCCCCACAGCGCCTTCGCCTACTACACCGGCCTCGGCGAGGACCGGGAGGCGGATGCGGTGCTGGTACTGGCCGGTGGGGAGCCCACGCTGTTCTTCCGCCCGCCGGCGCCCCGCACGGACCGCGAGTTCTATGCGGACCCGCGATACGGCGAGATGTGGGTGGGCAGGCGCGACACGCTCGACCAGATGTCCGCCGCCACCGGTCTCCCCTGCCGCGACATCCGCGGCCTCGAGGCGGCGCTCCGCGAGGCGGCGGCACCGCTGGCGGTGATCCGCGAGGCGGACCCCGCGGTCACCAAGCTCGTGGACGACGCCCGGACCGACGACGGCGCGGACGCGGACGCGGAGCTTGCCCGCGCGGCCTCAGAGGCCAGGTTCATCAAGGACGAGTTCGAGGTGGCCGAGCTGAGGCGCGCATGCGCCGCCACCGCCGTCGGCTTCGAGGCCGTGGCCCGGGAACTGCCGCGCGCGGTCGAGCTCGGGCGCGGGGAGCGATGGGTCGAGGGCATCTTCGAGCTGCACGCGCGCCACCTGGGCAACGCCGTCGGCTACGACACCATCTCGGCCGGCGGAGACCACGCCAACACGCTGCACTGGATCCGCAACGACGGCGAACTCCGCGACGGCGACCTCCTCCTGCTCGACGCGGGGGTGGAGGTCAACAGCCTCTACACCGCGGACGTGACCCGCACGCTGCCGGTCAACGGCCGGTTCACCGCGCCCCAGCGGCGCGTCTACGAGGCAGTGCTGGCCGCCCAGAGCGCCGGCATCGCCGCCTGCCGCGACGGCGCCCTCTTCGCCGATGTACACAAGGCCGCCGTCACGGTCCTGGCGGAGTTCTTCGAGGAGCTCGGAATCCTGCCGGTCAGCGCCGCCGAATCCATCCAGGTGCAGGGCGGACACCACCGCCGCTGGATGGTGCACGGCACCAGCCACCACCTGGGGCTGGACGTGCACGACTGCGCGCACGCCCGCGCCGAGCAGTATCGGTTGGGCACGCTGCGCGCCGGCATGGTCATCACGGTGGAGCCCGGGATCTACTTCAAGTCCACCGATCTCCTGGTGCCCGAGGAGTACCGGGGCATCGGGGTGCGCATCGAGGACGACATCCTCATCACCGACGCGGACCCGGTCAACCTCTCCGAGGCCCTCCCCCGGACGGCCGACGACGTGGAGCGTTGGCTCGCCCGGAGCCGAGGCTGATCCTCAGTCCGCGGACTCGGAGACCACCTTCGACGTCTGGCCGCGTGACACGAGCCCGCGGATGATGCGGGCCACGTCCGCCGGCCGCGCGACCGTCACCTGGTGCGCCGCCTCGGGCACGACGTGAAGCTCGCCGCGCTGCACGGTCTCCGCCACCAGTTCGACGTTGGCGATCGGGGTGGAGGCGTCGCGCTCACCCGCCACCATGACCACCGGGATGGTGATGTAGGGCAGGTCATCGCGCACGTCGTGCACGGCCAACGCCCGGCACAGCTGCGCGTAGGAGTGGTCATCGGCCACCGAGAGTCCCTCCATGACCGCGCTCACGACCGCCGGCTGCTGCGCGCGGAACATCGGCGTGAACCACCGTCTGGTGGTCTCGTCCACGAGCTGCTGCGTGCCGGTGGCCTCCACCTGGTCCGCGCGCTCCAGCCACCTTGCCGGCTCGCCGACCGTGGCCGCCGAAGCCACCACCACGACGCCGGAGAATGTCTTGTCGTAGTCACGGGCGACGTGCAGCGCGACGGCGCCCGAGATGGACAACCCGGCGAAGTACACGGGCACGTCGGCACCGATCTCCGCCCGCACCTCGGCCGCGACCTTCGCGACACCCGCCGCCAAGGTGTCGAGGGTGGGTTCGTCCGCGTCATCCCAGACCGCACCGAGGCCGGTGCCGGGCAGGTCGACGAAGACGATGCGGGCGTCGTCGATGAGGTGGGCCGCGACGGGGGTCCACTGGTGGGCGGCGTTACCCCCCAGGCTGGGTCCGACCAGCACCACGCGCTCGGCCGCGCTGGTGGGGTTGTAGGTGGTCCAGTTCAGATCCATCACGTCTCCTTGACACAGCTGTTGCTGCACAACCTACCCGAGCCCTCTCAGCTCCGCAGGCCCAGGACCTGCACCACTGAGGCCAGGCCCTGGTGCGCCATCCCTTCGAAGATCCGACGCTCCACCAGCCGCACGTCGGGGCGCCACCCGTCCCACTCGTCGACGGCGTCCCCGCGGGTCATCAGGCGGTCCGGTTCCGTGGGCCCGCCGCTGCCGAGGGCGGGCTGGGCCGGGGTGAAGGCTTCCAGTATCAGCACCGCACCGGGGGCGGCCTGCCGGGTGGCGGTGCGGGCGACGCGGCGCCGGAGGGCCGAGGGGAGGTGGGCGGAGATGGCCACCACCGCGTCCCAGGAACGCTCCGGATCCGGATGCTCCACCCAGTCCGCGAGGTCCACCTGCCACGTCTCGACGGCGACGCCCCGCTCCTGCGCGAGGCCACGCGCCTTGCCGAGACCGACGGCCGAGAAGTCCAGGCTCACCACGTCGTGGCCGCGTTCGGCCAGCCACACGCCGTTGCGGCCCTCGCCGTCGCCCAGGCACAGCACGCGCGACGCCGGCCTCAGCAGGCGCGACTGGGACTTGAGGAAGTCGTTGGGGCGGTAGCCGTAGACGAAGCCGGGGTGGGAGTAGTGGCGGTCCCACTCCTCCGCGGTGAGGGGTTCGCTCACTCGAACAGGGCGGCGCGGGCGCCGGGGCGCTCGGACAGCATGTCGCGGGCCTGCTGGGCCACCTTGTGCTCGGCCAGCACCTCGTAGCTGGTGGCCACCGTGATCCGGGCCGAGTTGAAGTCGCGTTTGCCGCCGGTGAGGGAGTGCGCGAGGAGCCGGGCCAGGATCCCGAACGCCACGCCCATCGCGAGCCCGACGTAGAGCATCGCGAAGTTGCCGTTGCCGACGAACAGCATCAGCATGACACCGACGAACAGACCGGTGGTCAGTCCGGACAGGGCGCCCTCGCCGAGCACCGTCGCCCAGGTGCGCCGCCCGGTGACCCGCTCCAGCAGCTTGAGGTTGGTTCCCACGATGAGCAGGTTCTCGACGGGGAACTTCTCGTCGGCCAGGAAGTCGACCGCCCCCTGCGCCTCCTCGTAGGTGCCGAACTGCGCCACGTGCTGCGGGTAGTTCAGCTGCATCAGCTTGGTGCTCATAGGCTCGGTCATCTGCTCCTCCGTACGCGGGCCACAATGGCCTTCGCCAAGCTTACGCCCGCCTCGTCGACCATCTCCCCGCCGGACATGACCGCCCCCACGCCCGCCTCCCCCGCCCGAGTCGCTGCCGCCAGCATGGCGTCGGCACGAGCGAGCGCCCGTTCGGTGGGGGTGAACGCATCGTTGCCCGCCTCGATCTGGGCGGGGTGCAGCACCCACTTGCCGTCATAGCCGAGGGCGGCCGCGCGCGCCGCCGACGCCCGGAAACCGTCCAGGTCGTGCACCGCGACGAAGGGGCCGTCGACGACCTGGAGCCCGCGGGCCCTGGCCGCGACGAGGATCCTGGCGTAGACGTGGTGCAGCGGGTCACCGGGGTAGCTCTCCGCCAGCACTCCCACCTGCAGCGCCGGCAGGCCGAGCGAGGCCATCATGTCGCCTGGGCCCAGGTGCAGGGCCTCCAGGCGTGGGCTGGAGGCGGCGATCTCGTCGATGCGGGTGAGGGCGACGGCGTCCTCGATGAGCGCCTCGATGCCGATCCTGCCCACCGGCAGGGCATGGGTGCGTTCGAGCTGGGTGAGGAGGAGGTCCAGCGCCTCGACGTGGCCCGGCGAGGTGACCTTGGGCAGGAGCACGGTGTCCAGCCGCCCGCCGGCGGCGCCCACCACGTCGATCACGTCGCGGTGCGTCCACGCGGTGGCCCAGCCGTTGACCCGCACCGACACCGTCGGCGCCAGCCACGTGAGCGTGCGCAGCGCCTCCGCGGCGCCGTCACGGGCCTCCTGCTTCGCCGAGGCGGCCACCCCGTCCTCGAGATCGAGGAACACCTGGTCCGCCCCCAACGACACGGACCGTGCGATGAACTTCGCGCTGGATGCTGGAACGGACAGCACGGTGCGCCGGGCTCGTGCGAGGCGGTGGGTCATCGTCGTCCCTAACGGCTAGATTTGGCCTATGGTCGCCAAAGATACGCAGGTCTTCATCTCGCGCGTCATCGGCCTCCCCCTCGTCGACTCCGCCGGGGATCAGGTGGGGCGGGTGAAGGACGTGGTGTGCTACCTGCGCACCGACGGCCGCGCCCCCAGGGTGAAGGGGTTCGTCGCAGAACTGTTCGCCCGCGCGCGCATCTTCGTGCCCATGATCCGCGTGCATGACATCACGTCCAACCAGGTGGCCATCACCGGGCAGGTGGACGCCCGTCGGTTCCAGCGCCGCGAGGCCGAACTTCTCGTCGCGGGGGACCTGTTCGACCGCAGCATCGAACGCTCGGGCCCCACTCGCATCCTCGACGTTTCCATGCACATGGTGCGCAACCGCGAGTGGGAGCTGGACACGGTGGCGCTTCGCTCGGCCGCCGGTGCCGGGCGGTTCGGCTTCGGCAGCCGCAGCGCCCCCCAGCTGGTGTCCTGGCGCGAGATCCCGGACCTCATCCTCACGAGCGGACGCACCGCGGCCCACTTCATCGCCGAGTTCTCGGAGATGAAGCCGGCTGACGTGGCCAAGGAACTCCACGACCTGGAGCCGGAGTCACTGGCCGCCGTCGTCGACGCGCTGGACGACGAGACGCTGGCCGAGGCCATCGAAGAATTGCCCGAGGACGAGCAGATCGACATCATCTCGGCCCTGGACGTGGAGCGCGCCGCGGACGTGCTCGCGGAGATGGACCCCGACGACGCCGCCGACCTCCTCCGGGACCTCCCCGCGGACGTGGCCGAGGAGCTGCTGCAGCGGATGGAGCCGGAGGAGTCGGCTGACGTGCGCCGCCTCCTCGTCTACGAGGAGTTCACCGCCGGCGGCATGATGACCCCGGAACCGATCGTCCTGGACACGGACGCCACCGTCGCCCAGGCCCTGGCGTACGCCCGGGAACAGTCACTGACGCCCGCCCTGGCCTCCATGGTGTTCGTCACCCGCCCACCGCTCGAGACGCCCACAGGCCGCTATGTGGGCGCCGCGCA
Organism: Tessaracoccus pujii; assembly: GCF_055326215.1. Lineage (NCBI taxonomy): Bacteria > Bacillati > Actinomycetota > Actinomycetes > Propionibacteriales > Propionibacteriaceae > Tessaracoccus > Tessaracoccus pujii. The sequence continues at coordinate 283,177 of NZ_JBUZNP010000005.1, read as the reverse complement.
CCTCCAGCGCCTCCTCCGCGAGCCACCCACGACGCTGGTGGCCACCCTCCTGGACCAGGATCTGGAGCCGCTCGCGCCAGGGGACCCGCTGGCACAGGTGAGCCGCTTCTTCGCCACCTACAACCTGGTGGTGGCGCCGGTGGTCAACGCCGCGCAACACCTGGTGGGGGCGGTCACCGTCGACGACGTGCTGGACCACATGCTGCCCGATGACTGGCGCGGCGACCAGATGGACGAGGTGGAGGCCTCGGACCTCGAGGGCGCCGAGGTGAGCCATGGCTGAGCGCAACCCGCTGTCCCAGCCCGGCCGGCGCAGCTGGCTGCCGAAGCTGTCGGTGGACTCGGACACGTTCGGAAGCTTCGCCGAGAGCTTCGCCCGGTTCATGGGCACCGCCAAGTTCCTCGTCTACATGACGGTCTTCGTCATCATCTGGGTGAGCATCAACATGGTGGGCCTGTTCGGCCTCAAGTGGGACCCCTATCCCTTCATTCTGCTCAACCTCTTCTTCTCCACTCAGGCTTCGTACTCGGCGCCGCTGATCCTGCTGGCGCAGAACCGCCAGGAGGTGCGCGACAAGCTGAGCCTCGACGAGGACCGGCGGATCGCCGCCCAGTCCCGGGCGGACATGGACTTCCTGGCCCGGGAGATCGCGGCCATCCGCATGCATCTGGGCGAGCTGGCCACGCGCGACTTCGTCCGCGGCGAGCTGCGCGGCGAGCTGCGGGACCTGACGGACCGCCTCGATCGCGCAACGCTCGAGCGCGGCGTCATGGACCCTGAGGGCACCAGGTGAGCGGCCCTGCCGAGGCGCATCCCGACGACGTGGCGGAGATCGCGGGGCCCGGCCCCGCGGAGGTGCGCTGGTTCGGCGTCGTCCTCCTGGTGGGCCACCTCGCCCTGACGGTGTTGGGCGCCGCGGCACTCTGGCGGATCGCCGGCGGGTGGTGGCTGGGCGCGGTCGTCGCGGCGCTGTTCGTGCTGGGATACGTGGCACTGTGGCGCGGTGTGCTCGCCCCCGGCGCCCACACCCGGCTGGGCTACCGTGAGCGGCTCACCGTGGCACTGGTTCTGGGGCCCGCCGTCGTGGTGCTCGGGAGCCTGGCCGGCCTGTGGCTCCCTGCCCTGATGGCCACCATCGTCGTGATCCTCGGCGACGCTCTCAACGAGCGGTCCCGCTGACCCACCGGGAGACCCTCCTCGGGTATCCGTAGACTGGCACTGCCCCCTACCCGCTGAAAGTCAAGGACATCGTGACCGAACACCCCCTGCTGCCCCACGTCCGCGCCGCCCTCCATGAGGTGGAGGACCCGGAGATCCGTCGCCCCATCACGGACCTCGGCATGGTGGACGACGTCAGCGTGTCGGACCTGGGCGCGGTGCACGTGCGCGTCCTGCTGACCGTGGTGGGCTGCCCCATGCGCTCAGAGATCACGACCCGCGTGACGGCCGCGGTGTCCGCGGTGGACGGAGTCACCTCCGTCACCGTCGACCTGGGCGTCATGGACGACGAGCAGCGCGGCGCCATGCGCACCATGCTGCGCGGCGGCCAGAAGGAGCGGGTCATCCAGTTCGCGCAGCCCGGCAACCTCACCCGCGTCATCGCCGTGGCCTCCGGCAAGGGAGGCGTCGGCAAGTCCTCCGTCACGGTCAACCTGGCGCTGGCGCTGGCCGCCCAGGGCCGCTCCGTCGGCATCCTCGACGCGGACATCTACGGCCACTCCATCCCGGACCTCCTGGGTCTCGGGGACGCCCGCCCCACCGTCGTCGACGACATGATCATGCCCGTGCCCTCCATCGGCGGCCTCAAGGTGATCTCCATCGGCATGCTGAAGCCGTCGCGGGACCAGGTGGTGGCGTGGCGCGGGCCAATCCTGGACCGGGCGCTCACGCAGCTCCTGGCGGACGTGTACTGGGGTGACCTGGACTACCTGCTGATCGACCTGCCGCCCGGCACGGGCGACGTGGCGATGTCCCTGGGGCAGAAGATCCCCAGCTCCGAGGTGATCGTGGTCACCACGCCGCAGACGGCCGCCTCGGAGGTGGCCGAGCGCGCCGGCACCATGGCGCACATCATGGAACAGCGGGTCCTTGGCGTGGTGGAGAACATGAGTTGGATGGAGACGGTGTGCCCGCACTGCTCGGAGCCGCACCGGATGGAGCTGTTCGGCTCCGGCGGCGGCACCCTGGTGGCGGAGGCCCTCACCGACCGGCTCGTCTACGAGGTGCCGCTGCTTGCCCAGGTGCCCTTCGACGAAACCCTGCTGGCGGGCGGAGACACCGGGCGCCCCATCGTGGACACCCACCCGGCCCACCCCGCCGCACAGGCGATGGTGCGGCTGGCCCACGAGGTGGCGTCGCGCCGGAGGGGCCTGCTGGGGACGAGGTTGCCGCTGTCCACCTGACCGGTCAGGTGGCCTCGGGGTCGAACGGGGAGATGAGCACGGGAGCCGGCAGCGCAGGCTGTTCCTTGACGGCCTCGATGGCCTCCCCCGCCGTCTTCTCCACGTCCCGGGTGGACTGCTTGAGGGAGGCCTGCGCGTCCTGCAGCTCGCGGCGGGCGTCGTCGATGAGGGCCACCTCTTCGCGCATGTGCTTGGCGATGAAGGTCTTGGGGTGGAGATCGCGCAGCTCTATGTCCGCATAGTCCGGCCCCAGTTCGGTGCGCAGCGTGGACTTGGCGTTGTTGGCGATGTCCCGCAAATACACAAACACCCTCGCCGCTTTCCGCGAATACTCCGGAAGCCTCTCAGGGCCGAACATGACGACGGCCAGCACGAGGATGAGGACCAGGTCTACCGCGTCGATGCCGAACACAGGGCTAGGGTACCGCCTCTCGGCGGCGTCACCGCACGCCGGCAAGCCGGGCGAACCCGGCGGCCGCACGGTCCAGCAGCGTCGTCTCGGCGGGCTTCTCGGCGGGCAGGTGGCCGGAGATGGAGGCGATCAGCCCCTGGGTGCCGTTGGTGGCCACCGAGACGACGGCGGGCCCCGCCTGCCACACGCTCACCGTGGGGAGGCCCGACGCACGATCCGTGCGTGAGGTGACGCCGCCGGCCAGGACGCCCTCCGTCCACCCCACCACCGCGGTCTCGATGCCGTCGGAGTAGACGAGATTCATCGAGGCGGCCCCGTGCCGCACGGAGGACGAATACGCCACCAGCGGGAGCCCGGCCACCTCCTGCGGGCAGGTGGGCAGACCGACGCACCAGCCGTCCGTGCCGCTGGCGGTCGCGGGCTGCAGAGCGATGAGCTGGGTCAGCGAATCATCCCGGAACCGGGCCGCACCGAGGGTCAGGGCGGTGTATCCGACGGCGATGGTCACCTCACCGGCGGTGTCATACCGCTCGGCCCACAGTAGGAGCCCTGTGGAGGCGTCCATCCACCAGCTCGCCACCGGGCCCGTGTCGTCCGCCGCGACGAGCCGGAGGGCGGCACGGCCGGCCACCTGCTCCGGCAGCCTCCCCTGCGTGAACGTCCAGCGGGTGGGGGCGGCGACGGGGCGGGCGGCGAACTCCGGCAGGAAGCTGGAGCTGAACATGTCGCCGCGCGCATCCATCACCTCGAGCTGCGCGCCCTGTCCTTCCACCTTCGTGGTGCGCACGTCCGCTGTGCGGTAGCGCCCGGCGCCGTCGGAGATCCAGACCCGTTGCACCCCGGTGAGGGTGAGGTCCGTCTCGGTGGAGGCGCGCAGGAGGGCGGCAGCGTGATCGCCGCCGAGCTCACTGCCGCCGTCAGGAGTGGCCCGCCTGTCGTAGCCGACGGACTCCCCGAGGTCCGCCCCGCGCTCGTGGGCCAGCAGCACGGCGCCGACGGCCTCCGTCACGCTGATGGCCGAACTGGACATGGAGTACTGCTCGCGGGCGGACTTCACGGGGTCGAGCAGGCGCACCGGCTCGGGCGCCACCAGCACGGCCAGCACCACGACGGAGACCATGACGGCCAGCAACGCGGCGCTGGACTGGGCCATCCGGCGGGTCCGGCGTCGACGAGCCGAGGGCAGATCCCCCGCACCGGCGGCCATGTAGAGGGGCGCCGCCGCGTGCTCACCGGCGATGGATTCCAGCTTGGCCGCCAACGTGTCCGGCGCGGCCGAGCGGCGGCAACTGCTGAGGGTGGTGCAGACCGAGGAGATGGCCGCCACATCGTCGCGGCAGGACCGGCACCCGGCGAGGTGATAGCTGACCTGCTCCCACCGTCGGGGCGCCAAGGTCCCATCGGCGAAGGCCGACAGGTCCGGACGGATGCGATCACAGCGAGGCACGGCGGCTCAGGACACTCCGAGGTACCTGTGGCGGCCTTCGCTTGGGGCGCGGTGCGCCAACGAGTCGCGCAGCGCGGCCCGGCCCCTGGCGATACGGCTGCGCACCGTGCCGAGCTTGATGTCGAGGACCGTGGCGATCTCCTCGTAGCTCAGCCCTTCGATGTCGCACAACACCACCGCGACCCGCTGTTCCGGGTTGAGGGAACGCAGGGCTGCGGAGACGTCCGCGTCCAGCTCGGCGTCGTCGTGCAGCTGCGCGGGGCTGCTGGCTGCGCCCCAGACGTGCTCCGGTGCCACGCTGAGCGCATCCATCCGGATCCGCTGGCGACGCCGGGCCTGATCGAGGAAGAGGTTGGTGGTGATGCGGTGGAGCCAGCCGTCGAGTGTGCCGGGCTGGAAGGTGTGGATGGACTTGAACACGCGGACGAAGACATCCTGCGTGAGATCCTCCGCGTCGTGCTGGTTTCCGGTCAGGCGGTAGGCGAGCCGGTAGACCTGAGCGGAGTGGTCACGGACCAGTTCCTGCCAGGTGGGCGCAGTCCACGTGGGCTCCTGGCCGGCCTTGGCCGCCTTGGTGCCTCCGAACATTGCTCGCCTCTCCATGACATCCAGCCTGACAGGTCTCCCTGTGCGGAGCCTGTGAACCCCACCCACGTGGCGGGGTGACTCCTAGAGTCAACGCCCGACCGGCCCGTTTTGTTCCCTACGCCTCGAAGCCGTGGTCCGTGAGCAGCGAGGTGTAGCGGGCCAGGACGTCGTCTGGCACCCGTCCCATGGGCGCGCGGCAGGGCCCGGCGTCGAATCCGCGCGCCGCCAGCGTCGCCTTGACCATCATGCAGCCCTGGGTGGCGAACACCCCCTGGAACGCGGGCAGGGCGAACTTGTTTGCCTGGATCGCCTGCTCCACGCGGCCGGCCAGGAAGTGTTCGATGATCTCGCGCATCGCCGGCGCCGTGAAGTGCGTCGAAGTGCCCACCACGCCCACGCCACCCACGGCGAGCAGCGGGAGGGTGAACGCGTCGTCCCCGGCGTAGTACGCCAGGTTGGTGCGGGACAGGACGGCCGAGGAGGACACGATGTTGGCCTTGGCGTCCTTGACCGCACGAATCTGCGGGTGCGCGTCCAGGCGGATCAACATGTCCTCGGGGATCGGGATCCCTGAGCGGTGGGGGATGTCGTAGAGCATCACCGGCAGGTCTGTCGCGTCTGCCACCGCGACGAAGTGGTCCTCCAGCGCGTCCGCCGGGGGACGCGAATAGTAGGGCGTCACCACCAGCACGCCGTCGACGCCCACGGACGCGGCCTGCTTCGCGAGCTCGACAGAGTGGGCGGTGGAGAAGGTGCCCACGCCTGCCACGACGCTGGCACGGTCCCCCACGGCCGTGACCACCGCATCGAGCACGGCCCGCTTCTCCTTGTCCGTGGTGGTGGGCGACTCCCCTGTGGTGCCGTTGACCACCAGCCCGTCGTTGCCGAGGTCATCGACGAGGTGCGCCGCCAACCGCGCCACCTGCGCATAGTCCACCTCGGACCCGTCGGCCGTGAAGGGGGTGACCATCGCCGTCAGGACGCGCCCGAAGACGGGCTGCATGTCGTCTGTCATCAATCCTCCGCGATGATCACAAGCGGGTCGTCCTCGTGGACCACGTCGCCCACACGGACGACGACCTCCGTGACGGTTCCCGGGACCCCGGCCAGCACCGGGATCTCCATCTTCAGGGTCTCGAGTACGACGACCGCGTCCTCCGCCCGGACCTGCTGGCCGGCCTCGACGGAGACCGAGAGCACCGTGGCGGCGATCTCGGCGTTGACGACGTGACTCATGCGCGTCATCTTACTGGCCAGTAGGCTGGGCGCGTGAACACGCCTGCAAGCCACCTCGAACCGCCCACCGCAGCCAGCTGGGAATTCGCCGAGGACCACGTGCCGCCCACCGCCGAGATCTCGGAGGCGCGCGACGAGGCCGTCATCGCCGGGCTCACCCCGGTGTCCCACGGCGTCCTCGCCCTGTTGAAGGTCCTCACCCGCGCCAGCGGGGCCAAGGCGGTGGTGGAGGTCGGCACGCTGATGGGCGGGTCCGGGCTCGCGTTCCTGGAGGCCATGGGTGATGAGGGGGTGGTCACCTCCATCGACGTCGAGGCGGACAACCAGCTCCCCGCCCGCAAGTTCTTCGCGGCGGGCGGCTTCTCGTCCTCACGGTTCCGCCTCATCGCGGGCTCTCCCATCGAGATCATGCCCAAGCTGCGCGACGGCGCCTACGACATCGTCTTCATCAACGGGGACAAGCTGGAGTACGTCGAGTACGTGGCCGGCTCGCTGCGTCTCCTGCGCCACGGGGGGCTCCTGATCGTCAACGACGCGTTGTGGCACAACGAGGTCGCGGACAACACCGTCGAATCAGACGAGTCCATCATCATCCGCGAGGCACTCGACGCCGTGTCGGCCAGCGAGTCCTATACGCAGGCGCTGCTGCCCGTCGGCAACGGACTCCTGGTGGCGGTCAAGGACTGAATGTCCGCACGTGATGCGGCCCCCACCCCGTCCGGGTGGGGGCCGCATCACGCAGGCGTCAGTCGTGCGGGACCACCTGGTCCTTGCCCACGATGGTGATCCCACCGTCGGAGACCACGAACCCGCGGGCCCTGTCGTGCTCGGGATCGACGCCGATCTGCACGCCGTCGGGCACCACCACGTGCTTGTCCAGGATGGCGCGGCGCACCACGGCGTTCTTGCCGATCTGCACGGAATCCATGAGGACCGACTCCGACACCTGCGCCCACTTGTCCACGCGCACGTTGGGGCTGAGCACCGTGCGGTCCACCTCTCCGCCGGAGATGATGCAGCCGTTGGTCACGATGGAGTCCTCAGCACGCCCACGGATGACGAACTTCGCCCCGGGGGCCTGGATCTGATCCGTCCAGATGGGCCAGTCGTAGTTGTACAGGTTGAACTCGGGCTCCACGCTGACCAGATCCATGTGCGCTTCGTGGTACGCGTCGATCGTCCCCACATCCCGCCAGTAGTTGACGTCCTTCTCGGTGGCGCCGGGCACGACGTTGTCCTGGAAGTCGTAGACCTGAGCAGAGCCCTGCTCGGTGAACCACGGGATGATGTCTCCGCCCATGTCGTGCCGGGCGGTGGGGTCCTCCGCGTCGGCGCGCAACGCCTCGACCAGCGCGTGGTGGCTGAACACGTAGTTACCCATGGACGCGAACGACTCGTCGGGCGACCCCGGCAGGCCGGGGGGATCGGCCGGCTTCTCCATGAAGCTCTTGATCTTCTTGTCCGCGGCGGCGTCGATGATGCCGAACGCCGACGCCTCGCTGCGCGGCACGCGGATGCCCGCGACCGTGGCACCCAGGCCGGAGTCGATGTGGGCGTCGATCATCTGCTCGACGTCCATGCGGTAGATGTTGTCCGCTCCGAACACGACGACGTAGTCCGGGTTCGCGTCACGGATCAGGTTGAGCGACTGGTAGATGGCGTCCGCGCTGCCCTGGTACCACCGCGGGCCGAGACGCTGCTGGGCGGGGACCGGCGCCACGTAGTTGCCCAGCATGGTGGAGAAGCGCCACGTCTTCGAGATGTGGCGGTCCAGCGAATGGGACTTGTACTGCGTCAGCACGGCGATCTGGCGCAGGTTGGAGTTGGCGAGATTGGACAGGACGAAATCGATGAGGCGATAGCTGCCGCCGAAGGGGACGGCCGGCTTGGCCCGGTCCGCGGTCAGCGGCATCAGCCGCTTCCCCTCACCGCCGGCAAGGACGATGGACAGGACTTTAGGGTGAGCAACCATGGCTTGAACCTATTGCCAATGAAGCCCGTCGACAGGGAAATCCACCAAATGTCCACCACGAGTCTCGGGCGGTTGTGACACGATGCCGTCATGACCATGAAGCTGTCCCTCCTGACCCGCGAATACCCCCCGACGATCTACGGCGGCGCCGGTGTCCACGTGGCCCAGCTGGTGCCACAGTTGCGCAAGCTGATCGACGTCGAGGTGCACTGCATGGGCGAACCCAGGGAGGGCGCGACGGCGCACGCCGAGGACTTCCCGCCGGGCGCCAACCCGGCCCTTCGCGTGCTGGGCGCGGACCTCTCGATGGCAGCCGCCGTCGGCGAGGTGGACATCCTGCACTCCCACACCTGGTACGCGAACATGGCCGGTCATCTGGCGGGCCTGATGCGCGGCATCCCGCACGTCGTGACCTCCCACTCGCTGGAGCCTCACCGTCCGTGGAAGGCCGAACAGCTGGGGGGCGGGTACCGTGTCTCGTCCTGGGCGGAGAAGACCGCCTACGAGGCCGCCGACGCGGTCATCTCCGTGAGTGAGGGCATGCGCCGCGACGTGCTGGAGAGCTACCCGAACCTGGATCCGGCGAAGGTGCACGTGGTCAAGAACGGCATCGACACCGACGAGTTCCGCCCGGATCACGGCACCGATGTGGTGACCGGTCTGGGCGTGGACCTGGGACGGCCGTCAGTGGTCTTCGTGGGGAGGATCACGCGCCAGAAGGGCCTGGTGCATCTGGTGCGCGCCGCCACCGAGTTCGATCCGGACACGCAGGTGGTCCTGCTGGCCGGTGCGCCGGACACCCCGGAGATCGCGGCCGAGTTCCAGGCCGCCTTCACCGAGCTGCAGGCGCAGCGCAGCGCCCCCGTCATCTGGGTCCAGGAGATGCTGCCGCGCGCCTCCGTGCGTCAGGTCCTCACCCACGCCACCGTGTTCGCCTGCCCCTCCGTCTACGAGCCGTTGGGCATCGTGAACCTGGAGGCCATGGCCTGCGAGACCCCCGTGGTGGCCAGCGCCGTCGGCGGAATCCCCGAGGTGGTCAACGACGGTGAGACGGGCCTCCTGGTGGCCTACGACCCCTCCCAGGCCGGGGACCCCGGGTTCGTCAAGGCGTTCGAGTCCGATTTCGCGGCCAAGGTCAACCGGCTCACGCGGGATCCGGGCCTCGCGAAGGAGTTCGGCCTGGCCGGGCGGCAGCGGTGCATCGACGAGTTCTCCTGGGCCCGGATCGCAGGGGAGACGGTGGCGGTCTACGAACGGGCCATCGGCGCCAGGGGCTAGACGACGCAGAAAGGGCCGCCCGGAAACGGGCGGCCCTTCTCGTTGTCGGGGGAGAACAGGTCAGCCCACGACGCCCTTGAGAGCGTCGAGCAATGCCGTGGCCTCAGTGGGGTTCATTTCGACGACGAGGCGGCCCCCTCCGTCGACGGGAACGCGCATCACGATGCCGCGACCCTCCTTCGTGACCTCCATCGGACCGTCACCCGTGCGGGGCTTCATCGCTGCCATCTGCCACCCTCATTCTCTTGCTCGAACTGTGGAACCTGCCCCCATTATTCCGCATCCCACCAAGCACCGGCCCATCCGGGCGCGAAACCGGCTGCCATCACACCGTGTCAGGGGGCTGATCCGCCTCTCCAGGGGCATCGGCCGCCGCCTGCGTCGGCCGCTCGTAGCCGCCCCGCAGCAGCAGCTCGTCGATGACCTGCATGTCGTAGCCGCGGCGCACGACGTCGAACACGGTCTCGGATGCGGGGGACGCGGTGCCGTCGGCGAGCCCGGCCAGGTATCGGTCCACCTGATCCCGCCGGTACCCGGACCAGGCCGTCGGCAGGATCGCCTCCGCCAGGAAGTCGTGGGTCACCGGGCCGACGGGCACGCGGCCGCGAGGGCGGTCGGTGACCGCCTCGGCGGGCATCTCGCCCAGGCGCCCCAGGCCCGCGAACGCGGCGAAACCCAGCGTGACGATGGCGACGGCGACGACCGCGATCCACACGGCTCAGCCCTCGAACTGCCCGGGCGTGCCCATGGCGTCGAGCGCCTCCTCCACGTCGTCGGTGACGGTGACGAGGCTGAGATCGGCGCGCGAGATGAAACCGTGCTCCGCCACGGTGTCGCGGATCCAGTCCATGAGCGGCTCCCAGTGGGACGCGCCGAACAGCACCATGGGGAAGTTCTTGACCTTGCCCGTCTGGATGAGCGTGAGCGCCTCGAACAGTTCGTCCAGGGTGCCGAAGCCGCCCGGCATGGTGATGAACCCCTGGCTGTACTTGAGGAACATCGTCTTGCGGGCGAAGAAGTACCTGAAGTTGACCCCGAGGCTGATGTACTCGTTCATGCCCTGTTCGTGGGGCAGTTCGATGCCCAGCCCCACCGACATCCCGCCCGCCTCGGTGGCGCCCTTGTTGGCCGCCTCCATGATGCCGGGGCCGCCACCGGTGATGACGGCGAAGCCTCGGCGCGCCAGCCCCCGCCCCAGCTCGACCGCCGACTCGTACATGGGGTGATCCGAGCTGGTCCGCGCGGACCCGAAGACGCTCACCGCCGGCGGCAGCTCCTTGAGGGCGTCGAAGCCCTCGACGAACTCCGACTGGATGCGCAGCACCCGCCACGGGTCCAGGTGGCTCCAGGGCAGCCGCGTGTGTTGGAGCAGGGCCTCGTCGGCCATGGGCTGGCGCGTGCGTTCCGCGCCGCCCAGCTCGACGGCACCGGCGCGGCGCTTGGGTTGGGTCATGAGGATGCTCCTTCTGTGCTCAGCCAGCGGCGGAGTCCCGCGGCGCACGTGTCGAGGTCTGCCACGGGACAGAACTCGTCGTCACGGTGGGCGACGGAGGGGTCCGCCGGTCCGTAGTTGACCGCGGGGATCCCGAGCTCGCTGAACCGGGCCACGTCGGTCCACCCGTACTTGGGGCGGGCCGGCTGCCCGATGGCCGCCACGAACTGCCTCGCCGCGGGGCGATTCAATCCCGGCCTGGCCGCAGGGGAGGCGTCGGCCACGACGAGACGCTGGCCGGGGAACCAGCCGCGCAGCCGCGCGAGTGCCTCGTCGACGGTCTTGTCCGGTGCGAAGCGGTAGTTGATCTGCAGCGTGGCCGACGGGGGGATCACGTTGCCCGCCACGCCGCCGCTGACCCCCACCGCGTTGAGGCCCTCGCGGAAGACGAGCCCCTCCACCTCGATCTCCTCGGACTCGTAGGCGGCGAGCGTGGCCAGCACCGGGGCGAGGTCGTGGATGGCGTTGTGCCCCATCCAGGCCCGCGCGCTGTGGGCCGCCGTGCCGCTGACGGTGAGGTCGATCCGGATGGTGCCCTGGCATCCGCCCTCGATCTGGGCGCTCGTCGGCTCCATGAGGACCGCGAAGTCCGCCTGCACGAGGTCCGGACGGTTGCGGGCGAGCCTGCCCAACCCGTTGGCCGCGGCCTCCACCTCCTCGTGGTCGTAGAAGATCCACGTGATGTCGCGGGTGGGCTCGTCGAGCTCCTCGGCCAGCGCCAGCATCACCGCGACCCCGCCCTTCATGTCGCACGCACCCCTGCCCCAGACGCGTGGGCCGTCCGGGTGCTCGATCAGCCGCGACGGCAGGTTGCCCGCCACCGGGACCGTGTCGAGATGGCCGGCGATCACCACGCGCTCGGCGCGCCCCAGTGCGGTGCGCGCGACGACGCAGTCCCCGTCGCGGTGCAGCTCGAGATGGTTCAGCCGAGACAATCGCGCCTCGACGAGGTCCGCCAACTGCCGCTCGTCTCCGGACACGGACTCGACGTCCATGATCTCCTGCAGCAGTGCGGTCAGCCGGCTCATGTCCCGAGCCTAGTAGATCCGCATCGCCTTTCCGGATGGACCAGCGCTCCCGCAGTCGTTCGCCGTCGGGGCATCAACATGTCAGCTGCTGCCGGTCAGGTGAGCCGCGTCATCTCCACCGCGACGAACATCTCGGACCCGCCGGAGCCGGTGTAGATGCCCTTGAGCGGCGCGACATCGGAGTAGTCGCGCCCGAACCCCACCTCGACGTGCGAGCCGCGCGGCTGCGTCTGGTTCGTGGGGTCGAAGCCGAGCCACTCGCCGTCGTAGTACTGGATCCAGGCGTGCGACTCCCCCACCATCGCCTCCCCGATGGCCGGGTCCTGCCGCTGCACCACGTAGCCCGACACGTAGCGGGCCGGGATCCCGATCGAGCGGAGCGCCCCCAGGGTGAGATGCGCGATGTCCTGGCAAACGCCGGCGCGATGCTCCCACACCTCGGCGGCCAGCGTGTGCACCTGGGTCACGCCGGGCACGTAGTCCACCTGCTCGCGCAGGCGCCTGGTCAGTTCCACGACCGCCTCCCCGGGAGTGGCCGCGGTCCGGCGCGCATGCGCGGCCATCGTCAGCACCTCGCGATGGGGGCGGACGTAGCCGGTCTGGGTGAGGAGCTCCACGTAGCGGTCCCGGAGGTCCGGGTTGTCCAGTCCCGCCCACCCGAGGGGCTCGGCGTCGCTGAGGACGTCGTGGATCTCGACGGTGGAGGTGGCCACCACCTTGAGATCGGAGTGCCGTTCGTGGATCTCGAACGCCACGACGGAGGTGCCCCAGTAGTCCTTGTAGGAATGGGTCCATGCCACCGGCGTGATGTCGAGGCGCGACGACAGCACGAGCTGCCGACGGCTGGTCAGCGGCGTCATCCGCGCCTCGTTGAAGGAGTCTGTCGCGCCGCCGCCGTAGTTGTACCCGGTGGTGTGCACGATCCGGAACTGGCTCATCGGAGGCTCCATCGTTGGTGGTTCACCATGCTCCACCGACCCATTCCGCCGCCGAGGAGCCCTCGAAGTAGCGGATGGAGATGGCCTGCGTGGCCTCGGAGCAGACCACCTGCAGCCTGGCCATCTGCTCGGTGAGGTCCAGCAGGATCTCCTCGGCAGGAAGATATTCCAGGTTCGCCCGGGCCGCGCCGAGCAGCCTGGTGGCCGGATCGTCGGGACGGATCCGCTGGTTGCCGGGGCCCAGCAGCGACAGCGAGTCCACGGCGGTGTTGAGCGTGTAGATCAGCGACCGCGGGAACAGCCTGTCCAGGATGAGGAACTCGGCGGCGTCACGGTCCGACGCCAGCGCCCCGTAGCGCTGGACGAACGCGTGATGCGCGCCGCAGCCGCTGAGGACGTGATCCCACGCCCTGGCCGAGTTGCCCACCAGCGCCGGGGTGGTCAGCAGCCGCGACGTCATGTCGATCCGCTCGATGCTGCGGCCCAGGGTGAGGAAGAGCCAGCCCTCGTCGTGGCTCATCGTGCCGTGGGCCAGGCCTGAGATGACTGTGCACCGCTCCCGGACCAACTTGAACATCGACGCGGGCCGCATCCGCTGCAGGCGCCCACCGCGCATCGCCAGCCAGGTGGTGTTGATGGACTCCCACACCTCCGTCGACACCGTCTCCCGCGCGCGTCGGGCGGACTCGCGGGCACTGCCGAGCGCCGCCAGGAAGCTCACCGGTGACTGCTCGTCGTAGCACAACTCCTGCAGGACGTCCGGATCGTCGTCCGTGGGTTCCTGTCCCATGAGGACGAGGAGATCCCGGGTGGCCTGCGCCGGATAGGCACCAGGGTCGTCGAGGCGCTGGTGGAGGTGGACCTCGGCGATGCGGCAGGTGTCCTCCGCGCGCTCCAGGTAGCGGCCGATCCAGAACAGTGAATCGGCGATGCGGCTCAGCATGGCTCCCCCTCCAGCCCGCTCTGCTGCTGTTGTTCGTGCTGGTGACGGATGACGCGGTTGAGCACCGGCTCGGACATCGGCACCGACGAGGGCCGCGGCGGCGGCACCGGCGGCATGGCCGGTGCCACCGGACGGCCGGAGGTCAGCACCCACGTGTCCTTGGAGCCGCCCCCCTGGGACGAGTTGACGATCAGCTCGCCCTCGGGCAGCGCCACGCGGGTGAGTCCGCCAGGGAGGACGAAGATGTTGTCGCTGCCGGAGTTCACCACGAAGGGCCGGAGGTCGACGTGGCGGGGCCTCAGCTCGCCGTCGATCATGGTGGGCACCGTGGACAGCTGCACCACGGGCTGCGCGATCCACCCGCGGGCATCCTTGATGATGAGCCGACGCAGGCGGTCCAGTTCCTCCTGCGTGGCGCGCGGTCCGATGACGATGCCCTTGCCGCCGGAGCCGTCGACGGGCTTGACCACCAGCTCCGCCAGGCGGTCCAGCACCTCCTCGCGGGCGTCCGGCTCCTCGAGGCGCCAGGTGTCGACGCTGGCCAGGATGGGCTCCTCACCCAGATAGAAGCGGATGAGATCCGGGATGTAGGTGTAGACCAGCTTGTCGTCGGCCACCCCGTTGCCGACGGCGTTGGCGATGGTCACGTTGCCGGCGCGGGCGGCGTTGAGCAGGCCCGCGCAGCCGATGAGCGAATCGGCGCGGAACACCGCGGGGTCCAGGAACTCGTCGTCGATGCGCCGGTAGATGACGTGCACCGGCCGCAGGCCGCGGGTGGTGCGCAGCGAGACGTGGCCGCCGTGGGCCACGAGGTCGCGGCCCTCGACCAGCTCGACGCCCATCATCCGGGCCAGCATGGCGTGCTCGAAGTACGCGGGGTTGTAGACGCCGGGAGTGAGCACCACGACGGTGGGGTCCGCAATGCTGGAGGGTGCCGCCGCGCGCAAGGCCGTCAACAGCTGGGACGGGTAGTCCTCCACCGGGCGGATCCGGTGCTTCCCGGCGATCTCCGGCAGCGCGGCGTTGATCGCACGGCGGTTGGTCATCACATAGGACACCCCCGAGGGGCTGCGCACGTTGTCCTCCAGCACGCGGAAGACGCCGTCGTGACCGCGGACCAGGTCGATGCCCGCGATGTGGACGCGCACGCCGTTGGGGGTGGTGAAACCGGCCATGGCGCGGTGGAAGTGCGGCGACGAGGCCACGACGTGGCGGGGGATCACAGCGTCGACGAAGCAGCGGCCCTCGGTGTAGATGTCGTCGAGGAAGGCGTCCATCGCCCGGACGCGCTGCTTGCTGCCGGCCTCGACGTGGGCGAACTCGTCCGCCGGGAGGATGCGCGGCACGATGTCGAGCGGAAAGGGGCGCTCCTCACCGCCGATGTCGAAGGTGACCCCCTGGTCGATGTAGATGGTGCGCAGGTACTCGGAGCGGGCCCGGAGTTCGTCGATGCCGAGCCGCTCGAGACCCTCGGCAACGGTCTTCGCCGCGCCCCGGATGCCCTGGGGCCCGACCATCTCGTCGAAGGCCTCCCCCGGCGGGTAATCGTCGAACAGCGCACTCATGGGGCACAGGCTATTGGGTCCGGGGCGCCGGAGCGCACACGGCGCCGATCTGTCACACAACCCTTACGTGCCCGTGACCAGGGGAGCACGCCTGCGACCGCCACTAGACTGGCCGGCATGACCAACGAGACCCGCACCGCCTGGGCCTGGGGCCTGGCCACCGTCCACACCACCGGGGCCGTTCTTGATGCCTGGTACCCGGAGCCGCGACTGGGTTCCGCCGTCACCGACGAGCCGCCCTCGCTGCTGGCGGAGGCCCAGCAGGTGGATGAGATCCGCCAGGTGGAGTCCCGGGTGGTGAGGGTGGAGATCGACCTCGACGAGCCCCCGGAGTCGGTGGAGGACGCGTTCCTGCGCCTCCACCTCCTGAGCGCGCGCCTCGTACCCCCGCACGGGCTGAACCTCACCGGCATCTTCGGCGTCCTGCCCAACAACGCGTGGACCACGCGCGGACCGGTGCGCGTGGCCGACGTCAACCGGGTCCGCATGCTGCTGCACGCCCGCGGCGAACAGCTCACCGTGTACGGCGTGGACAAGTTCCCCCGCATGGTGGACTACGTGACCCCTCTGGGCGTGCGGATCGCCGACGCTGACCGCGTCCGGCTCGGCGCCCACCTGGCCGAGGGCACCACCGTCATGCATGAGGGCTTCGTCAACTTCAATGCCGGCACCTTGGGCACGTCCATGGTGGAGGGTCGCATCTCCTCGGGCGTCGTCGTCGGGGACGGCACGGACGTGGGCGGTGGCGCGTCCATCATGGGGACCCTGTCCGGCGGCGGCCAGGAGGTCATCCGCCTCGGGGAGCGCTGCCTGCTGGGCGCCAACTCCGGTGTGGGCATCTCGCTGGGCCACGACTGCGTGGTGGAGGCCGGTCTGTACGTCACGGCGGGCACGAAAGTGCGGCTCCCTGACGGGAGCGTCGTCAAGGCGCGCGAGCTGTCGGGGCAGGATGACCTGCTCTTCATGCGCGACTCCCAGACCGGCGCGGTGATCGCGCGCAACCGTCGGGGCTCGAAGGTGGCGCTCAACGCGGCGCTGCACGCGAACTGATGCGCAGAGGCCTCATCGCGGCTCTCGTCACGCTCGCCGTGCTCGCGGGCCTCGGCTTCGCCGGCTGGAAGGCCTACCGGGCCGTGTACCAGCGGATCACCCCGCAGCAGTGCACAGTCGTGATGGAGCAGGGCACCACGACGCTGTCCGCCGAACAGGCGCGCAACGCGGCGGTCATCGTCGCGGTGTCGGCGGAACGCGGTCTTCCGGAGCGGGCCGCGGTGATCGCACTGGCGACGGCGTACCAGGAGTCGGACCTGCGCAACCTGGACTACGGCGACCGCGACTCCCTCGGCCTCTTCCAACAGCGCCCCTCCTACGGCTGGGGCACCGAGGAGGAGATCCTGGACCCGTGGTATTCGTCCGCGCGGTTCTACGAGGAGCTGGTCACGTTCAGCGGATGGGAGACCGGCGACATCAACGACGTCGCCCAGCAGGTCCAGCGCAGCGGGTTCCCAGAGGCGTACCGCCAGCACGTGGACAAGGCGACGGCCGTGGCCGGTACTCTCCGGGGGTCGCGGCCTGAGGGCATCGCCTGCCTGAGCTTCGAGGACTCGCCAACCCCTGACAGGACGGTCTTCGACCGGGTCCTCGGCACCCTCGGATCAGGCGTGACCGTGGCTGCGACGGACACCGGCGTGATCCTCACGTCCGCCGACGAGACCACGCTGTGGGCGGCGGCCCAGCTCGCCGTCGCCAACACCTACGCCAGCGGGCTCACCGCCGTGGTGGTGGGAGACCGCGAGTGGACCAGTGCCGAGGGCGCCTGGCGCGACGCCTCCGAGCCGGCCCCCACCGGCACGGCCGTGCTCACCCTCGGCTAATCCCGCCACGTCCGCCACAGGTCGGCGTACTGCCCGTCAAGCTCCAGGAGCTCGTGGTGGGACCCGATCTCGACGATGCGCCCGCCGTCGAGCACCGCGATCCGGTCCGCGTCATGCGCGGTGTGGAGGCGGTGAGCGATGGCGATGACCGCCCTGCCGTCAAGCAGCGCCGCCATCGAACCCTCCATGTGCCTGGCCGAGGAGGGGTCGATCAGGGAGGTGGCCTCGTCCAGGACGAGCGTGTGCGGGTCGGCCACTATCAGCCGCGCCAACGCCACCTGCTGGGCCTGCGCCGGCGTCAGCGACGTCTTGCCATGGCCGAGCTCGGCGGCCAACCCGCCGGGCAGCTTCGACACCCAGCCCCACGCATCCACTGCACGCAGCGCCTCCTCCACCTCCAAGTCCGAGGCCGTGGCCTCCCGCGCGAGCACCACATTGTCGCGCACCGAGCCGACGAAGACGTGATGCTCCTGCGTGACCAGCGCCACCTCTGTGCGGAGCCGGTCCAGCGGCAGGTCCATGACGTCCACGCCGCCCACCGTCACCTCGCCGACGCGCGGCCGGTTGATGCCGGCGACGAGCCGGCCGAGCGTCGACTTGCCGGAACCCGACGGCCCCACGATGGCCAGCCGCTCCCCCGGCCGCAGGTCGACGTCGACGCCGTGCAGGACGTCCACCCCCGCCCGGTAGCCGAATCTCAGGCCGTTGCCGGTGAGCTTGACGCCGCGGGGCTGCTCCTCACCGGGGGTCCGGTCATCCTCCAGCTGAGCCACGCCGATGAGGCGCGCCGTCGCGACGATGCCGAGCTGCAGGTGATCGAGCACCATGATGACGCGGTCCAGCGGTCCCTGGAGCTGCGAGACGTACAGCGCCGCCGTGGTGATCTGTCCGATGCTCACCCAGCCCTCCGCGTAGCCCCACGTGCCGAGGAGGACGACGCCGACCAGTGGCAGCTGGAACGACGAGTCGACCATGGCGAACAGCATGTTGCGCAGGGTCATCGTGTACCGCTCGGCCTGCGCCGAGACCTCGGTGTCCTCGTCCAACTGCGCGACCCTCAGGCCGCCCAGATCCAGCGCCTCGATCGTCCGTGCGCCCTCGACGGTCTCGGTCGTCGTGGCGTTGATCGTCGAGTAGGACCGCGATTCGGTGATGTAGCCCGCCGTCGCCCGTGACAGGTAATAGCGACCACCCAGCCACATCACGAGTGCCGTACCCACCATCGGCAGCGTCAACAGCCAGGAGTTGGCCACCATGGCCACGAGTGTCGCGCCGATGAGCACGACGGACACGATGAGGTTCGGGAAGGCCCATCGGGCGGCGGTGGCCATCTTCGACACGTCGGAGGTGATGCGGGTGAGAAGGTCCCCCGAGCCGGAGGACTCGACGTGGCCGAGCGGTAGCCGCAGCACGATGCGCACGACCTCCTCCCGCGCGGCCGCCAGCAGGTCGTAGCCCAGTACCGCCGAGGCCCGCCGGGCCGCGAACGTCAACAGCGCCTGCGCGACGATGACGCCGGCGATGATCGACACGAGGCTGGTGAGCCCGGGCAGGTCGAGCAGTCCGCCGGTGACCTGGTCGATCAGCCGGCCGAGCATGTACGGCGCGACCAGGCCGGCGCCGGCCGCCGCGACGTTGAGCACGATCGCCCCTGCCAGCGCCGCCCGTCGGCCCCGCAGCATCCGCCCGAGGAAGCCCAGCGCCTGGCCGGAGGTGGCCACGGGGAACCCGTGCTCGGGCGCGCGGGCATCCGCGTAGACGGCTCGCGCCGCCGCGGTCCGGATGTGGTGGCGCCTGATCAGCGCCTCCAGACGCCTGCGCGGGCCGACGCCGCTGGGCACGTCGAGCCCCTGCTGAAGCCTCGATTCCGGCTCGCCGCTGCGCCACGTGCTGGCCGACGTGGCCGTCAGCGTCTGTTCACTCATCGTCGTCCTCCATGCCGCGCGCGATGACACGGTGGTAATCAGGGTGGTCCCGGAGATCGTGGTGGCTGCCGCGGGCCGCCTCACGCCCGTCGACCAGCACCGAGATGTCGTCGCACTGCCGCAGAAGCAACGGCGAGGCGGTGACGACGACAGTGGTCCGGCCCCGGCGATGGTCAGCCAGGCGCTGCGCGATCCGGGCCTCGGTGTGCGCGTCGACAGCAGACGTCGGCTCGACCAGGATCAGGATCTCGGGATCCAGGAGCAGCGCACGCGCCAGCACGACTCGCTGCCGCTGACCGCCGGACAGGCCCCGGCCCTTCTCGTCGATCCGGCCCTGCCACCCGCCCGGGAGCGCGTCGTAGATGTCCTCGGCGGACGCGACGGTCAGGACCCGCTCCGCCTGCTCACGGCTGTGGGTGCCCCAGGGATCGACGGCGGTCTGCAGTGTGCCGGAGAAGAGCGAGGCGCCGGTATGCGAGACGACGATCGTTCGGCGCAGGTCGGTGATGTCCAGCTGCGAGTAGTCCACCCCGTCGGCGGTGACGCCCCAGGTGCGGCCGACAAACTCGGCGTCTGCCGCCGCACGCCGCTCGCGCTCCGCGATCCTGGCGCGACGCGCCGCCTTGAGTGCCCGGCCGGTGAGATCCTTGTCGTCGTCCGCCTCGTGCGACCCCTCCGGCAGGTAGCGGCCGAGCCGGTCAGCGAGGGCGGCCGACGCGTCCGGATCGGCCGACACGATGCCCAGCATCAGCCCGGGTCGCACCTCGACGCCGGACACCTCGTCGTGCAGCACCGGCCGGCCGGAGAGTGGCTGCCCAGAGCGGGGCCACGGTACGTCCGCGCCGAGGAAGGAGAGCGTCTTCTGCGCGGCCACCAGGCCCTGAACCCATTTCTGGGCGAAGTCGAAGAAGGTCTGCATCGGCGAGGTGAGGAACAGCGCATAGCCGAAGAAGCTGATCAGCTCGCCGACGCTGAGGGTGCCGTCGAACATCGCACGCGACCCGAGGTAGACCAGCGCGACGAGGAGCAGCCCGGACAGCAGGATGCTGATCGCCTCGACGATCGCCTGCCACGTGCCGAGCCGCACCCCGAGCGCGCGGACCTTCTGGGACTGCCGCTCATAATTGCGGGCGAACGTCCGCTCCCCGCCGATGCCCCGGAGGATCCGGAGGCCCGTGGCGATGTCGCTGGCCAACGAGGTCAGCGACGAGCTCTCAGTCCGTTCCGCGGACTGCGCGAGCGTCAGGGGGCGCAACACGGGTGTCGAAGCCAACAGGAGGACCGGGGTCGCGACGAGCACGACCAGACCGAGCGTCGGGGAGGTGGTCAGCATGAGCGCCGACGCCAGGCAGAAACTCACCGCGGCGGCGATCACGTGCCCGAAGGAGTCGATCGTGGCGCCGAACTGGTCGCTGTCCGAGGAGGAGACGCTCAGCACCTCACCTGTCGGGACACGCCGGTTGAGGACGTGGCCCAGGCGGACCGACTGGCGCGACACGCGGCGCTGCACGCCGTAGATGCCGAGCAGCCACATGCGCACGGCGAACGTGTGGAAGAGAATGCCACCGGAGACGCCCACCACGATCACGGCCAGCAGCAGCGCCACCCAGCCGAGGGTGGCCGAGGGGTCGCTCCGGCCCACGCCCGCGTCGATCGCGCGGCCGAGCAGCCAGGGTGTGAGCGCTGCGGGCACCATCCACGACGAGGCCGCCAGCGTCATGGCAGGGACGACCCAGCCGTACTGGCGCATCAGCCAGAACAGGAACCGGCTGGGCGAGCGCACGTCAGGGCGCGAATCGGGAGGGATGGCGGGCGGGAAGTCGTACCGTCCACGCGGTGCTGCATGCATGAGGGTCCTGACGGGCGTCGACGACCGACGCAACAGATGTCTGGGCGGAGGGGGTGGGACGCTAAAGCGTCACGAGGGGCGGTGCCCCGGCGCAGGCCTGGTCAGCGGGCGACGAACGCGCGCGGCCGACCGAGGGCGGCAGAAACGGTAAACATCTGCATGCACCTCCTCCGTGTCGGCGACATGGACACACTAAGCACTCAATCCGGGCTTGTCAACAGCCATCGGGCCAGGCCGCAAGGACCTTGGCGGGGTTCCGCGTCTCTGAGGGCGACCGGTCCCCCTAGGGAAGGCCCAACTCCGTGGCCGGAGGGTCGACCTCAACGGTCTCACCATTGAAGGCGACCTTGGACAACCACATCTTGCGGCCCTCCAGGGAGTCGCCCACGAAGCCCGGCTTCCAGGCGTGATAGACCATCCACCACTGGCCGTCCTTGAGGAACAGCTGGCAGTGACCCGGCCCTGCCGCGACCTCGTTGGTCGCGAGCACGGGCTCAGGGTCCTTCGTGAACGGCCCGAGCGCCGAATCCGCCACCGCGTGGCCCACCGCGTACTTGTCCGAACCGTAATCGTTGGCAGAGTAAAACATGTGGTAAACGCCGTCGACCTTGACCACCGCCGGTCCTTCCACCAGGTGACCCTCCCAGTACAGGTCCTGCTTGAAGAGATCCGTCACCTCGCCGTCGAGCGACAGGCCGTCCGCGCTCAGACGGGCGACTTTGATCAGGGTGTCCACCCCGATGGCGTTGCCGTCGTTCTTCCAGTACAGGTAGGCCGTGCCGTCCTCATCGACGAAGGGTGACGCATCGATCGACCCGCCCTCGTCGATCTCGCAGATGAGCGGCTCGGTGGACTCGTCCACGTACGGCCCGGCCAGCGTCTCCGATGTCGCGACACTCACGCACTGCCACGCCGGATCCGGCGCCTTCGTCGTGTAGTACAACCGGTAGGTGTCGTCCGGCCACGCGATGATCTCCGGCGCCCACACCTTGCCCGACGACGACCACGGCGCGACGCTGGGCAGCGCGTCGCGGCCCTGCGCCCACTCCACGAGGTTGTCGCTGCTGATCGTCTGCACGTTCATCCCGTTGCCGTTCGTGGCGATGGCCAGATAGCCGTCGCCGTCGGTCAGTACCTGTGGATCGGGGAAGTCCAGCGGGTAGACCGGATTGGTGGGCTGCGACACTGTCGACTCTCCTTCGGTGGACGTGACGGAGGGAGACGACGGCTCCTCCTGGGGGCTGCATGCCGTGACCAGAACGAGGCTGATCACGGCGATGAGCGGGCGCAGCTGACGGCGGGTCACTTCATCCCCGAGCTCGCGACGCCCTCGATGATGTAACGCTGCACGAACACGTACAGCAGCAGCACCGGCACTGCCGCGACGGTGGCGCCGGCCATGATGACCGGGTAGTCGATGGTGTAGGCACCCTGGAGCCGCGAAAGCCCGATCGGGATCGTGAGCATCTCGGTGGAGAACATCACGTACAGCGGCCAGACGAAGTCGTTCCAGTTGGCGAGGAAGGAGATCACCAGCAGGGTGACCACTGCGGCGCGGGCGTTGGGCAGCACGATGCTCAGGAAGATCCTCCAAGGCCCCGCCCCGTCGATGCGGGCCGACTCCTCCAGCTCCATCGGGAGCCCGAGGAAGAACTGCCGCATGAAGAACACGCCGAAAGCGCCGGCCGCGCCGGGCACGATGAGCGCCAGGAACGAGTCGAGCCAGGTGAGGCGCGACATCATCTCGAAGTTGGGCATGAGGAAGATGAATCCGGGCACGAACAGCGTGGAGATGATCACGGCGAAGATGATGTTCTTGCCGGGGAAGGTGAGCCTCGCGAGCGCGTAGCCGGCCATGGAACAGACCGTCACCACGAGGATCGCGTGCCCGGTGGCCGCCACCATCGAGTTGAGGAACCATCGGAGCACCGGAGTGGTGGAGTCTGCGGCGAAGAGAATCTCGTAGGCGCGCATCGTCCACTCCTGCGGCATGATCGTCGGAGGCACGCTCTGCGATTCGATCCTCGTCTTGAACGACGTCAGGATCATCATCACCACCGGTCCGACGAACACGACGGAGAGGAGCAGGAGGGCCAGCCAGAAGAACGGGTTGCGGTTTCGCTTGCTGGCCTTCATGCGTGGGCCCCTTCCTTGACGTCGAGCTTCCGCTGCCGCTTGAGTTCCCTCGCCTCACGCGCGGCGTCCTTGTCGCGCATGAGCCAGAAGTTCAGCACCGACACGAGTGCCAGTGCGACGGCCAGCAGGTAGCTCATCGCCGCTGCCTGTCCAGCGCGGTTCTGCCCGAAGCCGACGCCCGTGATGACCATGATGGCCGTCATCGTGGACTCGGTCGGGCCACCCTGGGTGATCAGGTAGGACTGCCCGAACATGTTGGCGCTGGCCAGGATGGTGGTGACCATGATGAAGATCAGCACCGGGCGCAGGCCCGGCACCGTCACGTGGATGAAACGCCGCCACGGGCCCGCCCCGTCGAGCGCCGCAGCTTCGTAGAGGTAAGGCGGGATGTCGCCGAGGCCGACCATGTAGATGATGGCGTTGAAGCCCATGGTCCACCAGACGGTCACGCCCACGAGCGCCATCCACGCCCAGGGCTGATCCGTCGTCCACTGGATGTTGGCCCCGAAGATGGCGTTGACGATGCCGAAGTTGCCGTCCAGCAGGTAGCGCCACATGACGCCGATCACCGCGACGCCGAGCACATACGGGACGAAGTAGACGGCACGGAAGAACGTGCGGCCGGGAAATGCGGTGTTGAGGAGCACAGCCAGTCCGAGTGGGACGGTGACGAGGAACGGCACGCTGGCCAGGGTGAAGATCGCGGTGTTGCTCATGCCGCGCCAGAACGGCTGGAACTGGACCGCCAGCGGGTCGAACAGGTCCGCGTAGTTCAACAGGCCGACGAAGGGGCGCGCCTCCAGGGTGAAGTCCCAGTCGTGCAACGACATCCAGAAACCGTAGAGGGCCGGAAGGGCGACGAACACACCGAACAGCAGCAGGTAGGGCGCCAGGAAGAGGTAAGCGGTCAGCGGCGACCCGCCGGCGTTACCTCGGCGCCGGCGGGTCGGGCTGGTGAACATCAGACGTACTTCTTCGCGTTCGCCTCGAGGATCTTGTTGGCGCGCTCAGCGGAGGCGTTCAGCGTCGTCGCGACGTCCTTCATCCCAAGCGTGATCTCGTTGACCGCCTTTTCGAACTCGAGCATGGCGTCTCCGATGCCGGCAACGGCCGGCGGGAAGCGCAGATCGTCGATCTGCTTGGCCAGCTCGGCCTGGTACGTGAGCGCGGCGAACTCGGCCGACTCGCGCACGGAGTTGCGGGCCGGAATCTGTCCGCCCTTCGCCCACTCGAGCGACTGCTGCGAGATCCAGTTCAGGAACACCCGGGAGGCTTGACCCTTGTTCTCGTCACCCGACTTCTGGGTGGGCAGCACGAACTGGTGGGAACCGGCCCAGGCGGCCTTCTCGCCACCGATGTTGGGCAGGACGGTGACGCCCCAGTCGAGGTCCTTCTTCTCGGCGAGGGTGTTGATGGACCAGATCCCGTTCCAGTTGAAGGCCGTCTGGCCGTTCTGCAGCGCGATGAAGTCCGCGTCCTGGCCGACCTTCGGGTTGGAGTAGCCCTCCTTGATGAGGTTCTGCCACCAGGTGAGCGCCTCGACGCCACCGTCCTCCCCCCAGGCCGCCGTCGAGGCGTCCTCGGAGAAGAGGGTGCCGCCGAACTGATAGACCAGCGACTGACAGGTCAGGCCGCCGGTGAAGTTGAACGGGGAGGCCCAGTGACCGGCGATGCCCTTGCTCTTGAGCGCGTCGAGCGCGGCCATGTAGGCGTCGTGATCCATCGGTGGCGCCTCGGGGTCCAGCCCCGCGCTCTCCATGACGGTCTTGTTGTAGAAGAAGCCGAGCGGGTGCACGTCCAACGGGATGGCGTAACGCACGTCCTTGTACACGCCGGCCTGCCACGGCACGGGCGCGAAGTCGCCCTCCGTGAGCTCGAGGGCGGCGGCCACATCGTCGAGCGGTTGGATGACCTTGCGCGCGGCATTGGTGGCCACTGAGTCCACGTGCATGACCGCCACGTCCGGGCCGTTGCCGGACTGCACCGCGGTTGGCAGCTTGGTGTAGTAGTCGCCCCACTGCATCGTCTGCACCGTGACGGCGATGTTCTCGTGCTCGGTCTGGAACTGGTCCACGAGCTTCTTCATGTAGGCACCGTCGCCGCCCGTGAAACCGTTCCAGAAGGCGAGGGTGACGGCGGGACCGTCGTATCCCGCCGCGCCTCCGTCGCCGGTGGCAGAGGCCGCGCTGGTGGGGGTGGTGGCGCTCTGGCCACAGGCTGCGAGTCCGGCGGTGGCCCCGACTGCGAGGCCGGCACCGAGCAGTCCACGTCGACTGATCGAATTCATGAAGGTTCCTTTCGAGGTGTTCAGGCTGACCGGACGGACAGCCGGACGCAGTGCCAGGACACTGCGGGGAGGGTGAGTGTGAGAACGGCATCGTGGAGGGAGCTGGCGCCCTGTTTGGGGGCCACCTGTTCGTTCCCGGCGGTGTTGGTGAGGGTGTGGTCGTTCTCGTGGACGAGGATGTGCTCGACGAGGTCCACGTCGCCGAACGCGCTGAGATCAACCGTCGTGGTGAGACCGTCGCGCTCGGACCGGTTGACGCAGAACAGGACCAGATCGCCCGTTGCCGCATCGAGGGTGGCCGTGGACCAGATCTGATCCACCTCACCGAAGATCGGCGTGTCGATCATGGGCGATTCCACGCGGAGGTCCAGCACCTCCCCACGGGCATAGCGGCTGGTCAACGCGAAGGGGTGGAAGATGGTCTGGCGCCACGCCGGGCCATCGGGCTCCGTGCGGATGGGCGCGATGATGTTGACCAACTGCGCCTGGCAGGCCATGGCGACGCGATCGGTGTTACGCATCAGGGTGATGAGCAACGATCCGACGACGACCGCGTCGGCGACCGAGTAGACGTCCTGAATCAGCGGCGGCGCCTCCTGGACCGCGAGGGAGTTCTCGCCGTCGAAGCGCTCCTGGAACCAGACGTTCCACTCGTCGAACGAGACGGAGATCTTCTTGTCCAGCTTGTGGGCCGCGGCCACGGCGTCTGCCGTTGCGGTGACGGATCGGATGAACCGGTCCATGTCCTCCGCACTGGCGAGGAACGACGCCATGTCGCCGCCCACGGGCTCGTAGTAGGCGTGGGCCGAAATATGGTCCACCACGTGGATGGACCGCTCGAGGACCTCTCGCTCCCATGCGCCGAACGTCGCGATCATGCGGTTGGAGGAGCCGCACGCCACCAGTTCGAGGGTGTCGTCGAAGCGACGGAAGGCGCTGCCCACCTCCTCGGCCGCGCGTCCGTAGTCTGCCGCCGTCATGTGGCCGATCTGCCAGGGCCCGTCCATCTCGTTACCCAGGCACCACACCTTCACGCCCCAGGGCTCGACGCGGCCGTTGGCGGCGCGCTGAGCGGCCAGGGTGGTGCCGGTGCCGTTGACGTAGTCCAGGTACTCGACCGCATCCTCCAGCCCGCGCGTGCCGAGGTTGACCGCCAGCATGGGCTCTATCCCTTGACGCTCACACCAGGCGAGGAACTCGTCGGTGCCCACCTGATTGGTCTCGATGGAGCGCCAGGCGAGGTCGAGGCGACGGGGCCGTTGGTCCTTCGGGCCCACACCGTCCTCCCACTTGTAGTTGGACACGAAGTTGCCGCCGGGGTACCGGATCACGGTGGGCGCCAACTCGCGGACGAGTTCGGCCACGTCCTGGCGGAATCCGTGCTCATCCGCCGTGGCGTGTGCGGGTTCGTAGATGCCGGTGTAGACGCACCGGCCCATGTGCTCGACGAAGCTGCCGAAGATTCGACGGTTCAGCGGGCCCACGCGGTAGGAGGGATGGATCGTGATGTGGGACTCAGCCATTGAGCGCCTTTGCAACGGGAGTAATTTATGATTCTGAGTCTGCATCCTCGACCGTCCACGGCGCAAGTCCGCGAAGATCACAATTTTACAACGGTAGTAAATCTCGCCTGACCGATCAGCGGTACCCTGCACACATGGCGGTGACACTGCGTGACGTGGCGGACCTGGCGAAGGTGTCGCTCAAAACGGTGTCGAACGTGGTCAACGGCGCGGTCAACGTGCGTGAGTCGACGCGCTCCCGCGTCCAGGCCGCCATTGACGAGCTCGGCTACCGGCCCAACCTCGCTGCCCGCAACCTCAAGTACGGCCGTGGCGGTTTCCTCGCGCTCGCCGTCCCGGAACTGGCCATTCCCTACTTCACGGAGCTGGCGGCCAAGTTCGACGCGGCGGCGGCGGAGTTGGGCTTCATGATGCTCCTCGACATCACGCGGGCCGACCCCGGCGTCGAACGCGTCGTGTTGAGCGGTGTCCAGTCCCGGATGATCGATGGCGTCGTCTTCTCCCCCATGAGCCTGGATCGCGGCGAGATCGAGGCCAACATGAAGGCTGAGGTGCCCATGGTCTTCCTGGGTGAGCGGGCCATCCCTGCGGGTGTGGACCACGTAGCGGTGGACTCGGTGGCCGCCGCACGCTCGATGACACAGCACCTGATCGATATCGGCCGTGAGCGGATCGGGACGATCGGCCGGAGCCAGGGCGTCACCACGGGCTCAGTTCGACAATCCGGGTTTGCCTCCGCCATGGACGCCGCGGGCATGACGGTCCATCCTGACTACCTCAAGGGCACGATGGCGTACACGCGCGAGGCGGGGCGAACGGCGATGCACGAACTCCTCGCGCTGACCATCCCCCCAGACGCGGTGTTCTGCTTCAACGACGTCCTGGCGGTGGGCGCCCTCCGAGCCTGCGCCGAGGCGGGGGCCCGTGTTCCCGAGGACGTTGCGGTAGCCGGCTTCGACGACATCGTGGAGGGGCGCTACACCACCCCCAGCCTGACCACCGTCACCCCGGACATGGACATCCTCGTGCGGGAGGTCCTCCGCATCCTCATCCGGCGCATCGAGGGCTACACCGGACCCGGAGAGCGGATCCACATCCCCTGGAGACTCACGGTCCGGGAGTCCACCAGGGGGCGGCGGCCTAGGTGAGGCGCGCCGCCGCCGCCGCGACCCGCTCGTCGGTGGCCGTCAACGCAACCCGCACATGCCTCGCCGCAGCTGCGCCGTAGAAGTCGCCCGGGGCGGCCAGGATCCCGCGCTCGGCAAGCCAGGCCACGCTCGCTCGGCTGTCCTCGTCACGCGTGGCCCACAGGTAGAGGGACCCCTCGGAGTGCTCGATACAGAACCCCGCGGACTCGAGGGCGGGTCTGAGCAGCGACCGTCGCGCGAGGTAGCGCCCGCGCTGCTCCTCCACGTGGGTCTGGTCCCCCAGCATCGCGACCATGGCCGCCTGGATGGGGGCCGGCACGATCATGCCTAGGTGCTTGCGCGCGGCCACGAGCTGTTGGACGACGGCCGGGTCACCCGCCGCGAAACCTGCCCGATAGCCGGCCGCGTTGGACCGCTTGGACAGTGACCCCACCGCCAGCAGGCCGGTCACGTCGCCGTCGTTGACGCGTGGATCCAGCACCGAGGTGGGCTCCGCGTCCCAGGCGAATTCGCCGTAGCACTCGTCGCTGGCCAGCACCGCGCCACGAGCGCGGGCCGCGGACACGAACGCGCGCATCTCCTCCAGCGACAGGATCCGACCCGTGGGATTGGCGGGTGAGTTGATCCACACGAGCCGCGCGTCCTCCGGGAGGACGGCCGGGTCATCCAGCGGGACCGGCCGTGCCCCCGCGGTCAGCGCGCCCACCTCGTAGGTGGGGTAGGCGCATACCGGGAAGACCACGGCGTCCGACGGACCGAGGTCCAGCAGGGTGGGCAGCCAGCCCACGAGTTCCTTGGTGCCCACGACAGGCAGCACGCCCTCGTCCGGCAGCGGCAGCGCCGCCCACCGCCGCTCCAGGTAATCCAGGATGGCCCGGCGGGTGGCGGGGGCACCCCACACGGTCGGATACCCGTGGGCGTCCGCCGCCGAGGCCAGAGCGTCGCGGGCGAGCTGCGGTGTGGGATCGACCGGGGTGCCGACCGAGAGGTCGACGATGCCGTCAGGATGCGCCTCCGCGACGCGCCGTGCGTCGCGGAGCGTGTCCCAGGGGAAGTCGGGGAGCCTTGCCCCGAGGCCCATCACTGCGCCTGGGGCGGCAGCGCCTCGACGTAGGGGTGATCCTTGTTGATCACGCCGAGCTTCGCGGCGCCACCGGGCGAGCCGATCTCGTCGAAGAACTGCACGTTGACGTCGTAGAACTGGGCCTGCTCCTCAGGCACGTCGTCTTCGTAGTAGATAGCCTCGACGGGGCACACGGGCTCGCAGGCGCCACAGTCCACACACTCCTCCGGATGGATGTAGAGCATGCGATTGCCCTCGTAGATGCAATCCACCGGGCACTCCTCGACGCAGGCGCGGTCCTTCAGATCAACACAGGGCAAACCGATGATGTACGTCACTTCTCACTCCTTCAAGGGCGGACGAGGACAGCTTAGCGTGGCGTCCGCGGCCGGGGTCCCCGCCGCCCGGACGCGCGGGCTGCGCGTCGTTTCGCTGCTGGCGATCAGCCGGCGCAGGTGATCTTGTCGCCCGCGCTGTACTTCCAGCGGTAGTCCTCGCGCTTGACCACCTCGGAGCCCTGGTAGAAGAGCCGCTGCCACGTGACGGTGAACCCCTGGATGGGCGCCTGAGGCTCGCACGGCGCCTCCGTGACGACCCGCTCCTCGCCGGCGTAGAAGTCCGATTTCCTCAGCTCCGTGGACTCCACCTTGGTGTAGGTGCGCTGCGACCAGATGCGGAAGGTGATGCTCCCTCGGACTCCGGGGCTGGACTTGCTGACGTAGCCCTGGATGATGGCCGGGTACGAGGTGTCGTTCCTGAAGCGCATGTCGAGGGCGCCGTAGTAGATGGTGGCCTCCCTGCCTGCGGGGTAGCGATCGAAGTAGAGGCTGTGCGGCTTGTGTTCGATGTCCTCAAAGCCGGCGAAGAAGCCGGCGTTGTAGAGGGTGGTCGCGGCCTGGGAGATCCCGCCGCCCGCCTCCTTGACGAGGCGTCCCTGGTTGATGACGTAGCCATCCACATATCCGTTGGCGGTGGTGCGTGGCCCCAGGGTGTCGTTGAGGGAGAAGATCTCCCCGGGGAGCAGCACCGTGCCGTTGACCGACGATGCGGCGCGGCCGAGGTTGGTGTTGCGGTAGTCCGCGTGCGGGAAGCGCGTGGTGAACTCGCCGATGACCTCCTTGGGCGCGGCGGCCTGCGCCTGTTGCGTCGTGAACTCCGGCTCCTTGGTGGTGATGGTCACCGGGACGGTGCGGGCATCCCCGGTGGCCGTGGCCGCCGCGGTGACGGCCTCCACGAACGCGGCCTCCTCCAGCACCTCGCCGGTGACCGCGGGCACCACCACGGGCGTGCCTGTGGTGAAGCTGTAGCTGGCATCCTTCGGCGCGTTCAGATCCAGCGCCTCCTGCGCCTCGGCCGTGGCCTCGAACAGCGCCGGCCCGTCGATCTGCGGCTGCAGCGCGCCGTCGACCACGGAGAACGTGGTCACTTCCGCCAGGGACCCGGGTGCGATCTGCATCGAGGCATTCTTGTGCGTCAGGGTGACCGGGCCGCTGAGCAGGGGCTCCGCGTAGGTGGTGATTGCCTCGTCGACCATGGCGTCGGTGACCGCGGGCGCCCGCTCGGTGGTGACCGCCTGCACGTTGCCACGGCCGGCGAGGAATGCCTCCTCCACAGCCGTCGCGGTGGCGTCGGCGTCCATCTCCTGAGCCGCGACCGCCTCGGTCCGCGCGATCCGGCCGTTCTCGAACCCCAGTGAGGCGTCGACACCCTCGACGGTGAAGTTGTCCGCGACGGCGGAGACGGCATCCGTCAGTGCCGCGTCGTCGACGACGCGGATGAGCGCCACCTCCTCGCCGCCGGCGAGCGTGGTGAAGATCTCCACTGGGTTCCAGCTGAACCCCCCGCCCGCGGCGCGGACGGTGGCGTCGAAGTCTGCCGACAACCCGATCTCTGCCGGTTCGAGGGGCACGGACATGGGTCCCGCGCTCAGCGTAAGGGGTGCGTCGACCTTCGGGCCGAGCTCAGCGCGTAGTATCTCGGTGGCCTGGGAGGGGGACATGCCACCGATCGCGACCCCCTCGACGGAGGCCTTGGCCGGCACCTGGTTGCCCGCGATGAAATAGGAGGCGACGTACCCACCCCCCAGGACCACCATGGCACCGGCTCCGACGCCGATCGCGATCTTCGTAGCTTTTTTCACGTCCACCCCTCAGCGGCCAAATGCCGCGCAACGGCTCCCATCGTACGAAACGCGGAGCCAGCCGCCCAAATGCCCACTCAGCGCACGCGCAGGTTCCACGGCAGGCTGAGCACGCCGGAGCCGTGCAGGCCCGCTCTGCCCGCCAAGGCCGCCAGCACTGCCTCCGCATCCGAAGGGCCCACTCCCCCGGCGGCCGTCTCGCTGGACGTGGCGGGTTTGATCAACGCCAACACCCCGGAATCCCCCTGATGGGTGACCTTGATCGCGTCCGGGTCGAGGCCCGCCAGTGCGCAGGCCCGCCCCACCGCGACCCTGCGACCGCCAAGGTGGTCCACCAGGCCTCTCTCCTTGGCGTCGGCACCGGTCCACACCCGCCCGCGGGCGAGGGCCTCCAGGTCGTCGTAGGCCATGCCCCGGTCCTGCGCCGCGAACGTGGTGAAGTCCAGGTAGACGCGGTCCAGCCAGGCGTTGAGCCGCTCCCAGTCCGCGTCGGAGAACCGCGAGGTGTCGGACAGGAACCCGGCGCTCTCGCCGATCGGGAGGGCCTCGCGAATCAGGCCCAGCTTGTCGTAGAGCCCCTGCGTGACCATCTTGCCGCCGAGCACGCCGATGGAGCCGGTGAGCGTGGCGGCGTGGGCGACGATCTCGTTGGCCGGCATCGACACGTAGTAGCCACCCGACGCCGCGAAGTGCCCCATCTGCGCTACCACGGGCTTGCCCGCGTCGCGGAGCCGAAGGACGGAACGACGGATGAAGTCCGACGCCACCGCCGAGCCGCCCGGGGACTCGACGTCGAAGATCACCGCCTTCACGTCGTCGTCGTGCAGGGCCGCGCGCAGGTGCTCGTCGATGACGTCCGCGCCCGCCTGCTCGCCGCCCAACGGCGAGCGCTGGCCCCGGCCGGTCACGATGGCGCCACGCAGCGTCACCACAGCGACCTTCGGCTGCCCGCGGCGCAGCTTGCGCTTGAGCGCCTGCTTGGAGGTATAGCGATGAGCGAACAGCAGGTGCTCCGGTTCGGCCCCCCACGCGCCGAGCGCGGCGGCGTACGCCTCGTCGCGGTAGCCGATGTGGTCGATCAGTCCGAGCGCGTGGGCCCGCTCCGGCGTGACGGGGGCCTCGTTGACGCCGGTCCAGACCTGCTCCGCGCTCAGCCCGCGGCGGCGCGCGATGGACGCCACGATCTCGTCGACCAGGGACTGACCCAGGCGCTTGATCATCTCGCGGTTGGCCTCGGTGACGTGGTCCGCCTGATAGGTGTCCGCCGCGGTCTTGTACTCGTGCCGCTGGCCGAACTGCGGCTCAACGCCGATCTTCTCCAACAGCCCACGCATCAGGGTGATGGTGAGCTCGACGCCGTGGATGCTGAGCATGCCCGTGGGCTGCACCCAGATCTCGTCTGCCGCGACCGCGAGCCGGTAGGCCGCCAGCCCGCCCGACAGCTCCCCGAAGGACTCCGCCCACGCCATCGTCGGCTTCTTCTCCCCGAAGGCCTCCACGAGACCCGCGATCTCCTCGACGTGGGCAAGGAGTGTCTGCGACGGGACAGCGTGGACGATGAGCCCCACGACCCGTGGGTCCTCGGCGGCGTCTGCGAGGTGTTGGCGTAGCGCCCCGAGCGTGGCGCTGTTGATCAGCTGAATGGCCTGCATCGGGTTGGTGGGCTTGGTCACCAGCACGCCGCGGGCCATGTCGAGTTCCAGCACGATCGTCGTGTCGCCGACGACCTTGCCCACGAGATCCTTGATTCCCATGCGCCCAGCATACGGACCTGCCATGTCACCACCGCAGGGCCGGGAGACGCTCGACGGCGGCGCCCCGGGAGGGAACGCCGCCGTCGAGCGGTGCGGACGTGGCTTTCAGAGGACCGACTTCGCGGTGGCCACCACGTTGTCCACCGTGAACCCGAACTCCTCGAAGCACTTGTTGCCCGATGCCGAGGCACCGAAGTGCTCGATGCTGACCGAGGCGCCCTTCGCGCCGAGGTACTTCGACCATCCCATGGCGATGCCGGCCTCGATGCTGACGCGCGACGTGACGGCCGCGGGCAGCACGGACTCTTTGTACTCAGGCGTCTGCTCGTCGAACCACTCCTGGCAGGGCACGGACACCACGCGGGTGGCGATGCCCTCGGCCTGCAGCGCGTCCTGCGACGCCAGCGCCAGCTCCACCTCGGAGCCGGAGGCCAGCAGGATGACCTGGGCCTCGCCGTCTGCCTCGCTCACCACGTAGGCACCGTTGGCGACCCCCTCGGCGGAGGCGAATTTCTCGCCGCGCGGGATGGTGCGCAGGTCCTGGCGGGACAGGATGATGCCGGCCGGGCGGTCCGCGCGGCGCAGGATCTCGCCCCACGCCACGGCGGTCTCGTTGGCGTCCGACGGGCGCACGACGTCGAGGCCGGGGATGGCGCGCAGCGACGCGAGGTGCTCGATGGGCTGGTGCGTGGGACCGTCCTCGCCTACGCCGACGGAGTCGTGGCTCCACACGAAGATGGTGGGCACCTGCATGATCGAGGCGAGCCGCACGGCCGGGCGCATGTAGTCCGCGAACACCAGGAACGTGCCGCCGTAGGCACGGGTGAGGCCGGAGAGGTTGATGCCGTTGAGGATGCCGCCCATGGCGTGCTCGCGGATGCCGAAGTGCAGCGTGCGACCGTAGGGGTGGCCGGGCCAGTCGTGCGTGGCGCGCTCCTCCGGCAGGAAGCTGGGCTCGCCCTTCATCGTCGTGTTGTTCGAGCCCGCGAGGTCGGCGGAGCCGCCCCACAGCTCGGGCAGCTGGGAAGCCAGAGCCGAGAGCACCTCACCGGACGCGGCGCGGGTGGACTTCTTGCCCTCCTCGAACACCGGCAGGCTCAGGTCCTCGGGCAGCTTGCGGGCGGCGGCGCGCTTCAGCAACGCCACGCGCTCGGGGTTGGCGGCTGCCCAGGCGTCGAACTTCTCGTCCCACGCCGCGCGCGCGGCGCGGCCCCGCTCCGCGGCGTTGGCGCGGGCATGGTCCACGATCTCCTGGTCCACCGCGAACGGCTCAGGGGCGAAGTTCAGCAGTTCCTTCATCGCGGCGATCTCGTCGCCGCCGATCTTCGAGCCGTGCACGGCATGCATGCCCTGCTTGGTGGGCAGGGGCCAGCCGATGACGGTGGTCAGCTTGATGAAGCTGGGCCTGTCGGTGACCGCCTTGGCGGCCTCGATGGCGGCGTAGAGGGCGTCCATGTCCTCGCGGTACTCGGTGCCGCCGTGGGTCCAGTCCACGCTCTGCACGTGCCATCCGTAGGCCTCGTAGCGGGCGTTGACGTCCTCGGTGAACGAGATGTCCGTCTCACCCTCGATGGTGATGCGGTTGTCGTCGTAGATGAGGGTGAGGTTGCCGAGATTCTGGGTGGCGGCAATCGACGACGCCTCGGACGAGATGCCCTCCTGCAGGCAGCCGTCACCGGCGATGACGTAGATCTGGCGGTCGAAGACCGACTCGCCGACGGCGGCTTCGGGGTCGAACAGGCCGCGCTCGCGGCGGGCCGCCATGGCCATGCCGACGGCGTTGGAGATGCCGGCGCCCAGCGGGCCGGTGGTGCATTCGACGAACTTCGTGTGGTGGTACTCGGGGTGGCCAGGGGTCTTGGAGCCCCAGGTGCGCAGCGCCTTCAGGTCATCCAGCTCGAGCCCCAGGCCCGCGAGGTACAGCTGGGTGTACTGGGTCAGCGACGCGTGCCCCGCCGACAGCACGAAACGGTCGCGACCCAGCCACAGGTCGTCGGTCGGGTCCGTGTTCATGACCTTCTGGTAGAGCAGGTAGGCCACAGGGGCAAGGGAGATGGGGGTGCCGGGGTGCCCGTTGCCCACCTTCTCGACGGCGTCGGCGGCGAGGATACGGGCGGTGTCGACGGCCCGGGAATCCTGTTCGGTCCACTCAAGAGTCACGTTGTTGTTCCTTACTGGAGATGTGGCACGAGGCCGCGCCGGAATGCCGCCAAGACTATCGTGCGCCCTGCGTGAGATGGCCTGGGTTCCCATCCGTTGCCACGGCTTCCCGCCAGGTTGGGCAGATGCTCAGCGGGGCTCCGCTGCCGTCACCGGTGGCTCCGCGGACCACGGGAACACGATCCACTCGTCGGTCTGCTTCCACACGTAGTCCGGCTCGACGAGGGTGCCGGACTTGGCGTAGAGCACCGCGCTGCGCACCTCGGCGCCGAAGCCGCGCAGCAGCTTGATCACCAGGCCCAGGGTGCGTCCGGAGTCCGCCACGTCATCGACGACGAGGATCCTGCGGCCGGCGATGGATTCGGTGTCCAGCATCGGCGCGAGGAGGATGGGGTCCGGCAGCGTCTGGTGGACGTCGGTGTAGAACTCGACGTTGATCACGTCGGTGAGTTTGACGCCCAACGCGTAGGTGAGCCCGCCTGCCACCGGCATGCCGCCGCGGGCCACGGCGACGATGATCGCCGGCCGGAATCCGGACCCCGCCACCATGCCGGCCAACTCGCGTTGGGCCGCCCCGAAGCCCTCCCAGGTCAGGATCTCCTTGTGGGTGAGGTCGGTCGCGTCAGCGTGGAAAGCCATGCCGACATGCTAGTGCGAGCCGGGCGCGCCGGCCCGGTCGGGCCCCGGCGCGCCGAGGACCTGGGTCATGAACACCACGTCCAGCCACCGGTCGAACTTGCGCCCCACCTCCGGGAGGCGCCCGGACTCGACGAAGCCCAACGCCCGGTGGAACGCCAGCGACTCCTCGTTGGCCCCGTCGACCACTCCCACCATGACGTGCACGCCGCGCCCCCGCGCGTAGTCCAGCAGCGCCAGCATCAGCATGCGGCCCCCGCCGGCGGCGCGGCGGCCGGAGCGGATGTAGACGCTGTGCTCTTTCGTGTGGGCGTAGCCGGCCAGGGGGCGGAACTGCGAGTAGCTGGCGAACCCGATGACCTGGTCGTCGTCCTCGAGGACCAGCACCGGGTGGTCGCTGCCGGTGAGCCGCTGGAACCAGGCGCGCCGGTCCTCCAGCGTCACCGGCTCGAGGGCGTAGGAGGCGGTGGTTCCCACACCCGCCTCGTTGTAGATCTCGGTGATGGCCGGCAGGTCTCGGGGCTGGGCGGGACGAATCGTCGGCATGGCCACATCGTATTGGGCTGCCGCGTGCGTGTCGCGGGGGTAGCGTGCCGGGCATGACCATTCACGAGCTGCATGGCGCCTGGGGTCGCGGCCGGGTCTCGGAGCTCGGCGGGTGCGTGCTGTCCTGGGCGCCCGAGGGTCGCGGCGAGATGCTCTGGATGGCGCGCGAGGCCCAGCTGCGGCCGGGAGAGATGTGGCACGGCGGCATCCCGGTGTGTGCGCCCTGGTTCGGGGTGGGCACTGGCGAATTCGCCGTGCCCTTCCCGCACGGCCTGGTCTCGCGGGTGACGTGGGAGACCGAGCTCGTGGAACAGAGCGACGAAGGCGCCAAGGTGGTGCTCGTCCTCGGGTCCCCCGGCGTGGCGCACCTGCCCGGGGCTGAGCTCTACCCACCGGACCTCGACTACCGGCTGGACGTGCGAACCGGGCGACGGCGGCTCTCGGTCGAGTTGACCGTGACCAGCCCCACGCGCGACGTCGTGGCGGATGTCGCGCTGCATCCCTACTTCGCGGTGGACGCCGGCCGTGCCGTCGTCGCGGGGCTTGAGGGCGTGTCGTTCCGTGACTTCGCCGTCGATGCGGCCGCCGATGTCGAGGACGCCCCGGTGCCGGTGGGCCGGCACGTGGACCGGGTGTACCGCGGGGCTCCAGCGACCATCCTGCGCGACGGCTCATGCGACCTGCGGCTGTCCGCCGACGGGGCCGCGAACGTCGTGGTGTGGAACCCCGGCCCGGGTGGCGCTCAGGTGGCCGGGGGCGGATGGAGCGGGTTCGCGTGCGTGGAGTATGGCTGCGTCCAGGGCGACGCGGTGAGCATCCCGGCGGGCGGCAGCCACACCATCGCGCTGCGCGTCGAGGTGTGAGTCACAGCAGCGGAGCGATCGCGTCGGTGTAGAGCGGCGCCAGCGTGCGGTCCGTCCGGGCCACGGCCTGGAGTGGGTCCGACCAGCGAACGGCGTCGATCTCCGCAGCGGGCAGCACCGGCCCGACGACGCGCTCAGGCCAGGAGAACACGTGCGCCACGACGACATGGCCCGGCTCGTTGGCGGCGGCCGCCTCGAAGAGTCCGAGTGGCTCAAGACGCGCCGGGTCCAGGTGCAACCCCAATTCCTCGCTCACTTCGCGGGCTCCGCACTCCTCCGGCGACTCCCCCGGCTCGGGCTTGCCGCCGGGGTTCATCCACATGGTCGTGCCCCGCTTGCGGACCAGGAGCACCGCCCCGGACGCGTCGCGCAGCACCACGGCGGTCACGTGGATGCGTCGCTCCATGCGGGCGGGGTGACCCGTGCCTGGCGCGCCGGCGGTCAGCTCTGCACGTACTTGATGAGGTGCTCCTGCTCGGTCTGCAGCTGATCGATGCGGCTCTTGACGATGTCGCCGATGCTGACGATGGCCACGAAGTGGCCCTCCTGGACGACGGGCATGTGCCGCGTCCTGAACTCGGTCATGGCTGCCGCGACGCTCGCGAGATCGTCGTCGGGCACGCAGACGTGCACGTCGCGGTCGAGGATCTCACCGATGGTGGCGTCCAGGGCCGCCGCGCCCCGCTCGGCGAGGGCGCGGACCACGTCGCGTTCCCCGGCGATACCGGTGACGCTCTGGCCGTCGTCGGTGATGACGACGGCGCCGATGCGGTTGTCGGTGAGGAGCTTGACGAGGTCCGCGACGCTCTGGTCAGAGCGGGCGGTGATGACAGTGGAGCCCTTGCTGGCGATGACGTCGGTGATGCGCATGGTTCACGGTATCGCCGGCGGTGGGGAGCGCGGTAGCTATTTCGCTGAAAGAGGCCGATCGGTTACTGGCCCTGCGGGACGGCCTCGCGTCGGCCCGCATCATCCAGGTCGTCGATACTCTGATCCATCTCGAACGCGGGCAGGGCGCACGCCGGAATGTTGACGATCTTGGCAGGGACCCCCGCGACGGTGGTGTGCGGGGGGACCTCGTGCAGGACGACCGATCCGGCGCCGATCTTGGCGCCCTCTCCGACGCGGATGTTGCCCAGGACCTTCGCCCCGGCGCCGATCATCACGCCGCGGCCGATCTTGGGGTGACGGTCGCCCCCCTCCTTGCCCGATCCACCGAGCGTGACCTCGTGCAGCATCGAGAAGTCGTCCTCCACCACTGCGGTCTCGCCGATCACCACACTGGTTGCGTGGTCGAACATGATGCCCTTGCCGATCCGCGCTCCCGGGTGGATGTCGACGGCGAAGACCTCGGAGATGCGGCTCTGCAGGTAGAGCGCCAGCGGCTTGCGGTCATGCATCCAGTAGAAGTGCGCCACCCGGTAGGCCTGGATGGATTGGAACCCCTTGAAGTAGAGCAGCGGGTTCGCGTAGCCCGGGCACGCGGGGTCGCGGCTGACGACGGCCTGCAGATCAGCACGGATGGCGCGCTGGATGCACTCGTCGTCGAGGATCACGTCGTGGATGATGTCGCGCAGGCTGAGCGCAGGCAGGGTGGTGTTGTCCAGCTTCGCGGCCAGGATCAGGCTGAGCGCGTCCTCCAGGTCCGGTTGGCTGAGGACGACGGTGTGCAGGAAGCCGGCGAGCAGCGGCTCGTGCGCTGCCGCCTCTGCGCACTCGCGCTTGATGGCCTCCCAGATCTGATCGTCGGGGACGATGAGTGTGGGATCCATGGGGGTCTCCTCAGCTGGGCTACATCTGCCAACGTTACCCACCTGCGTCGGCCGCGTCGCCCCCGTCCGCTGACGGCGAACCTGAGGCGTCCCTGGGGTATGCGGCGTACGGCGTCACACGTTGAAGCGGAACTCGACGACGTCGCCGTCCTGCATCACGTAGTCCTTGCCCTCGAGGCGCATCTTGCCGGCTGCCTTCGCGGCCGCCTCCGAGCCGGCGGCCATCAGGTCCTCGAAGCCGATCACCTGGGCCTTGATGAAGCCCTTCTGGAAGTCGGTGTGGATCACCCCGGCCGCCTCGGGCGCCGTCGCCCCCTTGGGGATGGTCCAGCCTCGCGACTCCTTCGGGCCGGCCGTGAGGTAGCTCTGCAGGCCGAGGGTGTCGAATCCGACACGCGCCAGGACATCGAGGCCCGGCTCCTCGACGCCCATCTCGGCGAGGAACTCGCGGGCCTCGTCCTCCTCCATCTCGACCAGCTCGGATTCGAACTTGGCGTCGAGGAAGATCGCCTCCGACGGCGCCACCAGCTCCCGCATGCGGCCCTTGAGGTCGTCGTCGCCGAGCTCATCCTGGTCGCAGTTGAAGACGTAGAGGTAGGGCTTGGCCGTGAGGAGGAAGAGGTCGCGGAGTTCCTCCACGTCGAGACCCGCGGCACGCACGCCCTTGCCGTGCTCGAGCGCGTCCTTGGCGGCCTGGTAGGCGGCGAGCCTCGGCTGCGACTCCTTCTTGATCCGCGCCTCCTTCTCCACCCGCGGCAGCGCCTTCTCGACTGTGGCGAGGTCCGCCAGGATCAGCTCGGTGGCGATGGTGTCGATGTCGTTGGCCGGATTGACCTCGCCGTCGACGTGCGTGACGTCCTCGTCGTCGAACACCCGGGTCACCTGACAGATCGCGTCGGCCTCGCGGATGTTGGCGAGGAAGGCGTTGCCCATGCCCTCGCCCTGCGAGGCGCCTTTCACGATGCCGGCGATGTCGACGAAGCTCACCGTCGCGGGCACGATCCGCTCCGACCCGAACAACTCCGCCAACTTCGGGAGGCGCGGGTCCGGGACACCGACAACGCCGACGTTGGGCTCGATCGTCGCGAATGGGTAGTTCGCCGCGAGCACGTTGTTGCGGGTGAGCGCGTTGAACAGGGTCGACTTGCCGGCGTTGGGGAGACCGACGATCCCGATGGTGAGTGCCACGAGGGACGAGCTTACCGGGCGCGCCGCGCCCCACCGAATGAGCCGGACACGGCTGTCGCCTGGGGCTTGAGCCGGACACGGCACTCGACGCGGCGCATGAGCCGGACACGGCACTCAGTTCGGGGGCATGAGCCGGACACGGCACTCGACGAGCTATCCGGCCAATGGCAACGTTCTCAGCCAGATGAGCCCTGGATGCGGCTCAATCAGCTTCATCGACAGCCGTGTCCGGCTCATGCACGGGCACCGACAGCCGTGTCCGGCTCATGCACGGGCACCGACAGCCGTGTCCGGCTCACGTCGCCCTCCGACGACGGGCCGCGACCTCGGCAACCGCACCCACGCCGCCGACGTGGGGACTGAATTTGGACAGCGTTGCGTTGCCAATTTCATACAAGTTAGGGTTGCCTTAGTCGACTCCCCCTGTCAGTACCACCCAAAGGTTCGATATGCCGCTCACCCGCCTCACCGGCGCCGCCTCCGCACTCATCCTCCTCTCCCTCACCGCCTGCGCAGGCCAATCGGCCGCCGACGAGCCCGCCGCGAGCGGGGACCCCATCACCATCACCCACACCCAGGGCCAGACCACGCTCCAGGGCCCCGCCCAGCGCATCGTCGTCCTGGACCTCGGCGCCCTCGACACGCTGCGCGCGCTCGGCGCCGAGGACAGCGTCGTGGGACTCACCAAGGGCGCCGCTCTCCCCGCAGCCCTCGCCGACTTCGACGACGACAGGTACGCCGACGTGGGCACCGTGAAGGAACCGGACCTCGAAGCGATCGCAGCACTCGACCCGGATCTGGTCATCGCCGGCTTCCGCACGGCGGGGCTCGTCGAGGAACTCTCCCGGAACTTCCCGACGATCGACGTCACCTACGACGCCACCGCCATGACGTTCTACGAAGGCATCGAGTACTCCACCACCGTCGTCGCGCAGACGGTCGGCAAGGAGGCGGCAGCCGCCGACGAACTGGCCGAGGTGCAGGAAGCGCTCGACGCCGCCCAGGAGAAGGCTCCGGCGGGTGACACCGCCATGATCCTCATGACGAGCGGCGGCAAGGTCTCCGCCCAGGGCACGGGGTCCCGGTTCGGGCTCGTCCACACCGAACTGGGTCTCGAGCCCGCCATCAGCGACGTCGAGGTGGAGGCCCACGGCGAGGCCATCTCCTTCGAGGCCATCGCAGAGGCCGACCCCGACCACCTCTACGTCGTGGATCGCGACGCGGCCATCGGCCAGGAGAGCGAGGCCGCCGAGCAGGTGCTCGACAACGACCTCGTCGCCGGCACCACCGCCTGGTCCCAGGACAACGTCACCTACCTCGACGGGGGACGCTGGTACATCATGATCCACGGCGTCGACAACGCCGTGGAGATGCTGAACGAAGCCGTCTCGGCGTTCTGACGCGCCTGTGACCTCCACCTCGAGCGCCACGCTCCGGAGGCCCGCCGGCCAGTCCCCTGCCTGGGGCTGGCTCGGCGCCCTCGCCGTGCTGCTGGCGTTGTCGGTGGTCTCGCTGTCTGTCGGTGCCGCCGACCTGGCGCTGACCGACTTCCTGACCGGCGGGGCCACCGCTGAGGACTGGCGCACCCTCACCGTCTCCCGGATTCCCCGGACCGTCGCCGTCCTTCTGGCCGGCGCGGCGCTGGCGCTGTCCGGCATGCTCATGCAGATCCTCGTGCGCAACCGATTCGTCGAGCCGGGCACGGTGGGCACCTCCGAGTCCGCGGGCGTCGGCATCCTCATCGCCGTCCTGCTGGTCCCGGGAGCCCCACT
The DNA here is from genome assembly GCF_055326215.1 of Tessaracoccus pujii. NCBI lineage: Bacteria > Bacillati > Actinomycetota > Actinomycetes > Propionibacteriales > Propionibacteriaceae > Tessaracoccus > Tessaracoccus pujii. The sequence continues at coordinate 241,239 of NZ_JBUZNP010000005.1, read as the reverse complement.
GGTGGTGAAGATGCTCATCGCCGTGGTGACGGCGCTGGCCGGCACGGCCCTGTTCCTGACGCTGGTGCGCTCGCTCCCGCCGACGGCGCCGGTGGTGGCGGTCCCGCTCGTGGGCATCATGCTCGCCGGCGTCATCGCCTCGGGCACCACGTTCGTCGCCTACCGGCTGGATCTGATGCAGACGATGGGCATCTGGATGCAGGGGGACTTCTCCGGCGTGCTGCGCGGTCGCTACGAGCTCCTCTGGCTCCTGGGCGGCGTGGCCGTGATGCTGTGGCTGTTCGCCGATCGATTCACCCTGGCGGGCCTCGGCGAGGACCACGCCACGGCACTCGGCCTGTCCTACAAGGCGACGCTCAACCTGGGCCTGGCCCTGGTGGCCGTCTCCAGCGCCATCACCCTCGTCGTCGTCGGCGGGATAGCCTTCGTCGGACTCGTGGTCCCCAACCTCATCGCGCTGTGGCGCGGCGACAACCTGCGTCGCAACATCGGTTGGACGGCGCTGGCGGGCTCCGGGTTCGTGCTGGTATGCGACCTCCTCGCGCGGACCCTCAACCCGCCCTACGAGATCCCCGTGGGCACGGTCTCGGGCGTGCTCGGCGGCACCGTGTTCCTCGCGCTGCTGCTCAGTGGACGGGTGGCCACCCGATGACCGCCGCGGCCGCCTCGGCCACCCGCCTCCTGCCGGGGCGTCGCGTCATCGTCGCGGCCAGCCTCGTGGCAGCGGCCACGGTGGCCTTCATGGCGCTCAACCTGACGGGCAACCTCGGCTTCATCCTTGAGCTCCGCGGCCGGAAGGTGGCCGCCATGCTGCTGGTCGGCTGGGCCACCGGGGTCGCCACGGTGGCCTTCCAGACGGTGACGAACAACCGCCTCCTCACACCGTCGATCATGGGCCTGGATGCCCTGTACGCCTTCATCCAGTCCCTGCTGGTGCTCCTGCTCGGCGTCACGCTCGTCGCCCAGGTGGGCTCCTCCACGATGTTCGCGCTCAACGTCGCGCTCATGCTCGCCGTGGCCTCCGGGCTGACCGGGGTCCTGTTCGGGAGGACCAGCCGCTCGGTGTACGTGGTGGTCCTCGCGGGCCTCGTCCTCGGAGCGGTCCTCCGCTCGCTGTCCTCCCTGGTGACCCGAATCCTCGACCCGAGCAGCTTCCAGGTGCTCCAGGACGCGCTGCTGGCCAGCTTCACCACCGTCAACCCGGACCTCATCTGGCCGGCCGCGGCCATCGTCGCCGGTGCCAGCTACTGGCTGTGGCGCCGGCGCGCCACCCTCGACGTCCTCACCCTCGGCCGCGACGCCGCCATCAGCCTCGGCGTCGACTACTCGCGCGTGGTGCGCCGCGTCCTGCTGGTGGCGACCCTGCTGGTCAGCGTCTCCACGGCGCTGGTGGGACCCATCACCTTCCTCGGCCTCATCGTCGCCGCGATCGCCTACCAGGTCAGCGGCACGGGGCGGCACGCCATCGTCATGCCGATGGCCGGGCTGCTGGGCGTGGGCGTGCTGGTCGGCGGGCAGACCGTCCTGGAACAGATCCTCCATCAGGCCACGGTGCTGGCGGTGGTCATCGAATTCGTCGGTGGCATCGCCTTCATTTGGCTCGTCATGCGGAAGGCCAAGCAATGATCACCATCTCAGGCGTGTCCAAGCGCTACGGCCGCACGATCGTCGTCGACGACGTCAGCCTCACCCTGCCCAGCGGTGGGCTCACCGCGATCGTGGGTGCCAACGGAGCCGGCAAGTCCACCCTGCTGTCGATGATCGCCCGCCTGCTCGGCACCGACGGCGGCACCATCACCGTCGGCGACCTCGACGTCGCGACGGCGGACTCCCGCGAACTGGCCCGCCGGCTCGCCGTGCTGCGCCAGACCAACGACCTGCAGTCCCGCCTGACCGTCGCCGACCTCGTCGGATTCGGGCGCTACCCGCACTCCGGCGGGCGCCTGACATCGGAGGACCGCGAGGTGATCGACCAGGCCATCGCCTGGATGGACCTCGACGACCTGCGGGACCGGTTCCTCGACGAGATGAGTGGCGGCCAGCGCCAGCGCGCGTTCGTGGCCATGGTGCTGGCCCAGGACACCGAGTACCTCCTGCTCGACGAGCCGCTGAACAACCTGGATGTCGCCCACGCCCACGCGATGCTGCAGACCCTGCGCCGGGCAGCCGACCACCTCGGCAAGACGGTGGTCATCGTGGTGCACGACATCAACTACGCCTCGTGCTGGGCCGATCAGATCGTCGCGATGAAGAACGGCCACGTCCGCGCGATCGGTTCGCCGGAGGTGATCGTCGAGCGCCGGCTCCTACGCGAGGTGTTCGACCTGGACATCGAGGTGGCGGAATTCCACGGCCGGCGCATCGCGCACTTCTACCTGCCGGTCCCGACCTGCGACAACTGCAGCGCCGCCTCCTGCGGCGGCTGCCGTCTGGACGATGAGCCAGGCCCGGTGCCGCTCACCCTGGATACGCGCACGTCCGCCTAGGCACCGGCCCAGTAGGCCGCGACCGCGCGGGCCAGGTACCAGGGGTCCTCCACGCCGCACAGCTCCCGGGCCGAGTGCATGCTCAGCAGCCCCACACCGACGTCGACGGTGGTGATCCCCAGCCGGGTGGCGGTGATGGGGCCGATGGTGGAGCCACAGGGCACCGCGTTGTTGGACACGAAGGCCTGGGTGGGCACGCCCGCCGCGTCGCACGCCCGCATCCACAGTGCGGCGCCGACGCCGTCTGTCGCGTAGCGCTGGTTGGCGTTGATCTTGAGCAGAGGGCCGCGGTTGGGCAGCGGCCGGTTGACGGGGTCGTGGCGGCCGGCGTAGTTGGGGTGGACGAGGTGGCCGGTGTCCGCGGAGATGCAACTCGAACGGGCCACCATCGCGCGGCTCGCGTCCAGCCCCAGCCCATATCCCGCAGCGATCCGCTCGAGCACGTCCTGCAGTACGGGTCCGCCGGCGCCGGTGGTGGTGTCGGATCCCACCTCCTCGTGGTCGAACGCCACGAACACCGCGACATCCGCTCCCGGCTGCACGGCGGCCGCGGCGGTGAGCGCCGCGTGGGTGCAGGCGAGGTTGTCCAGGCGCCCCGAGGCCAGGAACTCGCGCTCCACCCCGATCACGGCGGGGGGCTGGGTGTCGACGACGAACAGGTCGTGCAGCGCGACGTCCGCCGCGGTCAGGCCCACCAGCGCGGCCAGGTACTCCATGAGGTCCTGCCCCATCTCGACGGCGAGCACCGGCTGTGTACCGGTCTGCCGGTCCAGGGTGAGGGCGTCGTTGGCGGAGCGGTCCAGGTGGACGGCCAGCTGCGGGATGCGGGCGATGGCGCCGGTCCTGACCAGGTGGACCGTGCCGTCGCGGCTGACGAGGCGGCCGGCGAGGCCGAGATCCCGGTCCAGCCACGAGTTGAGCAGCGGCCCGCCGTAGACCTCGACGCCGAGCTGGGTCCAGCCTGCGCTCCGGAGCAGGGCGCCGGGCTTGACCTTGAAGCCGGGCGAATCCGTGTGCGTGCCGACGATCCGGAACCCCGCGTCGGGTCCGAGCTCCTCAGGCGCCACCCACGCCACGACGGCGCCGTCGCGCACCAGGAAACGACGACCGGCGACTCCACCCCAGGGCCGCCGGGGGTCCACCTGCTCGAAGCCCGCCTGCCTGAGCTGCACCGCGATCTGGTCCGCCGCGTGAAACGAGGTGGGCGACGCGGACACGAAGTCCATGAGGTGGGCGATGTGGTCCTGGGCGGAGTCGAGCATGCCCCTTACGGTAGCCCGGGCCGCCGAGACGTTCGGGCCCTCCTCCGGAGTGGCAGGGAGGAATTGTCGGTGGCCCCTGATTGAGTGGACCCATGGACGTTCTCGCCATCCTGCTCAGCCTCGTCACCCTCGTCGCCGGGGCCTTCGCCGGCTACCTCTACGGACGCCGTCGGGCCTCCGCGGAGGCCGGGCGCCAGGCCCGCACGGAGGAGCAGCTCGCGCTGTCGTCGGCGCGCCAGGAGGTGTCGCGGGCATTGGAGGAGGCCAGCCGTGCCCGCGCCGAGGCCGCCGCCGTGAGGTCGGAGGCGGCGCAGCATCTGGCCGAGAAGGCGGATCTCCGCACCGCGGCCATGGATGCGCAACGCCAGCTGGCGGAGGCCCGGGGCGAGACCGCCGGGGTCGCGGCTCAGGTGGCCGCCCTCACCGCCCAGCGGGACGCCGCGGTGCAGAAGGCCGCCGAGCAGGCGCAGGACCGCGAGGTCCTGTTGACGCAGTTCAAGGCGCTCTCCGCAGATTCCCTGGAGCGCCAGGGCAGGCAGGCCGACGAGGTGGCCGAGCACCGCCTCAAGGCCACCGAGCAGCTCGTCGGGCCCCTCGCGGACGGCCTCAGGCAGCTGCAGGAGAAGCTCCAATCGGTGGAGAAGGACCGGATCCGCATGGCGGCCGAGCTGGGTGAGCAGGTCCAGGCGGTGCGCCTGTCAGGGGACGCCATCCGTAAGGAGACCGTGAGCCTGAGCAACGCCCTTCGCAGCCCGCAGGTGCGCGGCGCCTGGGGGGAGCGGAGCCTCAAGCGCATCGTCGAGATTTCGGGCCTCACCGAGCGGTGCGATTTCGACGCCCAGGCCACCTACACGTCGGACGACGGTCGCTTCCGGCCTGACATGCGCATCAACCTCCCCGCGGGGAAGGTGATCTTCGTGGACTCCAAGGTGCCGCTCAGCGCGGTCCTCGAGGCCTACAACACTGAGGACGAGGACGCCCAGAAGGCCTACTTCAAGACGTTCGCCGGCCATGTCCGTAAGCACATCGATGATCTCTCGGGCAAGCACTACTGGCAGCTGGACCTCGGCTCCCCGGAGTTCGTGGTGCTGTATCTCCCCTCGGACGAGTTCTACCGGCTGGCGCTGGAGCAGGATCCTGCCCTCCACGACTTCGCCACCCGCCGCCAGATCGTCCTCGCCTCCCCCGGACTGCTCATCCCGCAGCTGCAGATCGTGGCCAACGGCTGGCAGCAGGTCTCCCTCGCGGAGACGGCCGGTCAGGTCTCCAAGCTGGGCCGTGAACTCTACGAACGCCTTGCCACCCTCGGCCAGCACTTCGACAAGCTCGGCCGCTCGCTGGGCAGCGCCGTGTCCAACTACAACAAGGCGGTGGGCGCCGTCGAGACGCGCGTCATGGTGTCAGCGCGCCGCTTCAAGGACCTGGGCGTCACCTCCGGTGAGCTCCCCGAGCTGGCCCCGGTCACCGAGACGGCGCGCGAGATCGCGGTGCCGGAGATGCTGGAGTTCGAGGACCTGCGCAGCCTCGAGCGGGCAGCGGTGGCAGACGAGGCGGAACTGCTGGATCAGCCGTCGGTTCGCCAGCTGCGCCGCCGTACCGGCACAGACGACGCCTGAGGCCGAACGCCCTGCCTGTCACCGTCCCGTCGGGTCGGCCGACGCAGCGGGCACGCCCACGCTGGACTCCGCCGTCGGCCGCGGTGCATCCTCCCTGGGCGCCCACGGCCGGGAGAGCAGGATCCCCGCGCACAGGCCCACGGCCACCAGCGCGAGGGATCGCGTGAGGATGCGCGCCCAGTCCGGCCCGTCGTCCACCACCTCCGGTTGGATCGGCTCGGGTCGCACCTGACCGACCGCACGCACCACATGCAGATCCGGCCTGGGAGCCTGCGTCCCTGCGCTCCGCAGTGGTGTGGGCATCCCCGAATCGGGTGGTAGGTCGCGCGTCCACGATCCGCCGCGTGCCGGCAGGCTGCGGGGCGCTCCCGGCGGCCTGAAGACCGTGTCGTCGGCGGGCGGATGCCCGGCCCACCCGGGGCCCCCCGGGTGGCCGCCGTCGATGCTCCGGGGCCTCGCCGCCGCCATCCCGCCATGGTGCCACCCCCAGGGGTATCGCACCAGAGCTACGGCGGGCTGTTGGCTCCGCGGGTGGCGGACCCCGACAATGGTCGGGTGAGTGCCCTGTCAGATCTTGCCGCCCAGATCCCCGCCGCCGCCGTGCGCCTCGATGGGGTCGCGCGTCGTACGCCCGTACAGCGCAACGCACGGCTGTCGAAGGCCACCGGCTCCGAGGTGTGGCTGAAGCGCGAGGACCTGCAGCCGGTGCGCTCCTATAAGTTGCGTGGCGCGTACAACCTCATGTCCCAGCTCACCGAGGAGGAGAAGCGGGCTGGCGTGGTGTGCGCATCTGCCGGTAACCATGGCCAGGGCGTCGCGTTCTCGGCCGCCGCGCTCGGCATCATGGCCACCGTCGTGGTCCCGCACACCACGCCCAGGCAGAAGCGCCAGCGGATCGTGGAGATCGGCCACGGCTTCGTCGAGCTCGTCCTCTTCGGGGCCAACTACGACGACGCCTCCGACGAGGCGGCCCGCCTGGCCGAGCGGGGCAAGGTGTTGGTGCCGGCGTTCAACGACCCGCGCACCGCCGCCGGACAGGCCACCGTCGTGGTGGAGGCGTTCGACCAGCTCGGCTTCGTGCCCGACGTGGTGGTCCTCCCTGTCGGCGGCGGAGGGCTGCTCGCAGGAGCGGCCGCCTGGCTGCGCAGCGCCCACCCCGAGGTCCGTCTCATCGGGGTGGAACCGGAGGGCGCCCCCTGCGTGGCGGCGGCCATCTCTGCGGGCCGCCCTGTGGTCCTGCACGACATCGACACGTTCGTCGACGGCGCCGCGGTCAAGCGCGTCGGCGACTTCACCTTCGAGGTCATCCGGGAGGCGCGCGTGGAACTGGTGCGGGTGCCCGAGGGCCAGGTGTGCTCCGAAATGCTGGAGTTCTATCAGACCGACGGCATCATCACCGAGCCCGCGGGCGCCCTCGCGGCCGCGGCCCTCCCCACCGGCGGCGTGGGGCCACGGGTGCAGATCCCCACAGGGTCACGCGTGCTGGTGCTGGTCTCCGGCGGCAACAACGACGTGTCGCGCTACGCCGAAGTGGTGGAGCGCTCGCTCATGCACGAGGGCCGCAAGCGCTACTTCCTCGTCGACTTCCCCCAGCAGCCTGGCGCGCTGCGCATGTTCCTCGATTCGGTACTCGGCCCAGAGGACGACATCACCTACTTCGAGTACGTCAAGCGCAGCAACCGCGACACCGGGCCGGCACTGGTGGGCGTGGAGCTGGGCAACCCCGGCGACTACCCGTTCCTGCTGCAGCGCATCGACGAGTGCGGCATGACGGCGGAGGAAGTGGCCTACGACAGCCCCTTCTTCCGCTTCCTCACCTGAGAGGTCAATGCCTGACGGCGCGACGCAGGTCCTTGCGCAGCTCCGGCGGCAGCGAGAACTGCAACGTCTCCTCGGTGAGCCGCTCCTCGACGGCGGGCGGGAAACCCAGACCCTGAAGGTAGTCCAGGACGCCCTGCACCAGTTCGTCCGGCACCGAGGCCCCCGACGTGACGCCCACGCTGGCCACGCCCTCCAGCCAGGCCGGGTCGATCTCGGCGGCGTTGTCCACGCGGTAGGACGCCTTCGCGCCCGCCTCCAGCGCCACCTCGACGAGCCTGACCGAGTTCGACGAGTTCTGCGAGCCCACCACGATCATGAGGTCACACCCGGGGGAGATCTGCTTGACGGCCTGCTGCCTGTTCTGCGTGGCGTAGCAGATGTCGTCCGACGGCGGGTCCATGAGCAGCGGGAACTTCTCGCGCAGGCGGCCGACGGTCTCCATGGTCTCGTCCACTGACAGCGTGGTCTGGCTCAGCCACGCCACGTTGCCGTGCTGCGGCAGCTCGAGGCCCGCCACGTCCGCGGGAGACTGCACCAGGATGGTCTGGTCCGGCGCCTCCCCCATGGTGCCCTCGACCTCCTCGTGACCGGCGTGGCCGATGAGCAGGATCTGGGTGCCCTCGGAGGCGAACCGCTTGGCCTCGTGATGCACCTTCGTGACCAACGGGCAGGTGGCGTCGATGGTCTTCAGCCCCCGCTCGGCCGCCTCCGTGTGCACGGCCGGAGAGACCCCGTGGGCGGAGAACACGACGGTCGCGCCCGTCGGCACCTCGTCGAGTTCCTCCACGAAGATGGCACCGCGCTGCTCGAGCGTCTCCACCACATGCTTGTTGTGCACGATCTGCTTGCGCACGTAGACCGGCGGCCCGTACAGGTCCAGCGCCTTCTCGACGGTGACGACGGCGCGGTCCACACCCGCGCAGTACCCACGGGGGGCTGCGAGGACGACGCGCTTGATGGCCGGGGCTTCGGTGGTCATGGCGCCCAGTCTAGGTGGTGGCCCGCCGGTACCCTAGCCGCATGCAATCGCCCCAGCTCCACGCCGTCGGCTTCGACTTCGAGTCCATGGACCAGCTCGTCAAGGCCGCCTTCGACGCCGGAGTGCGCGGAATCGACTCCGCCCCCGGCTTCGATCTGGTGGGCAGCTACACCGACCCCAGCGGGGCGAGGCTGAGCTTCGTCAAGCGAACGGGCCAGGGCGTCAGCACGACGGGGGCGCTGGCCTCGCATGCCCGCTACCGCGCCCAGGTGGTGCGGTTCACGGACCTGCTGGCCAGGGTCGCGCTGTACGGCGCGGAGGCACCCGGGCCGCTGCTGGCGCAGTTCGTCGCGCTGGTGGACGACCCGGTGGCCTACCCGCAGCACGAGCTCCGCGCCGACGGCCGATACTCCGTCGTGGAGCAGCTGACGGTGGGAGCCCTCGCCATCGAGGTGAGCGTCCACGCGGACGCGGCGGCCTTCGAGGCCTCCCCGGAGGCCCGGCCGGGGGGCGACCTGCGGATCGCTGCCGACGTCCTCATGTCCCCCAGCCTCCTGGCACTGCAGGCCGCCGCCATCCCCCCTGCTGAGGCCTCACCCGCCGTGCTCATGGGCGTGGAGGTGCTCAGCGTCGAGCGGCGCCGCAACACCCTGACCGGCGTCGAGTTCCAGTATGTGACCGGGCGTGGCGCGGTGGAGATCGGCTGCGCGGTGCCGGCGGGGGTCACCGTCGAGGTCGGCAACATCATCCACGGCACCTGGTACGCCACCTGCAGCTCCGGAATGTGGGACTGACCGTGACCGGGATCCTCTGATGGGCATGCAGAGCTCCGCCGAGCAGCCCCAGCCTCTGGGCCGGGTGATCATGGCGGTCAAGGACTGGGTGGGTCGGCTCGGCGAGGTCTGGGTGGACGCGCAGGTCGTGGAGATCAAGCGTCGCAGCGCGCCGACGCAGTTCCTCATCTTCCGCGACCGGGTGGCGGACATGTCGGCCCAGGTCACCGTGTCCTCCCTGGTGCTGGACGCTGCCGGGCCGCTGCCTGAGGGGTCGCGGGTGACCGCCCGGCTGAGGCCCAGGATGTGGGAACGCAACGCGTCGCTGTCCTTCGAGTGTCTGGAGATCCAGGTCGCCGGGGAGGGGCGCCTCCTGGCGGCGATCGAGCAGCTCAAGCGCAAGCTGCAGGCCGAGGGCCTGTTCGACCCGGCCCGCAAGCGTCGCCTCCCCCTGCTTCCCCGCGTCATCGGGCTGGTCACCGGTAAGGACTCCGACGCCGAGCGCGACGTGGTCACGACCGTGGCCCGACGGTGGCCGGCGGCCCGGATCCGCACACGGCACGCCGTCGTGCAGGGTCCCACTTCCGCGGAGTCGGTCATGCTGGCGCTGGCCGCCCTCGACCAGGATCCGGAGGTGGACGTGATCATTCTCGCGCGCGGCGGCGGATCCCTGGAGGATCTGCTCTCCTTCTCCGACGAGGGCCTGGTGCGGGCCGTCGCCGCCGCCCGCACTCCCGTCGTCACCGCCATCGGGCACGAACGCGATGCGCCCATCGTGGACCTCGTGGCGGACCTGCGGGCCTCGACCCCCACCGACGCCGCCAAGCGCGTCGTACCGGACCACGCCGTCGAGGCCTCAGCCCTCGGGGACGGGCGGGCCAGGCTCCGCCGCGCCATCGGCGCACGGATCACCGAGGCCCAGCGGCATCTCGACCAGCTGCGCTCCCGCCCGGTGATGATCGACCCCACGAGCGCTTTCGCGGCGCACTACGACCGGCTCAGCCTGCTGCGGCACAAGCTCGACTCGTCCATCGAACGACGCCTGCGCGACGAGGAGTCCCAGCTGCGGTCCGCCGTGAGCTCCATCCGGGCGTTGTCCCCGAAGCGGACCCTCGAGCGCGGCTACGCCGTCCTCGTCGACGACGGGCACCACTCGGTCTCCGCCGTCGCGGACACCGCGACCGGCGCCCGCATCCACGCCTATCTCGCCGACGGCTCGCTCGACCTCGACGTCGTCGCCACCACCCCGAAGGACACCCACCATGGCTGACCAGAAACTCACCTACGAGGCCGCACGCGACGAGCTCGTCGACGTCGTGCGAAGGCTGGAGTCCGGCGGGGCGTCGCTGGCCGAGTCCATGGACCTGTGGCAGCGCGGCGAGAAGCTCGCCGACATCTGCCAGGGGTTTCTCGACGGCGCCAAGGAGCAGGTGGCCAAGGCGCGACCAGCCGCGGACTAGCGCGGCCTACCGCGCCTCGACCAACGTCGCGGCGAACGCCTCCAGGGCCGTGAAGTCGGCATCGGCCGTCACGATGGAGGTCACGACGTCGTCGGCGTGGACGAGGCTGCGGGTGCGGCCGTCGGCGCTCTCGTAGCGCTCCCAGGTGCGCCCGGCCAGGTCGACGTCATCGCCGAGGGGACGGCCCTCCCGTGTGGTGTCCGCGACGAAGCCGGCAGGCGCGCCGTCGCGCTGCTGGACGCCGTAGTAGATCTCATCCGGGGCGAGGTAACCCACCTGCCACCAGTTGCCGGTGGCCGGATCACCGGTGATCCAGGGGTCGCCCTCCTTGGCCCAGGCGACCCGGACGGGGATCCAGTCCGCGCCGGGCTCCGCGGCGCGCAGGGGCGGGTAGGGCGACTCGGCCACCGCCCGGGCCAGGGTCTCCTCGACGCTGACCGCCTCGGGCCGGGGCTCCGGCGTGACGGTGAACCACCACGCGATCAGCGCGATGGGCACCAGCAGTACAGCCATCGAGATCACCATGTCCCGCGTGCGGGCGTTCGGGTTGCGGCGGGCCATGGGCGCCATCGTCCCACGCCCCCGGGTGGGCGGACAACGCGACGCTCAGCGTCCGAAGCGGCGCTCGCGGGCCGAGTACGCGCGCAGCGCGCGGACGAAATCCACGCGCCGGAAGTCCGGCCAGAGGGCCTCGCAGAAGTAGTACTCGCTGTGCGCCGACTGCCAGAGCAGGAACCCGGACAGGCGCTGCTCACCCGAGGTGCGGATGATCAGATCCGGGTCCGGCTGCCCCCTCGTGTAGAGGTGCGCGGAGATCTCGTCGATCTCCAGCGTCTCGGCCACATCGCTCAGCGTGGCGCCATCCCTCGCGCGGGCCGCCAGAAGTGACCGGACCGCGTCGCGCAGCTCATGCCGCCCTCCGTAGGCCACGGCCACGTTGACGTGCATGCCGGTGACGCCGGCGGTGGATTCCGACGCCCTCCGCAGCGCCTGAGCCACATCCTCGGGGAGCAGGTCCAGAGCTCCGACGGCCTGGACGCACCAGCGGCCGGTGGCCGCCAGATCCGTCACGAGCTGGCTGATCACCTCGAGGAGCGGGGCCAGCTCGTCGTCCTCGGCACGCTCGAGGTTGTCCGTGCTCAGCACCCAGAGCGTGATGACGGGGATCCCGGTCTCGTCGCACCACTCCACGAACTCGAGCAGTTTCGCCGCCCCCGCCCGGTACCCCGCGACCAGGGGCTGACCAGGAGCGTTCATGCGCGCCCAGCGCCGGTTGCCGTCGGCGAGGACCGCCACGTGCCGCGGGAGGCTGGCGCGGTCGAGTTGACTGAGCACCTGCCGCTCGTACCAGGCGTAGAGCCACCGGGGCGGCCACCAGCGTTCGACGAGGCGTTGCACCGCTGACATGCGAAATACACTAGCGCCCAGTTGGCTTCGCAGCGCCGCAGGAGTAACCTACGGTGGCGTAAGTTACTCTACCGTAGGTATGAACATGACCAGCATCGCTGAGCCCCCCTTCCAGGCCACCCACGCAGCCACCACAAAGCCGAAGCTGCGCGGATGGCTGCATCTCGGCATGGCCCCCGTCGCCTTCCTCATCGGGCTGACGTTCACCGTGTTCGCACCGACGCTGACCGCGCGGATCGGCTGCGGGATATACACGCTGGCGGCCGTGCAGTTGTTCGGCACCAGTGCCGCCTACCACCGCGGCACGTGGTCCTCCCGGACCAACGCCCTCTTCCGGCGCATCGACCACTCCAACATCTTCGTCTTCATCGCGGGCACCTACACCCCGTTGGCCCTCACGCTGCTCGAGGGCAGCTCACGCGTGACGCTGCTCGCGTTGATCTGGAGCGTCGCGCTGCTCGGCGTGCTCTTCCGCATCCTCTGGCTCGGCGCCCCCCGCTGGCTCTACACGTTCCTCTACGTCGCCATGGGCTGGGCCGCCATGGGGTGGCTTGCCCAGCTCTGGGCCTCCGGTGGGCCGGCGGTGGTACTCCTGGTGCTCGCCGGTGGCCTGGTGTACTCCCTGGGCGCCGTCGCGTACGCCACGAAGCGGCCGCAGCTGTCACCCGCCTGGTTCGGCTTCCACGAGGTGTTCCACGCATGCACGATCATCGCGGCCCTGCTGCACGCCGTCGCGATCGGTCTGGCCGTCTTCCCGGGCTGAATGAACAGCGAATGACATCGGTGTGATTCCTCTAGCCGTGGAGGGGCCGGGGGGTTATTGTCGGCCCATGGAGATGCACTCCATCCCAGCCCAGACGGTCCTCTAGCAAGATTCGGGGACCGACGTGGTGAGCGCGGCCCCCGGCGAAAGGGAGCAATCGTGCTCAACGCGTCCCACCAGCAGGCTTCCCACACCGATGTCCGGCCCGACACGGCCATCAAGACCTACGTCGTCGATACCTCCGTCCTCCTCTCGGACCCGAAGGCGATGCTCCGCTTCGCCGAGCACAACGTGATCCTGCCCATCGTGGTGATCACAGAGCTCGAATCCAAGCGCCACCACCCGGAGCTGGGCTACTTCGCACGGTCCGCGCTCCGCCTGCTCGACGACCTGCGCATCCAGCACGGGCGCCTGGACACCCCCATGGCCACCAACGAGCAGGGCGGCAACCTGCGGGTCGAGCTCAACCACACGGATCCCGAGTCACTGCCTGCCGGCTTCAGGCTCGGCGACAACGACACCCGGATCCTGGCCGTGGCGCTCAACTACTCCAACGAGGGCCACGATGTGGTGCTGGTCTCGAAGGACCTGCCGCTACGAGTCAAGGCGGCCGCCGTCGGCCTGGCAGCGGAGGAGTATCGCAACGAGCTGCCGCTCCAGGCGGGCTTCACCGGCATGGCCACGATCGAGGTGACCACCGATGACGTCTCCGCGCTGTACGAGGACGGCCACGCGGTGATCGACGAGGCGGCATTCCTGCCCACCCACACCGGCATCGTGCTCCACGCGCCCGGGTCGAGCGCACTGGGGCGAAGGCTCCCCGACGGCTCGGTCAAGCTCATCAAGCACGACCGCGAGGTGTTCGGCATCCACGGCCGATCGGCCGAGCAGCGGGTGGCGCTGGACCTGCTCATGGACGACTCCATCGGCATCGTCTCCCTGGGCGGTCGCGCCGGCACCGGCAAGTCCGCGCTCGCGCTGTGTGCCGGGTTCGACGCGGTGCTCGAGCAGCGCAAGTACACCAAGGTCATGGTGTTCCGCCCGCTCTACCCCGTCGGGGGCCAGGACCTCGGGTTCCTGCCCGGCACCGCCGGCGAGAAGATGGCACCCTGGGGGCAGGCCGTGTTCGACACGCTTTCCTCGGTGACCAACAAGTACGTCATCGACGAACTCCTGGAGCAGGAGATGATCGAGGTGCTGCCGCTGACCCACATCCGGGGCCGGTCGCTGCACGACGCCTTCATCATCGTCGACGAGGCCCAGTCGCTCGAGCGCAACGTGCTGCTCACGGTGCTCTCCCGCGTAGGGAAGAACTCGCGCGTGGTACTCACCCACGACGTGGCGCAGCGGGACAACCTGCGGGTGGGCCGGCACGACGGCATCGTCGCGGTGATCGAGAAGCTCAAGGGCAACCCGCTTTTCGCCCACGTGACACTGACCCGCTCCGAGCGCTCGCCGATCGCGGCCCTGGTGACCGACATGCTGGAGGTCGACGAGCTCTCCTGACGGAAGTCAGCCAGGCGACGGCTGCGTCCGACGCGGTCCCTGAGGAGGCTCAGGGACCGCGTCGGCGGCCTCCTCAGAGACCCGGGGAGCCGGTGCAGAAAGTTCCTTGAAAAAAAGTCGCATTCGGTGCATCCGAATCGGGGGGAGCCGGCGAAGTACTCCATGTCAGGGCGATCGTCGCCCGTGGACACTTCGAAAGGACACTCCCATGAAGCTCGCCCGCCTGTTCGCCGCCGGCTCCCTGGCCCTCGCCGCCGTCGCCGCACCCGCCGCGCTGGCCCACGCCGACGACCACACCGCCACGGTCTCCATCCTGCACGGAGTCCCGGGCGCCACCGTCGACGTCTACGCCAACGGCGCCGAACTGCTGACCAACTTCGCCCCCGGCACCCTGACCGATCCCCAGATGCTTCCTGCCGGCGAATACGACCTCAAGGTCGTCGCGGCCGGCGCCGGCGCCGACGGTGCGGCAGTCGTGGAGGCCATGGACGTCAATGTCCCGGCCGGCGCGAACATCACCGTCGTGGCCCACCTCACCGCCGACGGCAAGCCCGCACTCACCCCGTTCGTCAACGACACCTCCGCCTCCGACGAGGGGGCCCGCCTGACGGTCCGCCATGTGGCCGCCGCCCCTGCGGTGGACGTCCGAGCGGGCGGCGCCGTCGTCGTACCGGGCCTCGAGAACCCGAAGGAGGCCATGCTTGCCCTCGCGGCCGGCACGGTCGCGGCTGACGTCGTCGCAGCCGGTACCGACACCGTCGTCCTCGGCCCGGCCGACGTGGACGTGGCCGCAGGGATGAACACCATCGTCTACGCATGGGGTTCCCTGGAGGACGAGAGCCTCGCCCTCGCCGTGCAGAGCGTCAAGCTGGTGCACGGCATGCCCAGCACCGGCGCGGAGGGCCCGGGCGACACGTCATTCCTCAGCCTCGCCGCCGCCTCCCTCATGATCGCCGGCGTCGCCACCACGGTGGTCGCGGCCCAGCGGTCTCGGGCGCGCAGCCAGGCCTGATCCATCCGAGAGGCCGGCTCCCGTCCCGCGGACCGCTCCGCGGGACGGGAGCCTCGCCGCGCCACCACCAAGCCGGAGAGGGGTGTGCCACACTGATCTGCGTGACCGCCGATACGCTTGCCACCCCGGTGAGCCTGTTGGCCGCGCGCTTCGCGGCAGGTGATGAATCGGCCCTTCGGGAAGCTTTCTCGCGCTGGTCCCGACTCGTCCACACGATCGCGCGCAGCTCGCTCGGCTCCTCCACGGACGCGGACGACGTGACCCAACAGGTGTTCATCGCCGCCTGGAAATCCCGGGCGACTCTGCGCGCCACCGACGAATCGCTGCCGGCCTGGCTGATCGGGATCTGCAAGCTCAAGGTCATCGACGCGCTGCGCGCCAGGTCCCGCGGTTTTCGCACGGACGAAGCGGTGGCCAGGGAGGCCCTGGTGGGTGACCCGCCCGTCGAGGCGGCGCGCACCGACGCGGTGGTCGATGCGGTGGTGGTGCACGACGCTCTCGCCACCCTGGGTGATCCCCGGGCCACGATCCTGCGGATGGTGTACCTGGAGGACCGCACGCATGACGAGGTCGCACAGCGGCTCGCCCTACCATTGGGCACGGTCAAGTCGCACGTCAGACGAGGATTGGAAAGGCTGAGGGCAGTGTTCGAGGAGGTGGATGCAGGTGTCTGACCGCGAGTACCCACTCGACGAGGTGGCCGAGCGTTTCCGCCGGGCCGCGCGCACCGAACCCGCATGGTCGGATCCTGGGCCGGGCACATGGGAGGCCATCGCGGCGGCCACAGGCGTCTCCCCCGGGGCCGCTCAGGACGCCACCCCCCGGCGCGCGCCGGCGGCCGGTCCCACCGTCGGCCGGCGCGCATGGTTGTTCGGTGTGGGTGGACTGCTGCTGGGCGCCGCGGCCGGGGCCGCCGGGATGTGGGCGGCAGTGGGACCCGATGACGCCGGCGACGCCGTCCGGCGGGCAGTCCTCACCCCGCTGGATCGTCCGGACGAACGGCTGGGAACCGCCGAACTCCTGCGGCGCAGCGCCGGGTACAGCCTGTCCGTGGAGGTACCTCAGGGCGTTGCGAACCCCAGCGGATACGTCGAGGTCTGGCTCATCAACACGGACCTGGCGCGGATGATCTCGGTGGGCGTGTTCACGGCCGAGACCGTTGGGCGGTTCACCGTGGACGAGGCGCTCATCGAGGCCGGCTACCTCATCGTGGACCTGTCCAACGAGCTGTTCGACGACGAGCCTCGGCACTCGGGTGACACCATCATGCGCGGCGCGCTCCAGCAGTAAGCGGGCCGTTCTACACCCGGGTCCAGAGCGGCGTCTTGAGCTCGTTGTAGTCCGTCACCGGGTCGAAGCAGACCGTGCCGCGGCACACGTACACCGCGTGGGCGGTCCGGTTCTCCAGATGAGAGCCCCAGCCCTCGGCCCCGGCCGGAGCGGTGACGACGGCGGATCCGGCCGGCGCCAGCCGCCAAGACGCGCGCGCCAGCTCGTCGAACGGGTCCTGGCTCACGACGACGGCGACCGCCGGCTTGAGCCCGCGGCGAGCCTCGTCACTGATGAGCAGGTCTGCCAGCGCGGCCCCCGCGAACCTTGGACTCTCGGCCACGGCGGGCCAGGTGGTGCGCGCGGCCGCGTCGGCGCGCTCGATCAGGTCCGGGCGTTCCGCGAGGAGACCCACCACCCGGAGAGCCGCCACCAGAGCCGACGTGCCGCTCGGGGTCACGTTGTCCGTGGTGGACCGGGGACGGTCGAAGAGCCCCGTGTCGGCCGCGTCGTAGAAACCGCCGTCGTCGTGTCCGAACAGCTCGACCGCGCGGTCCACCAACCCCTCGGACCGACGCAGCCAAGCCGCGTCACCCGTCGCTCCCGCGAGCAGCGCGAAGGCCTCCGCCACGGCGCCGAAGTCCTCCGCGGCGCCGACGCCCGGCCCGGCCACGGCGTCGCGCGAGGACCGCCGGAGGTCGCCGTCGGCCAGGTGGACGTCGACGAGGTGCTGAGCGGCGCGGACCGCCAGCTCCAGCCACCCCTTCTCGTTGAACACCAACGCCCCCGTGACGAGCGACGAGATGGCCCAGCCGTTCCACGACGCCACCACCAGGGTGTCCGACCCGGGCCGGAACCGCGTGGCGCGCTCCTCCAGCAGGATGGCCGCCACGGACTCGAGCTTGGCGAAGTCCGGGCGCCCGCGCAGTTGCAGCGTGGAGAGTCCGTCCTCGAAGGTGCCACCTCGGGTGACGTGGAACACGTCCGCGGCCCACTCCCCCAGTTCGGGGCCGAGGGCGTCGTCAAGCAGCTCAGGGTTCCACAGGTAGAAGATTCCCTCGTGGACGGCGCCGCGGATGTCGCAGGAGTCGGCGTCGAGGCCGCTGATGAATCCCCCGTGGTCGGTGACCATCTCCCGTTCCAGCCACTCGACGATGCCGTACGCGGTGCGCTCCAGCAGAGCCCGCAGGCCCGCATCGTGGTCCGCCGTGCGCCGCCACCCGCGGACGTAGGCGCCCAGGAGGAGGGCGTTGTCGTAGAGCATCTTCTCGAAGTGCGGCACCACCCAGCCCGGGTCGACGGCGTAGCGGTGGAAGCCGCCGCCCACCTGATCGTGGATGCCGCCGCGGGCCATCGCCTCGAGGGTGCGCTGCGCCAGCTCCAGCGATCTGGGGTCGCCCTTGACGAGCAGCGCGTCAAGGAGGGTGGGCGCCGGGAACTTGGGCTGCCCGCCGAACCCACCGTGGATCAGATCGAACGACGACTCGACGGCGTCGATGGCGGCCCGGAGGTCCGGGGAGGTGTCGGGCGACGGTGCGGCCTGCGACCTCAGCGTCTGCACCACGTACGCGGCCGAGGCAACCACCTTGTCGCGGCGTGAATGCCAGGCGTCGGCCATCGCCTCCAGCACCTGACGGAAGGACGGCTGGCCCCCTTGGGCCACCGGCGGGAAGTACGTGCCGGTGAAGAACGGCTCCCCCGTCGGCGTGAGGAACGCGGTCATCGGCCACCCGCCCGTGCCACCGTTCATGGCCTGCGTGGCCACCATGTACAGCGCGTCGACGTCGGGGTGCTGCTGCCGATCCACCTTGATCGCCACGAAATGCTGGTTGATGTAGCGCGCGATCTCCGCGTCGTCGAAGGACTCGTGGCTCATCACGTGGCACCAGTGGCAGGAGGCGTAGCCGACGGACAACAGAATGGGACGGTCCAGCTCGACGGCGGACTCGAGCGCCTCAGGTGACCACTCCCACCAGTCGATGTTCTGGTGCGCGTGCTGGAGGAGATAGTCGCTGGCGGACTGTGCGAGGCGGTTGACCATGCGGACAAGGGTAACGGCCGCGTGCTTGCCCTCGTCCGTCACACTGGTGGCATGAGCGTCGAGCCGGTCAGCAAGCCCACCCTGTCCCGCGCCCTCGTCATCATCGGCGGCCTCCTCGCCGTGATGTGGGTGCTGGAAATTGTGGACGCCATGACACTCAACAGCCTGGATTACTACGGGATCGAGCCCCGCCAGGCCGAGGATCTGCCCAACATTCTCCTCGCGCCGTTCCTGCACTACGGCTGGGGCCACCTGATCGGCAACTCGCTGCCGTTTCTGGTGCTCGGCGTGCTCACCTATCTCGCCGGCGTCGTCCGATGGATGGTGGCGAGCCTCACGTCGGTGGTGACGTCGGGGCTGGCGGCCTGGCTGCTGTCCCCCCTCGGCACCATCACGGCGGGCGCCTCCGGAGTGATCTTCGGCTGGCTCGCCTACCTGTTGGTGCGCGGAATCTTCAGCGGGAGGCCCGGCCAGATCGCCATCGCGGTGGTGGTGTTCCTGCTCTACGGCTCCGTGCTGTGGGGCGTCTTCCCCACCGCCGCCGGCGTCAGCTGGCAGGCCCACCTGGGCGGAGCCGTCGGAGGCGTGGCCGCCGCGTGGCAGCTGCACCGCCGCCGCGATTCCGCTCCCGTCTAGATGTAGAACTCCGGGACCAGCGGCACCTGACGAAGCCCGGAGAGGAGGTCGCGTGCGGGTCCCCGGCGAGCCTGGGGTTGAGCACCGAGCCGCGTTGGCCCCTAGGGGGGCTCGGGCGCGAACATGACATTCTGGCAGGCCCGGCGGGACCGGTGGGCGTGTCAGGGCACAATGGACCGGTGACCAGCCAGGACGAAGCCCGCATCGCCGCCCGCTATCCCCAGCGCTCCCCCGTGGACTTCATCCTCGGAGGCCTGGCGGGGGCGGCGGTCCTCGGCGCCATCATCCTGGTGATCGTCACCGGCGTGGTGCGCTCCAGCCCGCCGGTGGCCGCGATGATCCGCGGGTTCGAGGTGGAGAGCCCCTCCAAGGTGACCGCCGAGCTCGTGATCCAGCGGGAGGACCCGGCGGTCCCGGTGGAGTGCCAGGTGTACGCACAGGCCACATCGTTCGAGAAGGTGGCCGAGCAGCTTGTCGAGGTCCCCGCCGGCGACGCCGTGCTCACAGATGTCCACATCACCCTGCGCACGGTGAAGGAGGCCACGAGCGTGAGCATCGAGGGCTGCCGCACGGTGGGCTGATAGGCTTGCTCAATGTCCGAAACTTCTACCGACGTGGTCTGGCTCACGCAAGAGGCCCACGACAAGCTCGCGGCCGAACTCAACGACCTGAAGACGGTCGGGCGCCCGGAAGTGACCGCCCGCATCGCTTCCGCCCGCGAAGAGGGTGACCTCAGCGAGAACGGGGGCTACCACGCCGCCCGCGAGGAGCAGGGGCAGATGGAGAGCCGCATCCGCCAGTTGGAGGACCTGCTGCGCCGCGCCCAGGTGGGCGAGCCCGAGGGCGCGCACGACGAGGTGGCCCCCGGCAAAGTGGTCACGGTGGCCTTCGACGGGGACGAGTCGGACACCGAGACGTTCCTGCTCGGCTCCCGGGAGATCCTCGGCACGGATTCCTCGGTGGGCCACGCGGTCTCACCCCAGGCGCCGCTCGGCGCCGCCGTCGTGGGCGCGAAACTGGGCGACAAGGTCACCTACGAGGCACCCAACGGCCGCGAGATCACAGTGGTGGTCACCAAGATCGATCTCCTCTGATTCAGGCCCTCAGCAGCTGAGCCGCGACCTCCGCGCTCAACTCCCCCCTCGCCACGCGCGCCAGGATCTGATCCTGGGCTGATCCGGTGGCCGGCACCTCCTCGCCATACTCGGACGCTTCGTCGCCCCCCTCAGCGTGGGGCGGGGCGGGCGCGGCGTCGACGGTGGGTTCCGCTTCCGCGCTCGGGGTGAGTCCCAGCTTGGCCAACACGGCATCCAGCCGGCCCCGAGCCGTGGGGTAGCTCACCTGGAGGTGCTTCTCCACCTCTCGGAGGTTTCCCCGTGAGCCCAGGAACACGCGAAGCAGGCTGAGGTCCGCCTCGGAGAGGGCGCAGAAGTCACAGCTGGCGAACTCGCCGGCGATCTCGGTGCCGCAGTGCAGGCAGCCCTTACGGATGGTCATGAGCGGGTCCCCGCACACGGGGCACTCCGCGGGAGCGTGGTAGAGGTGGCGTCCGGTCATCTCAGTCCTCCGTCTTGATCGTGGCCATGCCCATGACGACGGCGATGTCGAGCCGGGCGGAGCCGTTGCCCACCACGTACTCGTCGACGCCCTCACTGCCACCCGGCCAGCTGATCCGGCCGAGCCGCGCCTCGCCGCGGATGGTCACGTTGGCCCCCTTGGTGAGGTGCACGGTCAGGGTGCCCGATTCGACGCGTAGGCGGGAGCGTCCCATGCTGATGGGGCCGCTCACCGCGATGCCGCCCGCCTGGCTGAGCAGGTCCTCGATCTCGTGGACGTCCTCCAGGTTCGAGCCGCCCGCCGTGACGCGGATGCGGCCGAGGCGGGGCACCCCGACCGTGCGCAGGCCGCCGGTGGTGACCTCGGCGTCGACGATGAGCGAGGGGTTGACGCGGATCACCAGTTCCTTGCCCAGACCGATGTCGCGGAGGTCCTCCAGGTTGCGCGGCGGCCGGATGAGCGAGAAGCCCTGAAAACTCGGGCCGAACTCGCCGGTGGAGTTGACCTCCATGACGGTGCCCACGCGCCGCAGCACGTGCGGGCCGTCGATGGTGAGCGTGGTGACCGACGCGTCACCCTCGATGCGCACCCGGCGCCCGACGGCGGTGACGGCCACCCGCGCCAGCCCGCCCACCTTCGGGCCGCCGTTGGTGGTGGTGTCCTCGGGAATGTCGGTGCCGGCCTTGACCCCGGGGGTGGGTGCCTTGGCCGCCTCGATGCGGCGGCTAGCCTCGGCGGCGTCGATGCGGCCGGCGGCGAGATCGTCCAAGATGGGACCGATATCGGGATTGCTCATGACTCAATGGTAATCGGCCTTTCCATTACGGAAAGGCAGGCTTGCCACTTTCCCGGGTCGAGTCAGGCTCAACCCTGACCCAACCGATCGCCCGGGGCCGTGTGCCAGAGTTGCCCCATGCCGAAGCAGCTCACCGATCTCATCGCTCCGGACTGGGCGGAGGCCCTTGGCCCGGTCGAGGACAACATCTCGGCCATGGGCGCCTTCCTGCGCGCGGAGATCGCGGCCGGGCACGGATACCTGCCGTCCGGCGAGAACATCCTCCGGGCGTTCACGCGTCCCTTGGCGGACGTCCGGGTCCTCATCCTCGGCCAGGACCCCTACCCGACGCCGGGCCACCCCGTCGGCCTGTCGTTCTCCGTGGCGCCGGAGGTGCGTCCCCTGCCGGGGAGTCTGGTCAACATCTACCGCGAGCTCGACGCGGACCTCGGCATCCCCGCCTCGAAGCACGGGGATCTCACACGCTGGTTCGAGCAGGGCGTGCTCCTGCTCAACCGGGTACTGACCGTGCGCCCGGGCGCCCCCGCGTCCCACCGCGGCAAGGGGTGGGAGGCGGTCACGGCGTGCGCGGTCGAAGCTCTGGCCGGCCGCGGCGGACCGCTGGTGGCCATCCTCTGGGGCAGGGACGCCCAGACGGCCCGTCCGCTGCTCGGTGAGGTCCCGGTCATCGCCAGCGCCCACCCGTCGCCCCTGTCCGCCCGGACCGGCTTCTTCGGGTCGAGGCCCTTCAGCCAGACCAACCGGCTCCTCGAAGCGCAGGGCGGCTCCGCCATCGACTGGCGCCTGCCCTCTGCAGGGTGAAACGAACCGGTTGCCCATCGGGGTTAGCATCGGGAGCATGGAGATCGACGTTCTCGCCTGGCTCAATGCCCGCATGTCCACGCCCCAGAAGGTGGGCGAAGCCGACGCGTTGCCGGGGCGCACGTCCCCCGTCCTGGCGCCCATCCCCAGGCACGCGGTGCTCGGACTTCCCCTCGACGAGGTACCCCCGCGCTGCGAGGTGGCCTACTTCGCCCTGGGCTGCTACTGGGGCGAGGAGCGCCTGTACTGGGAGGTCGACGGCGTGGTCAACACCGCCGTGGGGTTCATGGGTGGGATCACCCCGAACCCCACCTACCAGGAGACCTGCACCGGCCGGACCGGCCACACGGAGACGGTGCGGGTGGTGTTCGACCCGGTCCGCGTCTCGTACGAGGACCTGCTGCGCCTGTTCTGGGAGAATCATGACCCCACCCAGCTCAACCGCCAGGGCAACGACGTCGGCACCCAGTACCGATCGGCCGTCTTCCCCGTCGACGAGGCACAGCGGGAGGCCGCCGAGCGCACGCGTGAGGAGTTCCAGGCTCAGCTGACGGACGCCGGGTTCGGCCGGATCGCCACGGAGATCGCTCCCGGGCAGGTGTTCTACTACGCCGAGGTGGAGCACCAGCAGTACCTGCACAAGAATCCCCAGGGCTACTGCCCCAACCACGCCACGGGCGTGACCTGCGGCCCGCGGAGCTGACCACCGGCGTCTCCTACACTTGCGCCATGCGGAGTTGGCGGGTGGGGGTGGCAGCGCTTGCCCTCGCCGTCGCCACCGGCTGTACGGACCCAACTCCCGCGCCCACCGGCACCGCCGCACCGTCGACCACAGTCGGCGTGTCGGCGCCGCCCGTCAGCAACTCCCCCACTGCCGCCCCGTCGCCCAGCGGCAGCCCGCTCCCTGCCCGTGCCCTGCCCGTCAGCTTCCCTGTCACCGAGGATCTGGTCGACGGCTCGGCCGCCGAGGTCGTGGGGGAGCTGCACCGCGTGGCGGGTGGCCTCCCTGTGCTCAAGGTGGACGTCACCAGTGACGCCGCGACCCTCAGTGCCCTTCTGCCGGACCTCGGCGTGGCCACCTACCAATGGCGCGATGGCGTCATCGACCGAGTGGACTCGGACGTGCAGTACTTCGACCAGGCCACCTTCGACCCCAATGACTTCCCGTTGGAGTCCGTCGGCCGAATGTTCGACGTGGCGGACCTGCGCGGGGTACGCGGTGACCTGGTGCTCCAGATCGTGGACTACCGCGACGGTCAGGTACTCATGACCGTCACCTCCCGCCCGGAGTCCGAGACCGTGTTCTACCGGCAGGACGGCACCGCGGTCGCGGTCCTGGGGGTGACCTCGGTGGCGGACATCACCGCCGGACTCGCCGAGGTTCTGGGCGACGCCCGTGAGGTGTACGCCGTCGGCTTCAACCTAGCCCGGGGGTACTGGGCAGACCTGCCGGACGTGGATCCAGGCGTGGTGCTGAACCGCGCGCGCGTCGGAGCCGTCCCCGTGTTCGAGACGAGGCGCACCGATTCGCCCGCTCTCACCACGTTCGACCCCGCGCTCATCCAACCCGCGGCACTCGCCAAGACCGTGGCTCAGTTCCAGACCACGTCGGAGGAGCAGTGCGACGTGCTCATCGACATGAGCCTCCAGCGCTCCGCGCCGGTGGCACGCGTGGACTGCCAGGGCGAAGTGCACTACGCGGACCTCGAAGGCCGCGACATGACCGACCTTGTCGGCTGACCGCTACTGCCCCAGATCGTCGGTGGAGAACGTGTCACACACGTTCGGGTCTCCGCTGTTGAAGCCCTTGGCCACCCACAGCTGCCGCATCTCGGATGAACCGTGCGTCCAGCTCTCCGGAACGACACGGCCGCCCTGCTGCTCCTGGATGTGGTCATCGCCGACTGCTCGGGCGGCGTCGACGATGCGGTTGAGGTCGTCCTGCGTGATCGACTCGATGGGCGATTGCGGATCCTTGAGGGTGTTGTTGAACCACACCCCGGCGTAGCAGTCGGCCTGGAGCTCGAGGCGCACCTGGCCGGAGGTGGGTCCGGTGTCGTTGCCCATGGAGCGCGCCTGCTGCATGGTGCCGGTCAGGTTGGAGATGTGATGGCCGTACTCGTGGGCGACGATGTAGGCCTCCGCGGCGTAACCGCCGGCCGCGCCGAGCTGGTTGAGCAGAACGCCCATGAACTCGGTGTCGATGTAGATGGTCTGGTCTCCGGGGCAGTAGAAGGGGCCCATCTCAGACGAACCGGTACCGCATGCCGTCGCCACCTGGCCGGTGAACAGCTGGGTGGTGCCGGGCTGGTAGCCCTCGACGACCTGACTCCAGTAGTTCTCGATGGCCACCACGTAGGCCGGCCATCGGCAGTCCGGGTTGGTGTCGATGTCCGCGCCGGTCTGGCACTCGGGGTTCTGGCCCACCGTCGAGGGTTGCGCCTGACCACCGCCCAGGATGTCGTCCGGATTGATGCCCAGGTTGCCCCCGCCGAAGACCAGCAGGAGCAGGGTGATGATGAGGCCGCCGATGCCGCCACCGACGGCGATCCCGCGGCCGCCACGGCGACCGCCGCCTCCCCCGCCGTAGCGGACGTTGGCGTTGTCGATGCGGGCATTGTCCCGGAACTCCATGGATCGCTCCCTCACGCTTGGTCCGTCCATCCTAACCGGACGGCCGTCGACGCGGCAGAGGATCATCTCCGGACCAGCGACTAGACTTGTCCAATGCGCGTCGTCGGTGTCACCAGTCCCGTGGGGGCGCCGGTGGCAGGCTTCCCCGTGGAGCACGGACGCCACCCCCGGGTCACCATGTTCGACCATGGCTTCGTGCCCCTCCGCCCCCTCGGGGCCACCATGCAGAGCGATGACATCGTCTTCACGTGGCTCGTGCGCGAGGTGTGCGCGGCGGACCACCGCCCTCAGGAGCGTCACACGGTCTACGTGGCCCCGTCGCAGGAGACGCCCCGGCTGCACCAGCGTGTCGGCGCCTACGCGCTCGTGTTCTCGGACCGCGGGATCCTGGGCACCGTGAACTCCTCAGCCACGGCGGCCCCCGGAACCTGGGCGCTGCCGGGCGGTGGGGTGGACCCGGGTGAGTCCCCGTCGGATGCGGTGCTGCGCGAGATCTACGAGGAGACGGGCCAGGAGGTGGTGATCGACAGGGTGCTGACCCTGGAGTCCGAGCACTGGGTGGGCCGTTCGCTCTCCGGGAGGCTGGAGGACTTCCACGCATTGCGGGTCATCTACGGCGCCACATGCAAGACACCCAGTGACCCCGTCGTCCACGATGTGGGTGGATCGACGCAAGAGGCCAGCTGGGTGCCGACGCGCTCATGGCGCAGATTGCATTGGACCAACAGCTCCCGGACGCTGCTGTCGCAGTTCGCCCGGAAGCTGGGCCGTCCGCTCAGTTCCTGAAGTAGCTCATGATGCGCAGGATCTCGGTGTACAGCCACACCATGGTGACCGTGATGCCGAGGGCCGCGCGCCACGACTCCTGAGCCGGGGCCTGGGCCGCGATGCCGCGCTCGATCGAGTCGAAGTCCACGACGAGGCTGAGCACCGCGAGGATGACCGCCAGCACCGAGATGCCGATGGACAGCAGTCCGGCGCCTGAGCCGATGTCGCGGATGCCGAGATCGATGCCGAACAGCGCGAGCACCAGGTTGACCAGGAATACGGCCGCCAGCGACGCGGTGGCAATGAAGACCACCTTGCGGAACTTGGCGGTGACGCGGATGTTGAAGAACTTGTACGCGGCGAGCGTGGCGCCTGCCGTGACGAAGGTCGCGAGCACCGCGGACACCACGATGCCGGGGTACATCAGCTCGAACAGGAGCGAGAACGCGCCCACGAAGACGCCCTCGACCGCAGCGTAGAACAGCACGCCGCCGACGGGGAGCTTGGCCCTGCCGGCCACGAACAGCACCGTGACGAACCCGACGAGGGCCGACACGATCACGGCCGGCATCAGCAGGCTGGTGGGGATGAACATGAACGTGGCGATGGCCACGACGAGCACCACGCCGAGCGTGATCGCGCTCTTGGCGATGACGTCGTCCAGGGTCATCACGCCGCCGACGCGGGCCGGCTGCTGGGAGGGTGCGTAGGGCGACTGCTGGGGGTACTGGGAGTATTGCGGCTGGTCGTAGCCGTAGCCGGGCTGCGGGTACTGCTGCTGCGGGGCAGCGTTCCGCGCGAAGGCGTCGGGGCGACCGATGATCGGATTTGCCATGTCACTTGCTCTTTCTGGGCTGACCCAAGGAGGAGTCTGTCGGTCTCCATGGTACCGAGGACCGCAACACATCTGCCCTTCGACGGGTTCGGCGTGGCGACCCCGCCGTCGTGCGACGATCGGAGTCATGAGCACTCCTCAGACCGCGACCCTCACGTTCCTCGGTGCGGCCGGCACTGTCACCGGCTCGAAGTACCTGCTGACCCTCGGCGGCAGGCGGATCCTCGTCGACGCCGGCATGTTCCAGGGCGAGAAGCAGTGGCGGACCCAGAACCGGGCGGACTTCCCGGTTGATCCCGCCTCGATCACCGACGTGCTCCTCACACACGCGCACACGGACCATTCGGCCTACCTTCCGGCACTCGTCAAGCACGGGTTCCGGGGGCCCATCTGGTGCACCGAGGCCACGATCCGCCTCGCCGAGATCGTGCTGCGGGACTCCGGCCGGCTCCAGGAGCAGTCGGTCACGGATGCGCTCCGCGGCGGCTACTCGAGGCACGAGCCGCCCGAGGCGCTCTACACCGGCGTGCACGTCGAGGACACTCTGCCGCTGATGCGCCCCGTCCCGTTCGACACCGATGTGGACCTCGACGGTGTCACCGCCCGCTGGGTGCGCGCGGGCCACATCCTCGGCTCCGCGAGCATCCACGTCCGGTTCGGGGACCGCAGCGTGCTGTTCTCCGGAGACCTGGGCCGCCACGACCACCCCATCCTCAAGCCCCGTGAGACGCCGCCCGGGGCCGACGTCGTGCTCTGTGAGTCCACCTACGGCGACCGCGAGCATCTCGAGCCCGAGCTGGCGCACGAGCCGTTCGCCGCGGCCATCCGTCGCACCGTCGAGCGTGGCGGGCAGGTGGTGGTGCCGGCGTTCGCGATCGACAGGACCGAGACGGTGCTGCACGCGCTGGTGCGCCTGACGCGGGAGGGTCGCATCCCTCGGGTACCCGTCGTCGTGGACGGGCCGATGTCGATCGCGGCCCTGGCCGTGTACGCCGACGAATCGCTGGGCGAGTTGGCCGAGGACATCACACTGGCCGACTTCACCGACCTCGACCTCGGTGAGGCTCGCGAGGCGCGGGACTCGAAGAAGCTCAACAGCCGCACCGACCCGATGATCATCGTCAGCTCCTCCGGCATGGCGGAGGGCGGGAGGGTGCTCTATCACCTGCAGCGGCTTCTGCCGGACCCGCGCAACACGGTGGTCCTCACCGGCTTCCAGGCAGAGGGGACGCGCGGCCGTGCGCTCGAGGAGGGCGCCCACTCGGTGAAGATCAACGGCCGGTACGTGCCCGTCAAGGCTGAGATCGTCCGGGACCACGAGTTCTCGGTGCACGGGGACGCCTCCGACCTCCTCGACTGGCTGCGTGAGCTGGACAGGGAGCCAGAGACGGTGTTCATCACGCACGGCGAGCCGCAGGTCGCGGCCACGTTCGCTCGTCGGATCGAGGACGAGCTGGGCTGGGTGGCGGTGGTGCCACGGTTCGGCGAGGTGGTCAGCCTGCTGGCCGACGGCGTGGATCCCGATGACCTGGACGTCGCGGACTGAGGGTGCCCCCGACGGGATTCGAACCCGTACTGAAGCGGGTTTAAGCCGCCTGCCTCTGCCAGTTGGGCCACGAGGGCGCGACGGCGATTCTAGCCGCGCGACAACACCTCCATCTGGTGCACCACCCGCTTCACCGCCTCCTCTGATCGGTCCGACGGGTACCTGTACTTGCGCAGCAGCCCGAAGGCCGTCACCTCCCTCCCACTGCCGTTGCCGGAAACGTGCCGATGTCAGTCGCGGAACCCGTCGCCGCGAACGGCGAATCCTCCACCCTTGAGAAAGGCTGGGTGGATCACGGAGAACACGTCGCGGAGCACGGAGGCTGCCACGGCCGCGGCCTGCATCGCCTCACTGACGGGGAGCACCAGCCGATACGCCGAGCTGTGCCTGCTGAAACGGCGCAGCCCACACTTCCGCAACGCGGACATGTCGGCCCGGGTCAAGCGATAGGCGCAGGCCAGGACATCGTTGCCCTCCACGATGACGCCGACCTCGCCCTCCCATGCGAAGGTCATGACGGAGGGGGTGGCTTCCATCCCGGATCCGCCGTCCTCGTCGTCATCGTCCACGTAGCCGTCATCGATACTCGCCAGCAGGTATTGCCCTGGACGCAACTCCCGCACCGCGGCTGCGTACTCCTGCTCGAACGTCCGCCACGACGCCTCCACCGTGGCTTCCAGATCGATCACGTCGTCCATGAGGACCTCCTACCGTCCGCGCGCCGACCTGAGTGTCGACGACTGACGCCGACGCTAGGGCGCAGGTACGACAGTTTCGCCCCGGTAAACTGCGTCGTGACGGGACCCCCCTCACGCACGGCCACACGGCGGAAGGCGGCTGGTGAACAGCGCTATCAGAAGCAGGGACGGCAGCATCCACGTGACCGACGAGCGGTTCAATACCCTCTCGCACCTGGTGGCCTTCTGCTTCTCGGTCATGGGGACGGTCCTGCTCGTCTCCCAGGCCGTCGCTCAGGGAGACCCCTGGAAGATCGTCGGGTTCGGCGTCTACGGGCTGTCCCTCATGACGCTCTTCGCGGCGAGCACGCTCCACCATGGGCTCGACCGCGGACCCCGGGTGAACGAGGCGCTGCGGACGCTCGACTACGCATCGGTCTTCACCCTGATCGCCGGCACGGTCACTCCCCTCGTGCTGGTGCTCTTCCGCAGTGTCTACGGATGGGCGGTGTTTGGCGCGGTGTGGGCCGTCGCGATTCTAGGGATCGTGCTCCGTTCGGTGTGGCGTCGAATCCCGAAGTACGTCACCAACACCCTCTACATCACGCTCGGCTGGATGACCATCGCGCTGTTGGGCGCGGACGTCTCGCTCCCGCCGACGGCACTCGTCCTGCTTGCGGCGGGCGGTCTGGTGTACAGCACGGGCTTCGTGATCTACGTGATCGAGCGGCCGAACCCCTGGCCCGGCCGGTTCGGCTTCCACGAGATCTGGCACGTGCTCGTGGCCGTGGCGGCGTTCCTGCACTACCTCTTGATGTATCGCTACGTGCTGCCGGCGTGATCCACGCCTTGTCGAGACGACGAGACGCGGCTCGTTTGCCGCTCTCGGAGTTCACAGGCGTCGATCACCCGTACCACCGTCGGCCGCGGTTGCTCCGCTGAACTCATCCGCAGAGCGAGGATCGTTGCGGACGTGGCCCAAGCCGCCGGCGTCCTGCCAGCCCAGCGGACGTCGGCCCGGCCAGAAAGAATCTCTCTACGACTTCACCCGATTGGTACGCCTGATCGAAAATTGTCAGTGGTCGGTTCTAGCGTGGAGCACATGAAGGATTCGGCGCGCGAGATCGCGGAGCAGCTGCGCTCCGTCGACGAGCTGCGCCGCTTCGCCGAGGCGACCACGCTCACCTTGATCTGCGAGCTTGCCGAGCAGTACCACGTCGAGGACGACGACGTGCTGGAAGTCCTCGCGGAGCGGAAGGTGATCGTCGGCGGCAGCGGCACCCCGGCGGTGTCCGAGTTCATCGGTCTGGAGTTGGCAGGGCTCCTGCGCTGCCCCCCGGTCGTCGCCGCTTCCAAGCTCGCCGCCGCACTCAACCTCAAACACCGCCATCCCCGCCTGTACACCGCGGTGCAGCAGGGGGAGATCGAGGCGGCGCGTGCCTGCAAGGCCGCAGAGCTGTGCCTGGACCTCCCGGCCGACATGGCAGATCATGTCACCATGCGGTGGGTCGCGAAGCAGGATGCGTTGGGCTGGACGGCTTCGCTCAACCTGCTGCGGAAGATGATCATCGAGGCAGACCGGGCCCGCGCCGCGGAACGCGAACGGCAACAGCGCGCCACCCGCGGAGTCCACCTCTGGGGCCTGTACGACGGGGTGATGAACCTCACCGGCCGCCTCGACGTGATCGACGCCCGCTACCTCGACGCGGCCGTCGCCGCATCGCGGACCTCCTCGCAGCCGAGCAGCCCGCAACGTCGAAGACGATCCTGCGCGCCAAGGCGCTCGGAGTGCTCGCCAACCCCGCCTACGCGCTGGCCCTCCTCCAACGCGCCGCACAACCCGCCCTCCTGGACGGCCCCTCTGCCGTCGCCCTCGAGAGCGCGGCCGCCACGCCCGACAACCAAAGCATCCCGCTCGGTGCGGGCGTCGCCCTGCCGGACCCTCCCGACGAGTCGGGGGGCGCACAGCGGCACGATCCGCACTGCGTCGGCGCCCTCTGCGGCACCATCACCACGCCGCTGGCCAAGCTCCGCCCCAAACTGGAGCTCGCCGTCCACATCCACACCGACGCCATCGGCCACCTCACCGGCGCTGCCCGCGTCGACAAGGCCGGGCACATCACCACCGCGCTGCTGGCCGAACTCCTTCCGGGCCTCGAAATCACAGTGCAGCCGGTGATCGACCTGCCGGAAATCCCCGCCGAGGACCACTACGTGCCCACCGTGGGGCTGAAGAAGGCCCTCCTACTGACCCTGCACCACGAAATGTTTCCCTACTCACAGCGCCGAGCCCACGGCCTGGACCTGGATCACACCCAGCCCTACGTGCCGGGCTGCCACGGCCAGACCTGCGTCGGGAACCTCGCCCCCCTCGGACGCAAAGCCCACCGCGCCAAGACCGCACGACACTGGCGCGTCGACCAACCCAGACCCGGACAGTTCTACTGGTTCAGCCCTCTCGGTTACCGCTACGAGACCACACCCACCGGCACCCGCATGCTCGCCTAGCGAGAGGTGCACGGGGCGCCCGCTACGCTGGGAGTGTCCACCCACCGGAGGGGAGCAGCCGTTGACTACGTTCTTGATCATCGGCGCTGTCGGCATCGCGCTCGTACTGGCGACCCTGATCCTCGGTGATGTGCTCGACGGAGTGCTCGGCCTCGACGCCCTGGACAGCGATCTCTTCTCGATCTCCAGCATCGCGGCGTTCGTCGGGGCCTTCGGGTTCGGCGGCGCGCTCTCCCTGGCACTGGTCCCCAACACGCTGCTCGCCGTCGTGGTCGGCGGAGCCATCGGCTCCACCGCCGCGTGGGGCGCCCTGTGGCTGACCAGGCGGCTGCGTGCCGGCGAAGACGCCGCGACCTTCCGCTCGGACTCGATGATCGGCCACCCGGCCCGTGTCATCACCCCCATCCCCGCCGACGGGTACGGGGAGATCCACGTCACCGTCGGCGGCCACGTGCGCAAGGTCAGCGCCCGGTCCGCCCGGCCCGTCGCTGCAGGCACCGAGGTGTGGGTCTCCTCAGTGATGTCACCCACCGCCGTCGAGGTCACACCCACAGACCACACCCCCGAGATCACCGACTGATCCCGCCTAGAAAGGCACTGCCATGCCCCCCGCCCTGCTCCCGATCGCGGGACTCCTCCTGCTGTTGCTCCTCGTGGGCCTCCTCGTCGCCAGCCGCTACAAGGTGGCCAAACCCAACGAGGCGTTCATCATCACCGGCCGCAAGGGCAAGGAGGTGCGCAACCCCGAGACCGGGCTGGTCTCCACCGACCTCAGCGGCCAGAAGGTGGTCATGGGAGGCGGCGTGTTCGTGGTTCCGTTCATCCAGCGCCTCCACGTGCTGGACCTGTCGTCACGTCGCATCATGGTGACCATCCGCAACGCCGTGTCCGGCCAGGGCATCAAGCTCAACGTCGACGGCGTGGCCATCGTGAAGGTCGGCGGCAACGAGGATTCGATCCGGGCCTCCGCCCAGCGCTTCCTCAGCCAGCAGGCCGAAATCGAGACGTTCACGCAGGAGACGCTCGCCGGCTCGCTGCGCTCCATCGTCGGGTCCTTGACGGTCGAACAGATCATCCGCGACCGGGCGGCCTTCGCGCAGCGCGTCACGGACGAGTCGGAGTCCTCGCTCACCGGACAGGGCCTGGTGCTCGACACGTTCCAGATCCAGGACATCACCGACGACGGCACCTACCTGTCGGACCTGGGCCGCCCCGAGTCGGCCAAGCTGGGCCGCATGGCCGCCGTGGCGGAGGCGGAAGCGCGCCGCGAGGCCGAGCAGGCGCAGATCGCCGCCGAGCAGGAGATCGCGATCGCCACCCGCGCCCTCGTCCTCAAGCAGGCCGAGATCCAGGCCGAGACCGACGCCGCCCGCGCCCAGGCGGCCGCCGCCGGGCCCCTCGCGCAGGCGGACCGGGACCAGTCCATCCTGTTCGAGCAGGAGAAGGTGGCCGTGGCGCAGGCGGCCTTGAAGGAACGCCAGCTCGACACCGAGGTCCGGCGCCCAGCCGACGCCGAGCGCTACCGCGTCGAGACGGCCGCTGAGGCTCAGCGCAACGCGGCCATCTTCGAGGCCGACGCCCGGAAGGCCGCCTCGATCGCCAACGCCGAGGCGGAGGCGGAGAAGGCCCGGCTGAGCGGCGTCGGCGAGAAGTCCCGGCGCTCGGCGCTGGCGGAGGCCGAGGCCATCGAGGGCGCCCGCCGCGGCGAGGCTGAGAAGGCCCGGCGCACGGCGGAAGCGGAAGCGGTCCGCGCCGAGGGCGAGGCTCAGGCGGCCGCGGTGCTGGCCGTCGGCCAGGCGGAGGCCGAGGCCATGAACAAGCGCGCCGAGGCGTTCGCGCACTACAACGACGCCGCCGTGCTGCAGATGCTGATCGAGGTGCTGCCACAGATCGCGGAGAAGATCGCCGCGCCGATGGGCAACATCGACACGCTGACGATCGTGTCCACCGAGGGCGCTGCGGCACTCCCCAAGGCCGTCACCTCCAACATGCTGCAGACGATGCAGATGGTGAAGGACGCCACCGGCTACGACCTCACCGCGGTCCTTGACCGGTTCGCCGCCAGGGACGCGGCCCCGGAGTCAGCGGTGCAGTAGCCCGAGCGCGATCCCGTCGAGGATGTCGGTCTCGCTGACCAGCACCGCTCCTCCCGGGACGCGGCGGGAGATCTCGTCGAGGATCAGCCCGCCGGCGCCGAGGACGGCGGCGCGGAGCGGGTGCATGCACGGCTCTGCGGCGGTCTCCTCGGCGGTCTGCGCCAGCCAGCGGTCCACCGTGCGGGCAATGTCGTCGCGGCTCAGCACCGTCTCATGGACCGCCTGGCGGGAGTACTCCTGCAGCCCCAGCACCGACGCCGCGACACTCGTGACGGTCCCGGCGACGCCGATGGCGGAGGTCAGGGAGGCGAAGTCCACGCCCGCGCCGTCGAGGAGGTTGCCGACATGCGCGCGGGCGGCGGCCACCTCGTCCGCCGTGGCGGGATCCGAGGGCATGAGGCGCTCCCGGACCCGGACGGCGCCGATGTCCAGGCTGACCGCCGAGGCGATGGTGGGGCCGTCGTGCACGACGATCAGCTCGGTCGACCCTCCGCCGATGTCGAACACCAGCGCCGGCGTTGGCGTGTGCACGCCGCTGAGGACACCCATCGTCGAGAGGAGCGCCTCCTCGTCGCCGGAGATGACGTCCACCTCGACATTCAGGCGCCGGCGCACCGAGGCTTCGAAGACGTCGCGGTTACTCACGTCACGGGCGGCAGAGGTGGCGACGAACCTGACGTCACCCACCTGGTGGCGCTCGATCAGGCCCGCGAACTCCTCGAAGATGACCTCCGCGCGGGCGAGTGCGTCGGGGTGGAACTCACCCGTGGCGTCGACGCCCTGACCCAGGCGGGCGAGGCGCACCTCTCGGGCCAGTTCCGTGACGCCGCCGTCGCTTTCCCGGCGCAGGATGAGCAGGCGGATGGAGTTGGTGCCGCAGTCGACGGCGGCGACGGTGATCATGCGTCCTCCGGGAGGCAGGGGGTGGTCCAGAACTCGCCGAGCAGCGCCAGCGCCTCGTCCCCGAGGGGGTTGACGCCGGGTCCGGCGGCGAGCGAGTGGCCGACGAGCACGTGCAGGCACTTGACCCGCGTGGGCATGCCGCCGGCCGAGATGCCGTCGATCTCCTCGACGTGGCCGAGTTCGGCACGGTCCGCGAGGTAGGCCTCGTGGGCCGCGCGGTACCGGTCCGCCAGCTCACCGTCGGCGGCCAGCCGCTCGGTCATCTCGGCCATCAGGCCCGACGCCTCGAGGGTGGAGCATCCGGCGACGGCGCGCTGGCAGGTGAGGTAGTAGGTGGTGGGGAAGGGGGTGCCGGTGGCGAGCCGCGGCTGCGTCTTCACCACGCCCGGCCTCCCACAGGGGCAGCGCCACGCCACGGCCGCGACACCGCGCGGCTCACGTCCGAGCTGCGCCTCGACGGCGGCGAGGTCCGCCTCGCTGGGCCCGCCGTCGTGGGCGTCCGGGTGCTGGGTCTGGGTCATGAGGCCTCCTTCCGATGCCCGAGCCTAGCGGCCATCTCAGCGCTCCGGCGTCGGCGCCGGGCTGGGTGCGACGGTGCGGTCGGGATCCGCCGCCGGTGACGCGCTGGGCTCGGGAACGGGCTGGTCCGCTACCGCGACGGAGCCCCACATCCGCTCCCACCACAGACCGGTCTCGCCGGGTCCCGGGGCGTCCTCGATGGTGGCGCCGTCCAGCGGCTGCCCGTCCGCGCCGATGACGCGGTATCCCACCTCGCCGGGCATCACCCAGCCGAGCCGGACCCGGGCGACGGAGCGGACGTATTCCGGATCGTTCCAGCGGTTGAGCTTGTCCTCCAGGTCGGCGATCCGTTCCTGCTTGGCCGCGATGTCGGCCCGAACGGCCGCGATCTCCTGAGACTGCGCGAAGTACACCCGCAGCGAGTGCGCCAGCACCAGCGCCAGTCCGGCGGTCACGACGAGGAGGACCGCGAGCCGCCACGTGGCCGACAGCGCCCTCTGCGCGCGCGGCACCGGACCCGGGCGGGTGTCCATGGCCGCCCGGACGTCCGGCTCGGCGAGCGGCTCGACGCGGGGGCGGTGGGTGCGCTCCCCCGGACGCGCAGTGGTCCGGGCCCGCGGAGTTCCGCGACCCGGACCACTGGTGGTCGGCTTGTTCCGAGGAGTCTGAGGCACTGATCCAGTGTGCCGGATCAGGCCCTCAACTCATCCCTTGAAACGCGGGAAGGCCGAACGACCGGCGTAGACGGCCGCCTCGTCCAGGTCGTCCTCGATGCGCAGCAGCTGGTTGTACTTCGCCACCCGGTCCGTGCGCGCGGGGGCGCCGGACTTGATCTGGCCACAGCCGAGCGCGACGGCCAGGTCCGCGATGGTCACGTCCTCGGTCTCACCCGAGCGGTGCGACATCATGGTGCGGTAGCCGTTGCGGTGCGCGAGGTCCACCGCGTCGATGGTCTCCGTCAGGGAGCCGATCTGGTTGACCTTCACCAGCAACGCGTTGGCGGTGTCGGTGTCGATGCCCCTCTGGATGCGGGTGACGTTGGTGACGAACAGGTCGTCGCCCACGATCTGCACCTTGCTCCCGAGGCGATCGGTCATGGCCTTCCAGCCGTCCCAGTCCTCCTCGTTGAGCGGGTCCTCGATGGAGACCAGCGGGTAGGCGTCGACGAGCTCGGCGTAGTAGTCCACCATCTCGTCGGCCGTCTTGGTGGCACCCTCGAACGCGTAGCCGCCGTCCTTGTAGAACTCGGACGCCGCGACGTCGAGCGCGAGCGCCACGTCGACGCCGGGCTCGTAGCCGGCCTTCTTGATGGCCTCGACGATCAGGTCCAGGGCGGCGCGGTTGGACTCGAGGTTGGGAGCGAACCCGCCCTCGTCACCGAGCCCGGTGTTGAGGCCCTTCTCCTTGAGGACGGCCTTGAGGGCGTGGTAGACGCTGGCGCCCATCTCGACGGCCTGAGCGAAGCTCTCGGCGCCGATGGGCGCGATCATGAACTCCTGGATGTCGACGTTGGAATCGGCGTGGGATCCACCGTTGAGGATGTTCATCATCGGCACGGGCAGGATGTGGGCGTTGGGGCCACCGACGTACTTGTACAGCGGCAGGCCGGCCTCCTCGGCGGCGGCGTGTGCCACTGCCAGCGACACGCCCAGGATGGCGTTGGCGCCCAGCTTGGACTTGTTCTCCGTGCCGTCGAGCTCGATCATGGCCAAGTCGACGATGCGCTGCTCGGAGGCGTCGAGACCGAGGATCTCCTCGCCGATGACCTCGGTGACGTTCTGGACGGCCGTCAGCACGCCCTTGCCGCCGAAGCGGCCCTTGTCACCGTCGCGGAGCTCAGCGGCCTCGAAGGCGCCGGTTGAGGCACCGGAGGGGACAGCGGCGCGGCCGCTGGCACCAGAGTCAAGCTCGACCTCGACCTCGATGGTCGGGTTTCCTCGAGAATCGAGGATCTCGCGTGCCTGGATGAATTCGATGGATGCCATGTGCTCCCTTTCAAAGAGGTTTCTCTTATCTGTCCAGCCTAGCTAGCCACGAGGTGGAAAGCAGCGGCGGGACGGCTTAACTTTCCGCGCTCCGGACGCGGCTCTCGAGCTCCCGGAGCGCGTGCCTGGCGGCCGCGTCGGCGTCGATGCCGTGCGCCTGTGCGCGCGCCACCAGCGCGAGGATGCCGCGACCCACCGTGGCCTCGTCCACCGGCTCGTCCGGGAGGTCGACGGCGACGCCGTGTGACCGGCTGCGGGAGATCACCTTGTGGGCGCGCCCCAGGACGCTGAGCGACTCGGCGATCCCCTCCAGCGCCGAGGACCTTCCCTTCTCTGCCCGCTTGCGCTCCTCCCACGACTGCCACATGTCCTGCGGCACGTCCTCGTCGGCGAACACGTGGGGATGGCGCCGCACGAGCTTGTCCGCGATGCCGCGCGCCACATCCTCGATCGTGAACCGGTTCTCGTCCTCGGCGATGCGGGCGTGGAAGTACACCTGGAGCAGGAGGTCACCGAGCTCCTCCTGCAGCTCGACGTCGTCCCCGGTCTCCACGGCGTCCACCACCTCGCACGCCTCTTCGATGAGGTGGTTGAGGAGGGAGCGGTGGGTCTGCTCGGCGTCCCACGGGCACCGCACCCGCAGCTCTGCCATGACCTGGCGCAGCCGTTCGAGCTCCGAGGTCATGGCCGTGGCGTCGGGGGTCAGGAGGGAACCGACATCGAGCCGGTGCCGGTGACGCCTGCGCCCGCAGGATCCCACTGGCCGTAGCGCGGGTTGAGGTTTACCTCGACCGCCTCGAACTGCTGCTGCAGCGCCGCGATATCGGCACTTTCGCCGAGCTTGGTGACCAGCAGCTGCAGCTTGGCGCTGTTGGCCGCGACCCTCGCGCACTCGTCGTTGCCCAGCGCCGGGCTCTCAGCGGCGTTCTCGCGCAACACCGCCAGCGCCTCCTCGTCGGTGACCGTCACGTCCGCGTCCGTCGCGATCCGGTCCGCGATGGCGCCGAGGATTTCCGACATCAGGAGCGCGCTGCGCTCAACCTGGTCACTGCCGATGCCTACGGATTCGCAGCCGGCGACGTCACGGTCCAGCTGGGCCTCGGTGATGCGCACGTCGCCCACCTGGGCGGCGGTGCTCGGCATGGGGCTGCAGCCTGCGAACAGGGCCGCGGCGGCGACCAGCGGAACAAGGCGCATCAGCTTCATGGGTGTCCTCTCGAGAACCTTCGGTGGGGCCGCGGCGGGCGCCGCCGTCAGCCTAGCGCATGGCTTCAGGCGAACAATTGCGCCAGCAGCGTGGTGGCCCAGGCCAGGTGATCGTCCTCCGGTTTGGGCACCAGAACCTGGTCTGCGGACGCCTTGACGCTGGCGCCCGGGTACAGCCGCTGGAGCCTCATCTGCTTCGATTCCGGCAGATGCAGCGGGGACAAACGCACCATCTTGCCCTGGGGAACGATCTCCTGGATCCCGTGCGAGCGGGCCAGCATCCGCAGCCGGGACACGCCCAGGAGCGCGTCGACGGGGGGCGGCAGCTCGCCGTAGCGGTCCGTGAGCTCGGCGCGGACTGCGTCGACATCGGACTCGGTGCGGATCTCGGCGATCTCCTTGTAGCTCTCCAGCCGCAGCCGCTCCGAGGAGATGTAGTCCTCCGGGATGTGCGCGTCGATCGGCAGTTCGATGCGCATCTGCGGCTCGGGCTCCGTGTCCTCGCCGCGGTAGTTCGCCACGGCCTCACCCACCATGCGCAGGTACATGTCGAACCCGACGCCCTCGATATGGCCTGACTGGTCCTCCCCCAGGAGATTGCCCGCCCCGCGAAGCTCCAGGTCCCGCATGGCGATGGCCATGCCGGCGCCGAGGTCCGTGTTGGCGGCCATGGTGGCGAGGCGCTCGTGCGAGGCCTCGCTCAGTGGCCGGTCCGCCGGGTAGAGGAAGTATGCGTAGCCGCGTTCACGGGAACGGCCCACCCGGCCCCTGAGCTGATGAAGTTGGGAGAGCCCGAGCGTGTCCGCGCGGTCGATGATCAGGGTGTTGGCGGACTGGATGTTGAGGCCGGCCTCGATGATGGTGGTCGACACCAGCACGTCCGCCCGGCGCTCCCAGAAGTCCAGCATGACCTGTTCGAGGCGCGTCTCGCTCATCTGCCCGTGCGCGGTGACCACCCTTGCCTCGGGGACGAGTTCGCGCAGGTGCGCGGCCGTCTTCTCGATGGTGCCCACCCTGTTGTGCACGAAGAACACCTGGCCCTCCCTGGCCAGTTCGCGGCGGATGGCGGCCTTCACCTGGGCGTCGTCGTGCGGACCCGCGAAGGTCAGCACCGGGTGCCGCTCCTCCGGCGGTGTGGCGATCACGCTCATCTCGCGGATGCCGGTGATCGCCGTCTCCAGGGTGCGCGGGATGGGGGTGGCGGACATGGACAGCACATCGACGTTGACGCGCATGGCCTTCAGCCGCTCCTTGTGCTCCACGCCGAACCGCTGCTCCTCGTCGATGATCACCAGCCCGAGGTCCTTGAACTGGATCTCCTTGCTGAGCAGCCGGTGGGTGCCGATCACCACGTCGATCCGGCCCGTGGCCAGGCCGTCGACCACCTTCTTGGACTGCGCATCGGTCTGGAACCGCGACAGTTGAGCCAGGTGCACGGGGAAGCCCGCGAAACGCGACGCGAAGGTCTGGTAGTGCTGCGTGACGAGCAGGGTGGTGGGCACCAGGACAGCCACCTGCTTGCCTTCCTGCACCGCCTTGAAGGCGGCGCGCACCGCGATCTCCGTCTTGCCGTAGCCCACGTCCCCACAGATCAGGCGGTCCATGGGCACGACCTTCTCCATGTCCGCCTTCACGTCGGTGATGGCGGAGAGCTGGTCCGGGGTCTCCACGAAACTGAAGGCGTCCTCCAGCTCGCGCTGCCAGACGTTGTCCGGCCCGAAGGCGTGGCCCTTGGTGGCCTGCCGGGCCGCGTAGAGCTTGATGAGCTCGGCGGAGATCTCGCGGACGGCCTTGCGGGCCTTGGCCTTGCGCTTGGTCCAGTCCCCGCCGCCCATCTTGTCCAGCGTGGGCGATTCGGATCCAACGTAG
Source organism: Tessaracoccus pujii (assembly GCF_055326215.1). NCBI lineage: Bacteria > Bacillati > Actinomycetota > Actinomycetes > Propionibacteriales > Propionibacteriaceae > Tessaracoccus > Tessaracoccus pujii. Next base: position 201,508 of record NZ_JBUZNP010000005.1, on the reverse strand, counting down.
CGGCTGAGCTGATCCAGCTGGTCCATCGGCACATACAGCCGGTCCCCCGGATGTCCCCGCTTGCTGGGGGCGTACTCGACGACCAGGTAGTCCCGCGCGGCGCCCTGCACCGTGCGCTGCACCAGCTCGACGAAGCGGCCCACGCCGTGCTGCTCGTGCACCACCGGGTCACCGGCCTTGAGCTCGAGCGGCTGGATGGCGGCCTTGCGACGGGCGGGCAGCTTGCGCTCGGCCCGGTCCAGGACCGTCTGGCCGGTCAGCTCCGCCGCGGTGATCACCTCCACCCTGGCCTCATCCGCGCGCCATCCCTGGCGCAGGGAGGACAGCACCACCGAGACGCGGGCGGGCGTCGGCGGCTCCGCAAGGTCGTCGAGGGCGGCGGCGATGCCGGCCTCCTCGAGCACCTCGATCATGCGAGCGGCCAGCCCGCGGCCCTCGACGCACAGAACCACGCCCCACCCGTCGGCCAGTTTCGCGGCGATGTGCCGGGTGGCCACCTCCGTGTCGCCGCGGAAGGACTCCGTGGTGGTCACGCGGACGGTGCGCGAATGCACGGAATCCGCGTCCATCGCGTGGGGTTGGTCGTCCGCGGCGAACGGCGACAGCGACCACCACCCGTGCCCGATGGACAGGGCGTGCTGGCGCACATCCGAGAGGCTCCAGTAGGCGGAGGCCCCGAGATCCACCGGCGACTTCCCGCCCCCGGCCGCGGCGGCCCAGCTGGCCTCGAGGAACTCCTGGCTCGTCTGCACCAGCTCAGTGGCGCGCGCCCGGATCAGTTCCGGTGATGCGGCCAGCACCAGCGACCCCGCCGGCAGAACGTCGACCAGGAGCTCCAGCCCGTCCACCAGCACGGGCGTGAGCGCCTCCATGCCCTCGACGGCCTGCCCCTCGGCCATGCGGCCGAGCATGTCGCCGAGTTCGGGGTGCTGAGCCGCGAGCCGCTTGGCGCGGTTGCGCACCGCAGTCGTGAGGAGAAGCTCGCGGCAGGGCGGCGCGATGACGACGTCCGCCGTCTCCCCCGTCGAGCGTTGATCCGCGACCGTGAAGGAGCGGATCTCGTCCACCTCGTCACCGAAGAAGTCGATGCGCACCGGGTGCTCCGCCGTGGGCGGGAAGATGTCCACGATGCCGCCACGCACGGCGAACTCCCCGCGCCGCTCCACCAGGTCCACACGGTTGTAGGCGGCACCGGACAGGTCCGCGAGCAGGGTGGAGAGCGGGTATTCCTCGCCGACGACGATGCGCACGGGAGCCATGTCCGCCAGCCCTCTGACCTGCGGCTGCAGGACGGAGCGGATGGGCGCCACGACGACGCGGGGCGGGGGCTGCTCCCCCTTCCCGGCGAGGCGGCGCAGGACGGCCAGGCGGCGGCCGACGGTGTCCGCGCGCGGGGAGAGCCGCTCGTGCGGGAGCGTCTCCCACGCAGGGTAGTAGGCCACCTGGTCCTCGCCGAGCAGGCTGCCGAGCTCGGTGGTGACCTGCTCCGCCTCCCGGTAGGTGGAGGTGACCAGCAGGACGGTGCGTCCGGACTCCTCGGCGAGGGAGGCGGCCAGCAGCGGGAAGAAGGGCGGCACCGCCGTCACGTCCAGCGTGGTGACGCCGGAGCGCCGCGAATCCGCGAGGGTCGCGGCGAGGGCGGGATCGCGCTCGAGGGCGCGCAGCAGTCCGGGGAACTTCACAGCGACCATCCTTCCACGGCTCTCCGACAGGACGCGCTCGTCAGGAGTTGAAGCGGTTCTGCGTGGCCACGAGGCCCTCGCGGACGAGCAGTTCGACGGCGTCCGCCGCCACCGCTGCGTCCACTCGCAGCCCCTCCAGATCCGAGGGCTTCATCTTCGCCAGCACCCAGGCCGCGGCGTCCTGCCTGCCTGGCGGCCGCCCGATGCCCACGCGGACGCGGTGGAAGTCACCGGTGCCGAGGTGGGCGCGGATGGACTTGAGCCCGTTGTGGCCGTTGTCCCCGCCGCCCATCTTCACGCGCAGCCGGCCGGCATCCAGGTCCAGCTCGTCGTGGACGGCGATGACGTGCGAGGGCTTGATCTTGTGGAACGCCGCGACGGACTTCACCGCGGAACCGGAGTCGTTCATGAAGGTGGTGGGTTTGGCCAGCACCAGCTTGATGGGCTCCGGACCCGGGAGGGTCACCGTGGCCAGCTCCGCCCGCTGGCGCGAGTTCACGGAAAACGACGAACCGTAGCGGTCCGCAAGGTCCGCTACGGCCCAGTACCCGACGTTGTGCCGGGTGGCCTCGTACGTCGGGCCCGGGTTCCCGAGCCCGACGACGAGGAAGGTGGAATCGGTCACTCGGCCGCGGGGACGCCCTCGGACGCACCCTCGGCGACGTCGGTCTCACCGAGGTCCGCGACCGGGGCCTGGCCGACGCTGACCACCACGACATCGCCCTCGACGCCCGCGATGACGCCCTCGGGAAGCGTGATGTCCGCGACGGTGAGGTGCGAGCCGATGGTGAGGCCCTCGATGGAGACCTCGAGCTCGTTGGGGATGTCGGTGGCGGGCGCGAGGACCGTGAGGTTGTTGAGCTCGTGGTTGACCAGCGCGCCGCGCTCCGCCTCACCGGTGAAGACCAGCGGGACCTCGACGGTGACCTTCTCGCCGGCCGTGACCAGTACCAGATCGATGTGGTCGATGGAGTGCAGGATGGCGTGGCGCTGAATCTGCTTCGGCAGCGCGAGGAAGGGCTTGGGCTCGCCCTCGACGGTGATCTGGAGCAGCACGTTGGGCTGACGGAGCGCGAGGAAGGTCTCCCGGGCGGGGAGGGCCAGGTGCACGGGATCCATACCGTGGCCGTAGAGCACGGCGGGGGTGGCACCGGCGCGACGGAGACGGCGCGAGGCGCCCTTGCCGAACTCGGTGCGGGTGGTGGCGGTCAGATCGACGTCGGCCATGGGTGAACTCCTCAAGCTCTTTGGATATCTACGCGTGCGGGCGCCGAGCGAGGAAGGAGGCTAGTCGATCACGGACCCTGGGGGTCCCTCGCCAGGCAGCCCCGTAAGCTTACCCCCCGGGTGTGGGGGCGTGCGAATCGGCCTAGAGAACGACCTGGTTCGGACGCGGCTGATCGAAGTTCCGTTGCCCGCGGTACATCTCCACGGACTCGCGCAGCGCCGTGAGGAAGTAGGGCGGGAACTCCATCCCCTTCTCGTTGGCCCACAGCAGCTTGGCCTCGAGCCGCCCGATCTCACGCGCGTAGATCTCGATCTCCGCGTCGATGCCCAGCTCGGCCATCACTCCCCCGAACTCCTTCTGGTAGTACGTCACGTAGTCCACGCCCACCATGGTGAAGGAGTTCGCGCGCAGCAGCCGCGCCACCTGTACCTGCCAGGGCCTGAGCACCCCGTCCTGCACCATCTTCTCAGCGCTCAGCCGGTAGAAGGCGAAGTGGCCGGGCTCCTGCTGCTTGATGGGGTGGATGATCGTCTCCGCGATGGCCGTCTCCCCCATGCGGGTGAGCTCCTTGATCAGCGAGGAGTACGCCAGGACCGCCTGCCGCTCGGTCGACGCGCCGGTGAGGTAGTAGAGCATCCGTGAGATGTCGTGGACGGGCTCCCAGTGCGCGAGCGCGCCGAGGAGCTTCATGCGCAGCGGGATGGTCATGAACGGCTCCTGCGGCTCCATGCCGAGGTCGCCCTGGAGCTGGTCCAGCAGGTAGCCGTGCGCCATCTCCTGGTCGTACCAGACGTCCTGGTAGAAGATCCGGTCCACCTCGCTCACATCGGGCAGGATGGTGAGCAGCTCGAGGACGTTGCGGTCCACCTCCAGTTCGACGCGCGCGAGATAGTCGATGACGTGCGCGAACCGCCGGCGCACCGCCTCGGGATTGTGGACGGTTCGGTCGGCCGAGCCCAGCTGGATCGGCGGATGCCTGTCCCCCAGCTCCAGGACGAAGCTCTTCAGCGAGGCGTCAGTGATCAGTGCGGCCATGGCGCTCCTCCTAGTCACCTCCAAGCATGGCCGATTCCCACCACCCGGTCATGACCCAGTCCACCACCCGGCCGACCACGGATCAGTGCATGGGCGCCGCCGTCGACGACCGCTCGATCAGCTCCGGCCTGATCACGTGGCGGGTCGGTGGCCGGGTGGGGTCGGCCAGCTCGTCGAGCAGGATCCGGGCCCCGACGGCGCCCATCTCGTCGCCGTGCTGCGAGACGGTGGTGAGCGTGACCGGGCCGCCCCACGCGTTGCTGTTGGCGTCGCAGCCCATCACGAGAACATCCTCTGGCACACGCACTCCGCCGGCGGCCAAGACCTGGATGACGGCCATCCCGGTGAGGTCGGCCACACAGATGATTCCGTCTGGGCGCTCCCCCGGGGGCAGGTCGACGAGCCGTCGTCCGGCGACGATGCCGCCGGCGACCTGGAGGTCGGTGGTGTGGATGTCGATCACCTGAACACCGGCGGCCTCCGCGACGGCGCGTCGCACGCCCCGGCGCCGTTCGTCGGCCGGTTGCAGAGACTCCGGGACGCCGACGAACGCGAGCCGGCGGCAGCCGCGCTGCATCAGATGGGTGGCCGCGAGGTACCCGACGTGCTCGTTGTCCACCAGCACCGTGGACCAGGTGGCGCCCGGGGTGTCGTGGTTGAGCACCACCACACGACGGCCGTGGGAGGCCAGGCGACCCACGTCGCCGTCGGGGTCGAACTGCGGCGCCAGGAGCACGCCGGCCACGCGCGTCTCGTCGAAGTAGTCGAGGTGCTCGCGCTGCTGCCGCGGATCGGTGTCCGAATCCGTGATCACCAACTGATGGCCGCGCTCCCGGATGGCCGCCTGGGCCCCTCGGGCGATGTCCACGAAGAGGCTATTGCCGAGGTCGAACACATTGAGCCCGATGGCGTGCGAGCCCGCCCCCACGAGGGAACGCGCGTTGAGGTTGCGCACGAAACCGAGGCGGTCGATGGCTGCCTGCACTCGTGCGACGGTCTCCGGTCGGCACCCCTCAGGCCGGTTGAGCACGTTGGACACCGTGCCGAGGGACACGCCCGCCTCACGGGCGACGTCGTTCATGCTGGGCAGCCTGCCGCCGGCGCGCGGGTTCATACAGAGCAATGTAGGGCCCCGGGGTGAAACGCTCCAGTTGTGATCGCGCGCATCCCCGACGGGCCCTTGACGAATTCCCCATCTCGGTCCACCATGATGGTGAAACGTTTCATACGGAAGCGTGCGTCTCAACGTCGAGGAAACCTGCATGACCACCACCACGCGGCTCAGAGTCGAAAACCGTCCCATCTCACCCGTCGTCCTTGGCCTGGGCGACCCAGCCCCTCGCCTGTCCTGGCAGGTGACCGACGCCCCGGACGGATGGGTCCAGTCCGGCTACGCCATCGAGATCGACCGCAACGGCGCGGCGACCGTGCACGAGGAGGCCTCGGCCGAGCAGCTGTTCGTCGCCTGGCCCCAGGCGCCCCTCGCCTCCCGCGAGCGCGCCGTCGTGCGTGTCCGCGCCCGTGGCAACGACGGCGAGTGGGCGGCATGGAGTGAACCCGTCGCGATCGAGGCCGGCCTCCTCGAGGCGGAAGACTGGCGGGCCCGCTTCATCTCCCCCGCCACGCTCGGCGGCATCCTCACCCCGGCGCCGCTGCTCACCACCGCGTGGACCCTTCCCGCCGACGTGGTCAGCGCCCGCCTCCACGTCACCGCGCACGGCCTCTACCAGATGACCATCAACGGCCGGCGGGTAGCCGACGAGTACCTCGCCCCCGGCTGGACCACCTACAGCCACCGGCTCCGCTACCAGACCCACGACGTCACGGACCTGCTTCAGGAGGGCGCCAACGACGTCTCCGCCCTGCTCGGCAACGGCTGGTACCGCGGCCGCCTCACCTGGGGCAACCGTCGCGCCATCTACGGCGACCGGCTGGCACTCCTGGCCCAACTCGAGGTTCTCACCGCCGACGGCACGCGGCTCGTCCTCGGCACCGACGACACCTGGCGCGCCCACACCTGGCGCGTGCTGGCCGACGACATCTACGACGGCTGCACCACCGACCTGCGGATCACCGAGCCCCGGGGCGACGACGCCGTCGAAGTGATCGACGCCGACCTCGGCCTGCTGGTGGCCCCCGACGGCCCGCCCGTTCGTGTCACCCAGGTGGTGCCCGCCCAGAAGACGTGGCGCTCCCCGTCCGGCGCTCTGCTGATCGACTTCGGCCAGAACGTCGTCGGGTGGGTCCGCCTCACCGTGCGCGCCGAGTCCGGCCGCCAGGTGGTGGTGACCCAGGCCGAGGTGCTGGAGCACGACGAACTCGGCATCCGTCCGCTGCGCACCGCCAAGGCCACCGACACCTACCACCTCGCGGGCACCGGCGACGGGGTCCTGGAGCCCACCTTCACCTTCCACGGCTTCCGTTACGCCCGCGTCGACGGCGTCGACGAGGCCGAGATCGTCTCGGCCGAGGCCGTGGTCATCCACAGCGACATGGAGCGCACGGGCTGGTTCAACTCCTCCCACGACATGCTCAACCGGCTGCACGAGAACGTGGTGTGGGGCATGCGTGGAAACTTCGTCGACGTGCCCACCGACTGCCCGCAGCGCGACGAGCGCCTGGGCTGGACCGGTGACATCCAGGTGTTCACGCCCACGGCCGAGTTCCTCTACGACGCCACCAGCTTCCTGCGCTCGTGGCTGCGCGACCTCGAGGCCGACCAGTTCGACGACGGCGGCGTGCCCATCGTGGTGCCCAACGTCCTCGGCGGCATGGTGGCCACCGCCTGGGGCGACGCCGCGGCGATCGTGCCCACCGTGCTGCACGAACGCACCGGCGACGACGCGGTCCTGGCCCGCCAGCTGCCCAGCATGCGCCGGTGGGTGGAGTTCCTCGACAAGGCGGCAGGCGACGACGGCGTGTGGTCCGGCGGGTTCCAGTTCGGCGACTGGCTCGACCCGACGGCCCCCCCGGAGGAACCCGCCCGCGCCAAGGCCGACCCCGACGTGGTGGCCACCGCCCACGTGTACCGCAGCGCCGACTTCACGGCCCGCGCCGCCGCCATCGTCGGCGACGCAGAAACCGAGGCCTACGCCCGCTCCGTCGCTGATCGCGCACTCGCCGGCTTCCGCCGCGAGTTCGTCACCCCCGGCGGCCGCATCCTCAGCGACGCGCAGACCGTCTACGCCATGGCCCTGGTGTTCGACCTCCTGGAGAACGACGGACAGCGCGCTGCGGCAGCCTCCCGACTGGCCGATCTGGTGCGCATCTCCGGCTTCCGGATCTCCACCGGTTTCGTCGGCACGCCCCTGGTCACCGATGCGCTGGCCGACCACGGCCACGTCGAGACCGCCTACCGGCTGCTGCTGCAGACCGGCTGCCCGTCCTGGCTGTACCCGGTGACCATGGGTGCCACCACCATCTGGGAGCGCTGGGACTCGATGCTGCCCGACGGGACCATCAACCCCGGCGAGATGACATCCTTCAACCACTACGCCCTCGGCGCGGTGGCCGACTGGCTGCACCGCACCGTCGCCGGTCTCGCCCCCGCCGCACCCGGCTACCGGCGGATCCGCATAGCGCCGCGCCCCGGCGGCGGCCTGACGCACGCCTCCGCCCGCCACCTGTCGCCGTTCGGCGAGATCGCGGTGGGCTGGCAGCGGGACGGCGACGACGTGGTGGTCTCCGCCACGATCCCCCCGGGCGTGACCGCGGACGTGGACCTGCCCGGCGCCCCCGTCGAGGCGGGATCCGGCACCCACGAGTGGCGCGTCAGCCTGCCCGAGCCGGCCTACGGTCCGCCCTCGACAGTGCGCGAACTCATGGACGATCCCACGCGATGGGACCGCTTCGTGGAGGGCACCATCGCGGCGCCCCTGAGGGGCATGGTGCACTTCACCGACGAGGCCTCGGTAGCCGACCGGATGGCCGCGCACCTCGAGGACCCCGTGGAGGTCCTGGTGGACGCGTTCACCCTCGGCGGCAGCGACGGCGGCCGCGACGAGATCATGGCCGTGGTGCGCGAGAGCCAGGCCTGAGCAACCGGTCACGCCCGGCGCCCCGTCGCGGCGGGCGTGACCAAACTGAGATCTGGAACCCCTTGACAGGGCGACCAGCGACATTTTAACCTTTCAACATGCAGGTGAAACGTTTCATCTGATTGAGTCCAACGGAGGGCACTACATGAATCTCAAGAAGACCGGAATCGCCAGCATGGCGATCGTCGCGGCCGCCGCGCTGGCCGCCTGCACCCCCGGATCGCTCGGCTCCACCGACGATCCCACCGCCTCCGGTAGCGGCGCACCCGCCGCCGAGGCCGTCGAGATCACCCTGCTGGTCGACAACTCGGAGGCTTCCCTCAACACGGCCAACGCCATCGCCGACGGCTTCAATGCGGCCCAGGCAGAAGTGGTTGTGGAGGTCGAGTCGCGACCAGGGGGCGCCGACGGCGACAACATGATCAAGACCCGTCTCGCCACCGACGAGATGAGCGACGTCTTCTGGTACAACTCCGGTTCGCTGCTCCAGGCCCTGGATCCGACGACGACCCTGGTCGACCTGTCAGGCGAGGCCTTGATGGACCGCGTCGACGACGCGTTCAAGCCCGCCGTGAGCAGCGGCGAGGCGATGTTCGGCGTCCCGGTGGGCCAGGCCATGGGCGGCGGCATCCTCTACAACAAGGCCGTCTACGCCGATCTCGGACTCGAGGTGCCCACCACGTGGGACGAGTTCATGGCCAACAACGAGAAGATCAAGGCCGCAGGCATCGACCCGGTCATCCAGAGCTACGGTGACACCTGGACCTCCCAGCTGTTCGTCCTCGCGGACTTCCACAACGTCACCGCCGAGCAGCCCGACTGGGCCGAGAAGTACACCGCCAACCAGGCCAAGTACGTCGACGAGCCCGCCATCAAGGGCTTCCAGCGGCTCGAGGACGTCTACAAGGCCGGCTACATGAACGAGGACTTCGCCACAGCCAAGCTGGATCAGGCACTCAACCAACTCGTCAGCGGCGAAGGCGCCCACTACCCCATGCTGTCCTTCGTCATCAACACCTACGTGGGCCTCTCCGAGGACGCTGCTGAGAACATCGGCTTCTTCGCCCAGCCGGGCGACGACGCCGCATCCAACGGCCTGACCGCCTGGACGCCCGCCGGCCTCTACATCCCGAAGACCACCGAGGGCGACAAGCTCGAGGCGGCCAAGAAGTTCGTCGACTGGGTAGCCACCCCCGAGGCCTGCGACGCGCAGACCGCCGCCGTGACCCCCACCGGCCCGTACCTCGTCAAGGGCTGCGAACTTCCCGATGATCTGCCCGCCGCCGTCGGCGACCTGCAGGTCTATTTCGACGAGGGCAAGGCCAGCCCCGCGCTGGAGTTCCTCTCGCCCGTGAAGGGCCCGAACCTCGAGAAGATCACGGTCGAGGTCGGCTCCGGCATCCGCTCCGCCGCCGACGGCGCCAAGCTGTACGACCAGGACGTCGAGAAGCAGGCCCAGCAGCTGGGCCTCGAGGGCTGGTGATCCACCCCGGCCGCTAGGCCGGACACACACCCGCGGAGGGTGGGGTTGTTCGCTCCTCCCCACCCTCCCTCCTGTTCCCCACGACACTGAAACCAGCGGCACCGCAGCCGCCCACGACGACGTGATCTTCAGCCATCAAGGAGCCTCCGTGACCGCCACCCACTCCCCACCGCGCGCGGCAGCCGGGTCGCAGCCGGCCGCCAAGCCGCGCATCTCCCCCGTGCACATCGACAAGAGCTACCCGCTGTGGTTCTTCCTGCCGGGCGGCATCGTGTTCATCGCCCTTTTCATCGTCCCCACCGTGTTGTCCTTCTACTTCGCGTTCACGCGATGGACGCTGTTCAAGTCCACGTTCGTAGGTTTCGACAACTTCGTCACCTTCTTCAGCGAGCCCGGCCTCGTCGGGGCGCTGGTCAACACCCTCATCTACGCGTTCGTCACCTCCGGCACGAAGGTGGTGCTGGGCATGCTGCTGGCCGTCGTCCTGGTCCAGCACATCTGGGCCCGCGGCTACCTGCGCTCGGTCACCTTCTTCCCGGTGCTCGTCTCGGCCGTGGGTGTGGGCCTCACGTTCCAGGTGCTGCTGAACCCCACGTCGGGCGTGGTCAACGCAGCACTGGGCGTGGTCGGCATCGAGGGGCCGCGCTGGCTGGTCGACCCCAACATCGCACTGCTCACCGTGGCCGCCATCGACGTCTGGAAGGGCATCGGCCTGGCCACACTGATCTACATCGCGGGCCTGGTGGCCATCCCCCAGGAGTACTACGAGGCCGCCAAGGTGGACGGCGCCAGCGCGTGGGACATCTTCCGCAGCATCATGCTGCCGCTCTCGTTCCCCGCCACGTCGACGGTGATCATCCTGTCGCTGATCGGCGGCCTTCGCTCCTTCGACCTGATCTGGACCACCACCCAGGGAGGTCCCGGCTTCGCCTCGGACGTCATCGCCTCGGTGATCTACAAGCAGTACCAGGCGGGCTTCTACGGCCTCTCCACCGCGGGCAACGTCATCCTCTTCATCGTCGTGACCGCGATCATCTACCCACTCTCGCGGTGGCTCAACTCCAAGGAGGTGGCCCAGTGACCAGGATGCGGCCCATCGGCTACATCGTCGGGATCATCGGGATCGCGCTGACCAGCGTGATCTTCCTGCTGCCCTTCGCCTTCATCCTGCTCACGGCCATGAAGCCCAAGGCCGAGGCGAACCTGCTCCAGTTCTCCTGGCCCACCGAGATCGTGCTGTGGCAGAACATCGTCGACGTGATCCAGACCCGCGACTTCATGCTGATCATCGCGTTCATCAACTCGACCATCCTCACCGTGGCAAGCGTCACGCTCATGGTGATCTTCGGCGCGATGATCGCCTACGTGCTCCAGCGCCGCAAGAACTGGATCAATCCATGGATCAACGGTCTCGTGCTGGCCGGCCTGATCATCCCGCCGGCCGTCGTGCCCACCATCTGGGTGATGCAGACTCTCGGGATCTTCAAGACCCTGCCCGGCCTGATCCTCATCGAGGTGGCCTTCGGCCTGTCGTTCACCGTCCTCATGATGCGGGCGTTCATCGCAGGCATTCCCAAGGAGATCGATGAGGCGGCGATCGTCGACGGCGCCGGCCCGATGCGGCTGTTCTTCCAGGTGGTCCTACCGCTGCTGCGGGGAGTTGTCGTCACGGTCGTGGTGGTGCAATCGGTGTTCGTGTTCAACGACTTCCAGAACCCGCTCTACTTCCTCCCAGGCGACAGGAACGCCACCGTGCAGCTGACCCTGTTCAACTTCCAGAGCCAGTTCAACACCTCGTACAACCTTCTCTTCACCAACATCCTTCTCATCACCATCCCGCCGCTGATCATGTACATCTTCTTCCAGCGCCAGATCGTCGCCGGCATGACGTCGGGCGCGGTGAAGGGATGACGACGTGCCCCCCGGGGTACGGCGCGTAGAGTATGCGCCGACCCCTGATCCCGATCGGAGCCCGGTGAACCCCCATCCGCGCCTGAGCATGCGTGACGTCGCTGACATGGCGCGAGTCTCGATCGGCACCGTGTCCAACGTCGTCAACAACCCCGAGCGCGTGCTGCCGGCGACCCGGGAGCGCGTCCAGGAGGCCATCGCGGCACTGGGCTGGGCACCCAACCAGCAGGCACAGGCGCTGCGCGCCGGCAAGAGCCGGATCGTCGGCCTGGGCGTCATGGACGTGGCCAACCCGTTCTTCGCCGACGTCCTGCGCGGCGCCCAGGCGCGGCTCGAGGAAGCCGGCTTCGCCGCCACCATCGGCGATTCCGACAACCGCCCGGAGCGCGAGGCATCGGTGCTGCGCTCCTTCCGTGACCAGCGGGTCCGGGGCGTCATCCTCGGCCCCATCGGCGCCACGCCGCCGGAGGTCGACGCCCTTCTGCATGCCCGCATCCCCACGGTGCTGGTTGATCGGGCGCACGGCGGCACCGGCTGCACCGTCGGTGTGGACGACGTGGCCGGCGGGCGGATCGCGGCCGAACACCTGATCGCCGAGGGGCACGTCGCCCTCGCCTTCGTCGGTGGACCCTCGACGCTTGCGCAGGTGCGCGACCGTCGCGACGGCGCCGAGCGGGCGGCCAAGGAGGCTGGAGCGAGCCTGCTGGCCATCTCCGTGCCCTCCTTGAGCTTCGCGTCCGGGCGGTCCGCCGCGGAGCATCTGGCGGTCCTGCCCGTCAGCGAACGGCCCACCGGCATCTTCTGCGCCAACGACATGATCGCCATCGGCCTTCTTCAGGGTCTGGTGGCTGCCCGGATCCGGGTGCCGCACGACGTGGCCATCGTCGGCTACGACGACATCGATTTCGCCGCGGCCGCCACGGTGCCCCTGTCCTCGGTGGCCCAGCCGAGGCGGGAGCTCGGCGCCGCGGCGGCGGACCTGCTGCTGGAGGAGATCGCGGACCAGGACGCCGGACGCACGCATGAGCACCGCACCATCACCTACACGCCGACGCTGATTCCCCGGGCGTCGAGCGTCCTGTGATCCGCGGATCACAACCCGGTCATTGACCGGCCCCACCCACTGTTGTATCGTTTCAATCAATCGCCTGAAACGATTAAATTGCGCGAGGAGGCGCTCCATGATCAGCAACACCATCAGCAAGCAACTCGAGGCCCAGGTCATCGAGGTCCCGTCGTGGGCCTATGGCAACTCGGGCACCCGCTTCCGCGTGTTCGGGACGCCCGGCACCCCCCGGACCATCCAGGAGAAGCTGGCCGACGCCGCCCAGGTGAACCTGTACACGGGCCTGTCACCGAAGGTCGCGCTGCACTACCCATGGGACAAGGTCGACGACTGGTCCGCGCTCAAGGCCTACGCGGCTGATCTGGGCGTCGAACTCGGCACCGTCAACTCCAACACCTTCCAGGACGAGGCCTACAAGTTCGGCAGCCTCGCCCACAACGACGAATCAGTCCGCCAGATGGCGATCGACCATCACCTCGAGTGCCTGGAGATCATGAACGAGATCGGCTCCACCGACCTCAAGATCTGGCTCGCCGACGGCACCAACTACCCGGGCCAGGGTGACATCCGCCGTCGTCAGGACTGGCTGGCGGACTCGCTGGCCAAGATCTACAGCCAGCTCGGGGCCGAGCAGCGGCTCGTGCTGGAGTACAAGTTCTTCGAGCCGGCCTTCTACCACATGGACGTGCCGGACTGGGGCACCTCGTACGCCCACGTCAACGCGCTCGGAGATCAGGCCCTGGTCTGCCTGGACACCGGCCACCACGCCCCCGGCACCAACATCGAGTTCATCGTCGCCCAGCTGCTGCGTCTCGGGAAGCTCGGCTCGTTCGACTTCAACTCCCGCTTCTACGCCGACGACGACCTCGTCGTGGGCGCGGCGGACCCGTTCCAGCTGTTCCGCATCCTGTGGGAGGTGCGCCGCGGCGACGGTTTCGACCCGGCCAACGGCGTCGCGTTCATGCTGGATCAGTGCCACAACATCGAGGACAAGATCCCCGGCCAGATCCGCTCCGTGCTCAACGTCCAGGAGATGACCGCCCGCGTACTGCTCGTCGACGCCGACGCGCTGCAGGCGGCTCAGGACTCCAACGACGTCCTCGGAGCCAACGCCATCATGATGGACGCCTTCTACACCGACGTTCGCCCGATGCTGGCCGAGTGGCGCGAGGCCCGCGGGCTCGCGGCAGACCCGATGAAGGCGTTCGCGGACTCCGGCTACCTGGCGAAGATCGCTGAGGAGCGCGTGGGCGGGGCGCAGGCGGGCTGGGACGCCTGATGCCGCAGCAGTCCGTCATCGCCGTCGACCTCGGCGCGACGAGCGGCCGGGTGGTGCTGGCCACGCTCACGGAGGGGCGGTTCAGCCTCGACGAGGTGCACCGCTTCTCCACCGCCGCCCACCAGAGCGACGACGGGCTCCGGCTCGACGTCGTGGCCCTGTTCGACGAGATCCAGGCCGGCATCGGCCGCGCGATGGAGGCCGCCCCCCACGGCGTGGCCGCGCTCGGCATCGACTGCTGGGCCGTCGACTACGGCCTCCTCGGCGATGACGGACTGCTCGAACTCCCCTTCAACTACCGCGATCCCCGCACCGAGCGCGGCCGCACGCTCGTGCGGGCCCGGATCGGGGAGGCGGAGCTGTACTCGCGCGTCGGGCTGCAGGACGTGCCGTTCAACACGGTCAACCAGCTGGCCGACGACCTCGCCGCCGGCCGGCTGGAGCGCGCCACACGCTTCCTTCTCCTCCCGGACCTGCTCGCCTACTGGCTCACCGGCAAGGAAGTGGCGGAGCGCACCAACGCGTCGACCACCGCACTGCTGGATCCCCGCACCGGCCAGTGGGACTGGGACCTGATCGACCGCCTCGGCTTCCCGCGTCGCATCTTCGCCGACGTCGTGGAGCCCGGCACGGTGGTGGGCGAGATCGTCACCGGCCCGGCCGCCGGCGTGCCGCTCGTGGCGGTGGGCTCGCACGACACCGCCTCCGCCGTCGTCGGCGCTCCGCTGGGGGCCGACGACGTGTTCATCTCGTCGGGCACCTGGTCGCTGGTCGGCATGGAGCTCGACGCGCCGATCCTCACGGAGGAGTCGCGGCAGGCGAATCTCACCAACGAGGGCGGCGTGGACGGCACCGTGCGTTACCTCAAGAACGTCATGGGGCTGTGGATCCTGTCCGAGGCGGTGCGCCACTGGGCGGCCGAGGGCCGCGAGCTGCCCGTTCCCGACCTCGTGGAGGCCGCCCGCGCGGTCACCGACGCCCCGCACTTCGACGCCACCCACCCCAGCCTGCTCCCACCCGGGGACATGGTCGGCCGCGTCAAGGCACTGGCCGGCGGCGACGAGCGGCTCGACGACCCGGCCGTGTTCACCCGCGCGCTCATCGAGTCACTCGCCGACGCCTACGCCGATGTGATCGGCGAGCTGTCGTCGATCACCGCGCGCACGCCCGGGCGCGTCGTCGTGGTGGGGGGCGGCAGCCTCAACCGCCTGCTGTGCCAGCGGACCGCGGACCGCACCGGGCTGCCGGTCTCGGCCGGCCCCGTCGAGGCCACCGCGCTCGGCAACTGCCTGGTGGCCGCCCGCGCCGTCGGCCTCCTCGACGGCACCCTCTCCGACCTCAGAAAGACAGTGATGGCCTCCTCCACCGTGACCCGGTACCTCCCCCGCCCCGAGAAGGAACTCGCCGAGATCACGTCGCTGTCCAACGAGTTCGGCGCCAATCCCGGCTTCGTCCGCGCGGGTGGCGGCAACTCGTCGGCCAAGGCCGACGGTGTGTTGTGGATCAAGCCCAGCGGCGTCTCCCTGGCCGGCATCACCGCCGAGGACCTGGTGCCACTGGACCTGCAGGTGCTGCTCGACTCCCTCGACGCCCCGGACCCGGACCCCGCCCTGGGTGACCCGGTCAACCACATCGCCGGGCTCGCCCGCCTCGACGACGGCCCCCGGCGCCCGTCGGTGGAGATCCTGTTCCACGCGCTGATCCCGGACACCTACGTGTTCCACACGCACCCGCTGCTCATCAACGCCGTCACCTGCAACGCCGACGGCGAGCGGCTCACCACCGAACTGTTCGGCAACGACGTGCTGTGGGTGGCCTACGTCGATCCCGGCCTCCCGCTGGCCCGCGAGATCGCGGCACGCCGCGACGAGTTCTCCGCCCGCACCGGCCTGCCCGCCCCCAAGGCCACGTTCCTCATGAACCACGGCCTCATCGTCGCCGGCGACAACCCGGGCGAGGTGCGCGCCGAGAGCTACCGGATCCTCGCCAGGATCGAGGAGGCGGTGGCTTCGGCCTCTGCCGACGAGCCGGCCGCGCGGTCCACTGCGGACCTGGACGCCGTCGCCGAGGCGTTCCGCACCGCGCTGGACGCGGTGGCCGTGGCCACCGACGACGGCGACATCGCGCGCACCTTCCCGGCAACCGAGGCCGGCGCGCAATTCCTTGTCGAGGGTCCGCTGATCCCGGACCAGATCGTCTACGCCGGCTCGTTCCCGCTCGTCGCGGGAGGCGCCGACGCAGTACCTGCCGCGCTCGCCGCGTTCCGCGAGGCTCGGGGCGTGGACCCCGTGATCGCGGTGGTCCCGGGCGCGGGCGTGGTCGCGGTGGGAGACTCCGAGAAGTCCGCCACAACCGCGCTGCAGGTCTACGTCGACGCCCTGACCGTCGGCCGCGCGGCGACGGCGCTGGGCCGGGTCCGGGCACTCAACGAGCAGGAGCGTCGTTTCATCGAGACCTGGGAGGCCGAGGCCTACCGCCAGCAGGTTGCCAAGGCCTGATCCGGCTTCAGCCGACGGCCGGAGCCTCCGTCGGGGGGCGGCGTTGATGGCAGGTTCACACCATCGGCCCATGGTTGCCTAGACTCCGGGCATGATGGGTCGCCGCACCGTCGCCCTGCTGGGCCCCGCGTTCGTCGCGGCGATGGCCTACGTCGACCCCGGAAACGTGGCGGCCAACCTCACCGCAGGGGCCACCTTCGGCTACCTGTTGGTGTGGTCGTTGGTGCTGGCGTGCCTGATGGCCATGCTGGTGCAGTACCTCTCCGCAAAGCTGGGCGTGGTGACCGGCGAGAGCCTCAGCGGCCTGGTCCGGTCCGCCCTGCTGAGGCGTCGCGGCGGGCCGGTGTGGCGCGCGCTGTACGCGGCCCAGGCGCTCACCGTCGCCATCGCCACGGACGTGGCCGAGGTCGTGGGCGGCGCCATCGCGCTCAACCTGCTCTTCGGGCTGCCGCTCCCCGCCGGGGCCGTGATCGTCGGCCTGGTGTCCATCCTGGTGCTGCAATGGCTTCGGTCCCGCGGAGAGGTCTTCTTCGAGGCGCTGCTCGCCGGAGTCCTCGCGATCATCGCGATCGGCTTCCTGTCCAGCCTGTTGTGGCTGCCACCGGATCCGATCCAGGTGGTGGGCGGTCTCGTCCCGAGGTTCGACGGCGCCGAGTCGCTGCAGCTTGTCGCCGCGATGCTCGGCGCCACGGTGATGCCGCACGCCGTGTACCTGCACTCAGAGTTGGCTCGGACCCGCCACTCGGGATCCGAGGAGACGGTGCCGCGGCTGTTGCGCGTGCAGCGGGTGGACGTGGCGGTGGCGCTCACGGTCGCGGCCTTCGTCAACGTGTCGATGCTGCTCTTCGCCGCCGCCGCCCTGCGGGGCGCGACGGTCGACTCCATCGAGGCCGCACACGGCGAGGTCGCGGCGCTCGTGGGCCCCGTCGCCGCGACAGTCTTCGCCATCGGACTCCTGTTCTCCGGCGTGGGCTCGGCCATCGTCGGCACCGATGCCGGCGCGGGCATGGTCCGCGACCTCGTTTCGCCCCGGATCACTCCGACGGTGCGCCGGTTGATCACGCTGGTGCCCGCCGTCGCCATCCTGCTGGCCGGCCTGCCGCCCACGCAGGCGCTCGTGCAGTCCCAGCT
The DNA here is from genome assembly GCF_055326215.1 of Tessaracoccus pujii. Taxonomy (NCBI): domain Bacteria; kingdom Bacillati; phylum Actinomycetota; class Actinomycetes; order Propionibacteriales; family Propionibacteriaceae; genus Tessaracoccus; species Tessaracoccus pujii. Next base: position 184,158 of record NZ_JBUZNP010000005.1, on the reverse strand, counting down.
GATCCTGAGCTTCGGCATCGGGTTCGCGGTGGTGCCCCTGGTGGCGCTGACGGCCAGCCGACGCACCATGGGCGAGTACCGCAACCCCGTGTGGCTGACCGCTGTCGCGTGGGCCGTGGTGGCGGCCGTGTTGGCGCTCAACGTCGCCGTGATCGTCACCAGCCTGTAGCCCCTGTACCGCTCAGCGGAAGATGCCCGCCTGGAACGACCCCTCCAGTTCTTCCAGCGAGCGTCCGCTGGTGTTGGGGAGGTACTTCCACAGCAGCACGAAGCAGACGACGCCGACCCCGAAGAAGAGGCCGAAGACGCCCTGGAGCCCCGACACGCTCACGATGATCGGGAAGGCGAACGTGAGGGCCGCGTTCATCAGCCACATGCCCAGGATGGACACGCCCATGCCGAAACCGCGCATGCGCAGGGGGAAGATCTCGGACAGGCACACCCAAACCGGCACGTTGAGGGCCAGCTGCATGAAGAACACGAAGGTGACGCAGAGCGTCAGGATCACCCAGGCCCGCGTGGTGCCCTGCGGCATGGTGGCCGCGGCCACCAGGATGAGTCCGTGGACGAGCGTGGTCGCCGCGAACCCACCGACGATCATGGTGCGCCGCGGGACGCGGTCCACCAGGAGGAAGAGGCACAGCGCCGACCCGACCACGGCGAGCACGCCGTTGGCGATGTTGGCGACGATGGCGGCATCCGAGGAGAAGCCGGCCTCCTTCAGAAGCTCGGTGCCGTAGTACATGATCGAGTTGATGCCGGTCAGCTGCTGGGCGATGGCGAGACCGAGGCCGGTGAGCACGAGCCGCCGGATCCAGGGGGCGCCCATGTCGCGCCACCCGCCGAGCTGGGTGCGGGCCTCGACCCGGGCCAGTCCCTCGACCTCGTCGATCTCGGCGCGGGCCCGATCCGGGGTACGCACCTGCTCGAGGACCTCGAGTGCCTCCGCGTGCCGTCCGCCGGAGATCAGCCAGCGGGGCGACTCCGGCATCTTGAGCATGCCGATGAACAGGGCCACCGCGGGGATCGCGCACATCGCAAGCATGTAGCGCCAGACGCCCTCGTGATCGCCCCACACGTTGGCGATCACGGCGTTGATGACGAAGGCCAGCATCTGCCCCAGCACGATGGCGAGCTCATTGCGGCCGGAGAGGGCACCACGCCTCTCCGTCGGGGCGAGCTCGGCCAGGTAGACGGGCACCGTCACCGAGGCAGCGCCGACGGCGGCGCCCAGGACGAAGCGGGCCGGCAGCAGCACGGCCAGGCCGGGGGCGAACACGCAGCCGAGGGTTCCGATGAAGAACACGACGGCGACCATGGTCAGCGTCCTCTTGCGGCCCAGCCGGTCGTTCATGCGGCCGCCGATGAGGGCGCCGATGGCCGCGCCGACGAGCAGGGTCGCGGTGACCAGGCCCTCGGTGAAGCTCGTGAGCCCCAGCTCGATCTTCATGGGCTCCAACGCGCCGTTGATCACGCCTGTGTCGTAGCCGAACAGGAGGCCGCCGAAGGTGGCCACGATCGCGATGTTGTCCAGCCGGCGCTGGTGCGCGCCCGGCCGGAGGGGCGGCAGCGCCACCTGGTTCTGTGCGTCCCGAATCGTTGTCATGTGCGCCTCCCTGTCCGTCAGTGCTCGACGATGAGTCTTCATTCCGGGCCGGCTGGCACCTGGGCCCGTGCACACACTCTAAATCATGTACTTACAAAAGACCCGCCGACCCCCACTAAGAGTCCTAGTGGAGATCGGCGGAGTCAGAATTGTCTGGACGAAGGTTAGGACACTCCCCCGAACAACGACGTCACGGAGCCATCGAGGAAGACAGCGGCGATCGCCTTGGCGATCAATGGCGCGATGGACAGGACGGTCAGGTTGTTGATCGGCTGCTCCGTGCGGATGGGCAGCGTGTTGGTGACGATGATCTCGGAGACGTTGGCCGCGTTGAGGCGCTCGACTGCGGGCCCGGAGAAGATGCCGTGCGTGGCCGCGGTGATCACCTTGGAGGCGCCGCGGTCGTGCAGCGCCTGCGCCGCCTGAGCGATGGTGCCCGCGGTGTCGATCATGTCGTCGACCAGGATGCACACCTTGCCCGCGACGTCGCCCACCACTTCATGCACGGCCACGGTGTTGGCCTTGTCGTGGTCGCGCCGCTTGTGGACGATGGCCAGCGGGGTGCCGAGCACGTCGGTCCACATGTCGGCCAGCCGCACCCGGCCGGCATCGGGCGACACCACGCACATGTTGCCCACGTCGTAGTTCTTCTTGACGTATTCCGAGAGGACGGGGAGGCCCCACAGGTGGTCGACGGGACCGTCGAAGAAGCCCTGGATCTGGGCCGCGTGAAGATCCACCGACATGATCCGGTTTGCGCCCGCCGCCTTGTACAGGTCCGCGACCAGCCTGGCCGAGATGGGCTCGCGGCCGAGGTGCTTCTTGTCCTGGCGCGCGTACGGGTAGAAGGGCGCCACCACCGTGATCCGCTTGGCAGAGGCCCGCTTGAGCGCGTCGACCATGATGAGCTGCTCCATCAGCCACTCGTTGACCGGGGCGGTGTGGGACTGGATGACGAACGCGTCGCAGCCGCGAACGGACTCCTCGAAGCGCACGTAGATCTCGGAGTTGGCGTAGGTGAGCGCACGCGTGGGCACGATCGGCTCGTCCATGATGGCGGCCACCTCCTGCGCCAGCTCGGGGAAGGCGCGCCCGCTGAAGAGCATGAGGTGCTTGTTGTTCTTGGCGATCTGCGACACGTCGATCAGGCCTTCTTCTTCTCGCGGGATTCCAGGACAGCGGGGTGGACGCTGCCGTCGTGCTCGGCGGCTGCGGCCGCCGCCTTCGACTCGGGTCGACGCTCGGTCATCCAGCCGTCGATGTTGCGCTGCCGGCCCCGCGCCAGGGCGAGGCTCCCCGCCGGGACATCATCGGTGATCGTCGACCCGGCACCCACGAGGGCCCCGGGACCGATGTCGACCGGCGCCACGAGAACCGTGTTCGAGCCGACGAACGCCCGCGTGCCCACATGCGTCGTGGACTTGTTGACGCCGTCGTAGTTGGCGAAGATCGTGCCCGCGCCGATGTTGACGCCCTCGTCGATGATCGCGTCCCCGGCGTAGGTGAGGTGGGGCACCTTGGCACCGTCGCCGATCACCGCGTTCTTGGTCTCGACGAACGTGCCGATCTTGCCGCCCTTACCCAGCTCCGTGCCGGGCCTCAGATAGGCGAACGGGCCGACGGTGGCGTTCTCACCGATCACCGCGAATGAGCCGTGCGTGCGGATCACCTCGGCGCCAGGGCCGACCTCCACGTCCATGAGCGTGGTGTCCGGGCCGATGATGGCACCCTCCCCCACCGTCGTGGCGCCCTGGAGGATGACGCCGGGCATGAGGAGCACGTCGCGAGCGAGGTCCACGTCCACGTCGATCCAGGTGCTCGACGGGTCCACCATGGTGACGCCGGCCAGCATCCAGGCGTCCCGGATGCGGCGGTTCATCTCCAGGTTGATCCGGGCCAGCTGCACCCGGTCGTTGACGCCCTCGGTCTGCCACACATCGTCGATCAGATGCGCGCCCACGCGCTGGGCGCGCTGGTGGGCGAAGGTGAGCACGTCGGTGAGGTACTGCTCGCCCTGTGCGTTGTCCGTGGTCAGGGAGGCCAGTCCCTCGCGGAGAGTGGCGGCGTCGAAGACGTAGATACCGGAGTTGATCTCGTCGATGGCGCGCTGCTCGTCGCTGGCGTCCTTGTGCTCGACGATCCCGGTCACGGCGTCGCCGTCGCGAATGATGCGGCCGTAGCCGGTGGGGTCCTCGACGCGCGCCGTCAGCACGGTGACCGAGTGGTGGTGGGCGCGGTGCACGGCCACCAGCTGGCGGAGGGTGTCTCCGGTGAGCATGGGCACGTCGGCGTAGGTGACCACCACGTCGCCCTCGAACTCGCCGAGGTCAGCCAGTCCGCACGCGACGGCGTGGCCGGTGCCCAGCTGGTCGTCCTGGACCGCGGTGGTAACAGCCTCGGACAGCTTCTCGAGGTGGTCTGAGACCTGCTCACGGAGGTGACCCACCACGACGACGAGGTGCGCCGGGTTCAGCGCGGCAGCCGCGGAGACGGCGAAGCTGAGCATCGGTTTCCCGGCCACCTCGTGGAGGAGCTTCGACTTGGCCGACTTCATGCGGGTCCCGCCGCCGGCGGCGAGAACGACGACTGCCGCGACGGGCGCTAGGTCGCTGTCAGTGGTGGACACGGGTGTTTCTCCTTCGGTCGCCGACCGCGAGCTCCGCCGGGGGCTCACCCGGTCAAAATACCAGCCCCGCCCCTGCCCCTGCGCGCTGTACGCCTCTCGGGTGACCACCGAAGGGGCCGGAGCGCGGAATCTCTCCCCCAGTGACGGTGTCCTCGCTCGGGTCTGAGCGGGGACACCCGCACTGGGGGAGCGTTTCCGCGATGAAGGTCGCTTGAAAACGTTATCAGACTGTGTTTGACTGGCCGCGACCGCGCGACGAGGGAGTGACCGTGACCGATCTGGCCTGGGGGCACGCAGGGCTCACGCTGACCTTCTCCACGAGTCCAGATGGGCCAGTGGCACTGACCACGGCGAGGGCCGACGGGGTGGAGGTCAGCTCCGCCGAACCCGTCGGCCTCGTTCAGATCCTCACCGCCGGCTCCGGGCACGCGCTGGCCAGCACCCGCGTCGGGATGACCGCTCTCGGGGAACACCTCCGCTACGTCCGGCACGAAACGTCAACGGAGGGTGCGTGGCACCGCCTCCGCCTCACCCTCGCCACCCCCGGTATCCAGGCCGACGTGCTCCTGGCCTCCCCCGACGGCGTGGCCGCGTTCTCCTCAGAGGTCACCGTGACGGCCACCGGGGAAGTACCGGTCTGCCTGCGGTCCGTCTCCTCCTGGGCCGCGCCGCTCGGCGTGCGCGACGCGGGGGCCTGGGAGTTCCACAGCGCGGCCAGCGACTGGCTGGCCGAGTCGCGGTGGAGCGCCCGGTCCTTCCGTCCGGACCTGTTCCCGGCGATCGCCGCCCAGCTCACCGGGGTGCGGCCGAGGGGCACCGCGACACTCGTCTCCCGCGGCACCTGGTCCAGCGGCGAGCACGCCCCGGTCGCCTCCGCGACCTCGGACTCCGAGGGCGCGGCCTGGCTGTGGCAGGTGGAACACAACGGGCCTTGGCGGATCGAGGTGGGTGAGGAGCACGAGGACTTCTCCGTGGCCCTGTCGGGCCCCACGGACCTGGACCACGCCTGGACGCTCGTCCTGGCCCCGGGAGAGTCGTTCACCACCGTCGCGTCCGCCGTCGCCCTCGGCGCCTCCCTCGACGACGCCGCCGCCGCGATGACCCGCTACCGACGCGCCGCGCGCCGCCCGCACCCGGACAACGAGCTGCTCCCCGTGTGCTTCAACGACTACATGAACACGCTGAACGGCGATCCCACCAGCGCGAAGTTGCTCCCCCTCATCGACGCGGCGGCCGAAGTAGGCGCGGAGGTGTTCTGCGTCGACGCCGGCTGGTACGACGACTCCGGACACTGGTGGGACAGCGTCGGCGAGTGGCTGCCGTCGACCAGCCGCTTCCCGGGAGGGCTCGACGAGGTGCTCGGCCGGATCCGGGGCCACGGCATGACGCCCGGCCTCTGGCTCGAGCCCGAGGTGATCGGCGTGCGCAGCCCCATGGCGGACCGGCTTCCCGCGGGGGCGTTCCTGCAGCGGCACGGCCAGCGGATCGTCGAGCAGGACCGCTACCACCTGGATCTGCGCCACCCCGCCGCCCGCGCGCACCTCGACGACGTCGTCGACAGGCTCGTGCGCGACTTCGGGGTGGGCTTCTTCAAGCTGGACTACAACATCAACCCCGGCTCGGGCACGGATCACGCGGCCCCGAGCGTCGGACATGGGCTGCTGGAGCATTCGCGCGCCGTGCTGGCCTGGCTCGACGGCGTCCTCGACCGTCACCCCGGGCTCATCCTGGAGAACTGCGGCTCCGGCGGCATGCGCGCGGACTTCGCCATGCTGAGCCGCCTGCAGCTGCAGTCCACCTCGGACCAGCAGGACTTCCGGCTCTACCCGCCGATCGCCGCGTCGGCGCCGCTGCAGATGCTCCCCGAACAGGCCGCCAGCTGGGCCTACCCGCAGCCCGGCATGGACCCCGAGGAGATCGCGTTCTGCCTGGTCACGGGGCTGGTCGGCCGCATCTACCTCTCCGGGTACCTCAACACCATGACGGAGCCTGAGCTCGGCCTCGTCCGCGAGGGGGTCGCCGCAGCCAGAGGGCTGCGCGCCGAACTCCCGCACGCCCTCCCCTTCTGGCCGCTCGGACTGCCTGCGTGGGCGGACACCTGGGTCGCCGTCGGACTCCGCACCGGCGACGACGCCCTCGTCGCGCTGTGGAAGCGGGGCGAGGCCGAGGGCGTGGCGCTGCCGGTCCCCCGCCTCGTGGGCCGGGAGGCGACGGTGACCGCCGTGTTCCCGCAGGCCGCGGGCGGCTGGGACCTCCGCTGGGACGCCGCGACCGGCCTGCTGCACGCCGAGACCGCCCTGACCACCAGCGCCCGCCTGATTCGACTCACGCCCTCGGAGCGCCGTGGGTGAGACGCCGGCGCCGCCCGCCACCATCAGGGACGTGGCCGCCCTGGCCGGGGTCTCGGTGCCGACGGTGTCGCGGTATCTCACCGGCGCCGCGCGGGTCAGCGACGACAAGCGCGCCCGCATCGCCGCCGCCGTCGCAGAGCTGGACTTCACGCCGAATCCCGCCGCCCGGGCGCTGGGTGGGCGGGCGCCCGGCGTCGTCGCGGTGCTGGCGGGCAACACGTCGCGCTACGGCTACGCCGAGACCCTCCGCGGGATCGAGGAGGCCGCGCGGGCCGACGGCCACCTCGTCACCATCACCGCGCTGGACGGGGCCGGGGAGGCGCAGCTCGACGCCGCCGTCGGTTTGGCCCTGTCTCAGCCCGTGGCCGGGGTGATCGTGCTGGCGTTCGACCCGGCGGGCGTTGCGGCACTCAATCGCCTGCCCTCCGGGGTGGCGGCCGTAGCGCTCGCGGGGGGCCGCTTCGACGGAAGGGCGCAGATCGTCATCGACGAGGACGCCGGCGCCTTCGCGCTCACGTCACACCTGCTCTCACTTGGACATCCGACGGTGCACCACGTACGCGTCCCCTCCCCCGGGGGCGAGGGCGGCCGCACCGCGGGCTGGCGCCGGGCGTTGCACGCGGCGGGCAGGCAGGTGCCCGTCATCATCGAGGCGGGCTGGGACCCGGCCGAGGCCCGCCCTCTCGGAGCCGCGCTCGCTCGGCGCGACGACGTGACGGCAGTGTTCTGCGGAAACGACGAGGTGGCCATGGGACTGATCGCCGGCCTCCGAGACCTGGGCGTATGCGTCCCGCGTGACGTGAGTGTCGCGGGGTTCGACGACCATCCACTCGCACAGCTGTGGGACCCGGCGCTCACCACCGTCGCCCAGGACTTCGCCGAGCTGGGCCGCCGAGGCTGGCAGCTCCTCCGCGACCGCGCGGTCGGACCATCCCGCATCACGCTCACCCCAGACCTCGTCCTGCGCGCCAGCACCGCCGCGCCCCGCACCGGAAGGCCCGCCCGTGACCACTGACCGACTCGTCGTGGACTTCTCCTCCCCCGTCGGCCCGTTCCGCGGCGGCGCCTCCGGCACGCTGTACGGGTTGGGCGACGACGGCGTCCCCACGGCAGCGCTGCTCAACGGCGCCCACCTCACCAACACGAGTCAGAAGGCACCGTTCGGGACGCAGCACCCCAGCGGAGACGCGCTCGCCGTCGAGGGGGGTTTCTTCGCCAAGCACGGCCGCGACATGTACATCTACATCCAGGACCACTACCCGGACTGGCCGTATCACGGCGGCCGGAGGCCCGGTGACGGCCCGGACGGCACCTGGGCGTTCCTCGACGTGGTGGAACGGATCACCGAGGCCGTCGCCACCCGCTCGGCCCGGCCCCGCGACTACGTGCTGATCCCCTTCAACGAGCCCGACGGCGGCAACTGGTACCCCGAGTGGCCCGTGCATCGCGAGCAGTTCCTCGCCGACTGGCTCGCAGTCGTGGGCGTGATCCGGCGCGTCTGGGCGCGCCACGGCTTGGGCGCGCCAAGGATCGGCGGGCCTGGCGACATGCAATGGCAGCCCGAGCGCACAGCCGACTTCCTCGAGTTCGCCGTCGTCCACGACTGCCGCCCGGACGTCTTCATCTGGCACGAGCTGGGCATCGACAACCTCGGCACCTACAGGGGGCACCTGCGCGAGTATCGCGCGATGGAGGCCGAGCGGGGCATCGCGCCCATCGACGTCAACATCACCGAGTACGGCATGCTCCGAGACATGGCCGTCCCCGGGCAGCTGATCCAGTGGCTGGCCATGTTCGAGGACACCAAGGTGGACGCCCAGATGGCCTACTGGAACTACGCGGGCAACCTGTCGGACAACACCGCCCGCGCGCACGGTGCCAACGGTGGCTGGTGGATGCTCAAGTGGTACGGCGACCTGGAGGGCGCGACGACGGTGGCGGTCACGCCGCCGCGGCCCGACGTGCCGGACACCCTCCAGGGGATCGCCGCCGTCGACGACGCCAACCGCCGCGCCACCGTGTTGTTCGGCGGGACGGACAGCGACGTGCTGCTGGAGGTGGCGGGGCTGGACCCGGCACTGTTCGGGGCTCGGGTGGACATCGAGGTCCGGGAGGCGGCGTTGACCGGCGTCGACGGACTGCACGCCGCGCCGCGGGTGGTGTCGTCGGTGCGCGCGGTGCCGTTGGCCGACGGTGGGCTCAGCCTCCCCGTCGCGCCCTACGACCGGTTCTGCGCCTACCAGGCGCTGATCACCCCCGCCGTGGCCGGGGCGTCGGCCGTTGATCCGTGGTGCGCGACGGTGGAGGCGGAGGACACGGTCCTCACGGGGGCCGAGGTGTCGCGGTACGACCCGAAGGCCGAGGAGGGCTGGCAGTTCCTGGCCGCGGGTGGGGCGGACGTGTCGTCGTTCCGGGAGGTCTCCTCGTCGGCCGCGTGGACGGTGGAGGTGCCCCGCGACGGGACGTACCGCTTTCAGGCGATCGGCAGCGCAGCAGGCGAGCCTGGGCGTCACGCGCTGTTCGTCGACGGCGGGTTCGCGGTCTTCGTCGACCATCCGGCGAGTCTCGCGCTCAACGAACGGTCGCGGGGGAAGTACCGCGGGAGCGCGGAGGCGACGGTGCCGCTGGCCGCGGGTCGGCGCGAGTTGTCGCTGCGGACGAGCGTCGACGGGGTCTCGCTGCTCCCGGGGGCCGAGGTCACCCTGGACCGGTTCGTGCTCATGGACGCCACCGATGGTGATCCCGCCACCTACCCGGCCAGCACGTTCAGGCTGTTCGACGGCGCCCGTCTGGACTGGACGACGCTGGGCGACGGCGGGGCCAGGCTGGCTGGGGCCGGGCGCGCCGACGTGTACGCATCGGCTTGGGAGTCGGGCTACCACGATCTTGCGGTCGCGGTGGTGGGTGACGGGGGCGCGAGTGTTGCGGTGAGGGTCAATGGCCAGGACGCCGGAAACCTCGAGGTCGCGGCGGGGGCCGATGTGGGCACTGCGAGGGTGTTCCTGGTGCAGGGCGTCAACGAGATCGAGCTCAGCTGCCCCGCCGGAACATCCCTGGTGACGTCGCTGCTCGTGACGCGCGCCGTCGAGGGCGACGCCGCCGTGATCCGGCTGCCCTGGCACGACGGGGGCTCCATCGCCCGCGCCGGGGCCCTGTCCTCCGCGGGCGAGTTCGTCGTCATGGTGACCTACGCCAACGCGGAGCTCCGAGGCGACCACGACTACAACCCCCAGGTGGTGGACCGGCGCATCGAGGTGTGGGAGGGGCACCGACGAGTGGGCCGCGCCCATTGCCGCTACACATATTCCTGGGACAACGTCCTCGAGCGCGCCATCCCGGTGACCCTGATCACGAAGGACCAGCCGCTACGCCTGCTCAATCCGGACGGCGACCTCCCGCTCATCCGTGAGGTCACGGTCGCCCCCCTGCGTGTCCAGCCGCTGTCAGGGTGAGTCGGCCAGATCCCCCGTGGTCATCGCATCCACCTCCGGGCTGGAGATCAGGCCCAGCTGACGAGCATCTGTGGCACGGTTCCTTCGGGTGCGGGCGCGTCCGCTCCGGCGCAGCCCTCCGAGTAGCATCGCGTCAGGCCGCAGCCGCGGCGGAAGGCAGTAGCGAGGAGACGTCGTGGCATCATCGGCCCGCACCCCACGACGCCCCAATCTCGAGCAGGTCGCAGCCGCCGCCGGGGTTTCCAGGGCAACCGTGTCGCGCGTCGTCAACGAGGTCTCGACGGTGGATCCGGAGCTGCGTGAGCGCGTGAAGCGGACGATCGCGGACATGCGGTACGTCCCGAATCACGCGGCCCGGACGCTCGCCACCAGCCGCACCGACGCCGTCGCCCTGGTCGCCGCCGAGCCGGACCCTCGGGTGTTCGGCGACCCGTTCTTCTCCGCCATCGTTCGCGGGGTGAGCCAGGAACTGCTGGACGCCGACGTCCAGTTGACCCTGCTGATGGCGCAGTCCTACCCCGATCTGGACCGCATCGAACGCTACCTGCGCAGCGCACCGCTCGACGGGGTGTTGCTCATCTCGGAGCACGCCACCTACAACCCCATCCCCCGCGCGATGCTCGACGCGGGGATGCCGCTCGTGATCGGCGGGCGCCCTATCGATGACTCCGCGGGCGTGCCCTACGTCGACAACGACAACGTCGGTGGTGGGCGGATCGCCGCCGAACACCTCATGGCGAGGGGATGCCGGAGGATCGCCACGGTGGCAGGACCCGCCGACATGTCCGCCGGCATCGACCGCCTACGGGGCTTCACCGAGGCCCTCGGGGCACTCTTCGACCCGAACCTGGTCGAGCACGGGGACTTCACGCAGCCGAGCGGCGAGCTGGCCACCGAGCGCCTGCTGAGCCGCTCCCCGGAGATCGACGGGATCGTCGCCGCATCCGATCTCATGGCGCTGGGCGCCCTGCGCGCCCTTCGCCGCGCCGGTCGACGGGTGCCGGACGATGTGGCGGTGGTCGGTTTCGACGACATCCCCCTGGCGGCCGCCGCGGAGCCGCCGCTCAGCACGGTGCGTCAGGACACGGTGCTGCAGGGTCGCGCGATGGCGCGGATGCTTCTGGGAGCCGTACGCCCGGATCGGCTTGCCCCGCCTGAGCCCGGACTCCCGGATCTGCACGGACTGGACAGGCTCGTCCTCCCGGTCACGCTGGTCGCGCGCGAATCCGCCTGACCCCCTTGCCTCGGCGGAAGTTCTTTGGTTCACTGAGAGAGCGCTCTCTGGGAGCGCTCTCTACGGGCGACGATGCCCGTGGAGCCCCCACACGAAAGGCCACCGCATGTCCGGACCGGGGTCCCCTTCCGTCCCGAGAGCAGGTGGCGCCGTCCTGGCGACCGCCCTGCTGCTCTCGTTCCTCACCGCTCCCTCCGCCATCGCCAATGAGCTTCCTGTCGTCGACGACTTCGAAGCTCCCCTGGTGACCGGCGCCTCCACCTCCGGCGGCGTGCCGCTCGGCTTCTTCGTCGCCACCGATCCGAACAGCACGACGACCTTCGAGCGCACCACGTCTGCACCGGAGCGTGAACCGGGGTCCGCTGAGGGCAACCACGTGCTGAAGGGCGACTTCACCGTCAACTCCTTCGGCGTGATCATCCACGGCTTCGAGGACGAGACCGGGGCCGAGTGGGTCTCCCAGGACTGGAGCGCCTTCGAGGGCCTGCAGTTCGAGCTTTACGGCCAGAACACCGGCACCAACCTGTTCATCGACGTCATCGACAACACCACCCCCGGGTCCACCACCGACACCGCGGAACGGTTCAGCGCGGCCTTCGTCGACGACTTCTCCGGCTGGAAGACGATCCAGCTGCCGTTCGCCGACATGACGCGCAAGGAGATCGGCAACGGCGCCCCCAACGACGGCTTCGGCCTCACCGAGGTCCATGGCTGGGCGTTCGGGACGCTCGCGACGAGCGGCACCCAGTCCTACTACCTCGACGACTTCACGCTCTACGGGGTCGCGCCGGAGCGGCCGCTCACCGTCGGGTTCTCCGTGGCCGACACGCAGGTGGTGGAAGGATCGACCGCGACGGTCGAGGTGAAGCTGAGCAAGCCCTCGGCCGATCCGGTGACCGTCGACTGGTCCACCACCACCGGCACCGCGACACCCGAGCGCGACTACGTGCCCAGCTCCGGCACGGTCACCTTCGAACCCAACCAGACCCGCGCGACGATCGCCGTCGAGACGATCGACGACGACGCCTACCAGGGCGAGCGTGGAGTCGTCCTCGAGCTGAGCAACCCTCAGGGCGCCGCGATGGGACGGCCCCCGCTGACCCGCCTTCTCATGCTCGACGACGAGAGCTACGACCCGAGCCTCGTCGACGGATTCGAGGCCGGAGCGTACTTCTGGGAGGCCACCAAGCGCACCACGGTCGACACCCGTGAGATCGCCGCCGGCGACCCGCTCGCCGTGCCTGCCCAGGACGCGTACGAAAACGTGCTCGAGGCCTCGCTCCCCACCTCGGGCTACACCGCGGTGCGCCGCGAGTTCCCAGCGCCCCAGGACTGGAGCAGCTCGGCCGGGCTCGAGTTCCTCTACCACGGCACCGGCAGCGGTAAGAAGGTGAGCGTCGGCATCGAGAACAATGCCACGCAGGAGGGCGACGCGGATCCTGCGACCTGGGAGCTCGCCTGGGCCGACGAGTTCAACACGCCCGCCGGCACTGCGCCGAACGCCGACATCTGGACCCACGAGATCGGCGACGGCACGATCATCGGCAAGCCTGGCTGGGGCAACGACGAGCTGCAGTACTACACCGACAGCACCGACAACGTGGCCACCGACGGCGAGGGCAACCTCGTCATCACGACCCGGGAGACCGACCCCGAGACGGCGCAGCAGTGCTACTACGGCCCCTGCCAGTACACCTCCGCCCGCCTGGTGACTCAGGACAAGGCCGAGTTCCAGTACGGGCGCATCGAGTCCCGCGCGCAGGTCCCGTCCGGTTCGGGCCTGTGGCCCGCGGTGTGGGCACTGGGCAGCGACATCAACCGCAACCCGTGGCCGGCGTCGGGCGAGATCGACATCATGGAGAACGTGGGCCGCAACCCGAACACGGTGTTCGGCACCATTCACGGCCCTGGCTACTCGGGCGGACAGTCCTACGGTGGCACGTACGACTTCGACGTCCCCGTCGCCGACGACTTCCACACGTTCGCAGTCGAGTGGGCCCCCGGTGAGATCACCTGGACGGTAGACGGCATCGAGTTCCACGACGCCGCTCCCGCCGACGTGGACCCGAACCAGTGGGTCTTCGATCACCCCTTCTTCCTCATCATGAACACCGCCGTCGGTGGCAACTTCGGTGGGTCGGTGGGCGCGAACACGGTGTTTCCCCAGACCCTGAAGATCGACTACGTGCGCGTCTACCAGCCCGTGGCCCGTCCGGTGACGTTCACCTCGACCTTCCGCGACGACGTCGCGGGATGGCGCACGATGACGGTTCCGTTCAGCTCGTTCATCAACGACGACGGCGCCACGCTCGACCTCGCAGACGTTCGCGCGATCACCCTCAGCGCGCAGACCAAGCGCGGCCAGTTCCTTCTGGCCGACGACCTGCGCCTGACCTGCTCCTCGGCCATGGAGGTCACCACGGACGCGGACACCGGTCCGGGGTCCCTGCGCTCCGCGCTGGGCGCGGTGTGCGCCGGCGGGACGGTCACCTTCTCCGAGGACCTGGCCGGGGCGACCATCCTCAGCGGCTCCGAGCTCAAACTGGGCAAGGACGTCACCATCGACGCGTCGGCGGCGCCGGGGTTGACCGTCAGCGGCCAGGGCTCCAGGCGGGCGCTCGTCGTCAACGCAGGCGTGACGGCCACGGTCACCGGGCTCACGCTGCGCGACGGCTACGGCTTCGACCTCGCCGGCGGCGTGCTCAACAATGGGAACCTGACGCTCGACCACGTCGTGGTCGCTGACAGCGAGGTCACCACCGGTGGCATCGACTTCTGGAAGGGCGGGGCCGGGATCTACACCGGCGAAGGCGCCACGCTCGTGCTGCGCGACAGCACGGTGCGAGACAACTCCGTGACCGGCGGCGCCGGGGGCGGGGTGTACGGGTTCTTCAACTCCACCATCACCATCGAGCGCTCGACCGTCAGCGGCAACTCCGCCAACGACGTCGGCGGCGGCATCCGGTCGCTCGGCGACACGACGATCGTCAACAGCACGATCAGCGGCAACGCGTCGACGGGCTGGCACGGGGGCGGGGTGTTCCACACCGACGGCGCCCTGACTGTCTCGTCCTCGACCGTTACCGGCAACAGCTCACCCGGGGGAACCGCGGGCGGGCTGTTCCTCGGCTCGTTCGGCGCCCTGGACGGCCGGGCCACGATCCAGGGCTCCTTGGTGTCCGGGAACACGGGCGACGAGTGCGTCATCTTCTACGGCGGTCCGTTCACAATGGAGTCGGGCGGCGCCAACGTCCTCGGGGATGCATCGTGCGGCGAGGCGTCCGACACGGACGTCGTCGTCGCGGACGCGCTCCTCGGGCCGCTCGCCGACAACGGCGGACCGACGCTCACCCACTCGCTGCTGCCCGGCAGCCCCGCCATCGACGCGGGCGATGCGGGGGCGGCACCCGCCACGGACCAGCGCGGCGTCGCGCGTCCGCAGGGCGCCGGTCCCGACGCCGGGGCCTTCGAGGTGGAGGTGCCGTGACCTGACCCAGCAGGCCGGATAGCACGTCGGCGGGTGGCTCGCCTCCACCCTGCTACCGGGGTCAGTCCCAGCCGGGATCGGCCGGGCCGTCGCCGTGGTCCGGGATCGGGAGCCGCGCCCCGTTCTGGCGTGCGGACTCGAAGGCGACGACCCCGGGCAGGGTGAACCGGGCCGCCCGCCAGGCGTTGACGGGGGGCTGGGTGGCCGTTGTCACGGCACGGACGAAGTCGTCGGCGAGGTAGTGGTGGCTGCCCTCGTGACCGTTGTGGGCGCCGTCGAACTCGCGCGGCAGGCGCGCGCGGTCCTGCACCTTGGCGCTACCGGAGGCGAAGCTCTGCATCAGCGCAGGATCCACGTCACCGAAGCCCTCCGGCAGCTCGCCGGGCCCGGTGGCGAGCAGGTCGCTCACGTCGAGCGTCGCGCCCTTGGCGTAGTCCTCGCCTTCGGTCTTGACGCTCAGGGTCGCGCCGTCGCCGGACTGCTCGAAGACCTCCTCGGTGCCATAGAAGCGGAACCGGGACTCGTGGCCCTTCCAGTAGCCCACCCGGCGGAACTCGTTGGTGCGCATCGCGCCGCCGTCGGCGAGCTCGAACAGGGCGGTCATGTTGGAGAAGTCGTTGCCCCAGCGGGAGATGGACTTGTCGAAGATGCCGTCGGTCCCTGTGTCGACGATGCCGAGGCACGACACGGAGGTGGCGTAGGTGGGCAGCGCCCCGAGCACGCCGCCGATGGCGTGGGTCGGATAGAGCATGGGCGGGTAGCTGGCGGTCGACTTCCAGTCCTCCCCGCCGCTGAACTGGTAGGCGGCGGAGAATCCGTTGTCCATGTCGTGGACGTAATCGCCCTCGGAGTAGAAGACGCGGCCCAACTCGCCGTCGGCGATCCGCTTGCGCGCGTAGATCACGGCGGGGTTGTAGTAGCTGGTCTCCCCCATCATGTAGATCAGCCCGGTCTCCTCGACCTTGGCGACGATGGCGGCGATCTCCTCCGCGCTGATGGCCATCGGGACCGCCGAGTAGACGTTCTTGCCCGCCTCGAGCGCCTTGAGGGCCAGCTCACCGTGGCTCCAGCGCTGCGTCATGATCGCCACCGAGTCGACCTCGGAGGCCAACAGGGCGTCGACGTCCGCGAAACTCCCGGCCAGGCCGTACTGCTCGACGTGCTGCGCGGCCCGCTCCGGAACGAGGTCGGTGACGTAGACCTCCTCGACGGCTGGGTGCAACTGCCAGAGGCTGATGAAACTCCGGGCGAACTGGCCGGTTCCGATGACACCGATCTTCATGAGGGTGGAGTCCTTTCGACTGAATGCGTGGGCCGCGGCGACGCGGCGACTGCAAAGTTACCCACTGACGCCCCCTCCGCGCTCCATGCTCGACCTGTGCGACCGTCAGATCGACGGGCCTCAGCGCAGCTCCAGTGTGAGTTGGGCCCGGTGATGCCGGTAGTGCCGAGGAGCCCACCTGAGCACGTCGGCTCGGTTCATCCACGGCTGGAAGTACGGATCCCAGTTCTCCGGCACGCTCATCCCCCGCCCGAGCTCCGCCGGCGTGGCCCCGTCCGCCCAGCCGATCAACCAGGAGGTGTCGCGGCGCATCCACCCTTGGATCAGCCTGAGTGGCACCACACGCCCACCCGCGGCGCTTGCCGCATAGTTGATCCACCCGTAAGGCCGGCCGGCGGCGGCCAGGAGCCTGGCCCATGCTCGCGATGCGCCAGGCGGCAGGCGCGAGAAGCCACCGATCAACGGGATGAACACCCTGGCGATTCGCTGACCGAACCACAGGTGGAACAGCATCTCCCGGTTGGTCCACCTCGTGCCAATGGTGCGTGCGTCCAGCCGCGCGTCGGCGGCGCCCGCTATCAAGCGGTCGAAGTCCTCCCGCATCCATTCCAGTTCCGCGCGGGCCTCGGGGTCCACAGCCACCAGTCCACACTACGCACACCCCACGGGCGCCGGTGGAGGGGCCGACACCGGACCTGTTGCATGAACCGGGTACGTCAGGGGGTCAGGGCTGCGGCGCTCCGCGACCAGTCCAGGCCGTCGATCCATGCCATCGAGTGCTGCGACGGGACCATCGAGGGCATCGGAACCCTCCACAACCGCGTGGTCGCGGGATGACCCACACGCTGGCGCACACGCTGGCCTGGGTGGAGGAGGGCACCGTTCTGATGCGCGCAACGCCGACATCGAGGCCGGCACCCGACGTCCGGCCGAGGAGTTGCTGACGTGGTTCGAAGCGTCCGCGGTGCTGTCCCGATTGCACAGGCCGCCGAGAACGACATCGACGGGCAGGCCGTGCAGGTCTATGCCGGGCCCGGCTGCCACTTCGTGCAGTCGGCCTGCGCAGGGGCGAGATGTTCAGGCGATACGGCCTCCAGGGTCTCGGCCTGAGGACTCGGTCCACCTTGCGGGAGCCGGTCGAGCGTGCGGCCGAGGATCCCCTAGACTGGCCCGCGACACGGGGTGCCCCCAGACGAGGGGCTGAGAACACACCCGCGAACCTGATTCAGGTAATTCTGACGGAGGAACTGTCCTGTGACCACGTTTACGCTCCCCACCATCCCCCGACGCGCCACGAAATCCGGGCCGTGGCGGCGGCTCATCGCCGCCCTCGCCACACTCGCCGCCGTCACCCTGGGCGTCACCGGATGCGGGCCCGACGCCGGCGCCGCGATCCCCGACGACACCACCGTCGTGCGCTTCGCCCTCGACTGGACCCCCAACACCAACCACACCGGCCTGTACGTGGCACTCGAGCGCGGCTACTTCGACGAGGCCGGGATCGAGGTGGAACTCCTGCCGTTCAACCAGTCGCTACCCGACCAGTTGATCGACGCCGGCCAGGCTGAGTTCGGGGTCAGCTTCCAGAGCAACTTCACCGTCGCGAAGGCCGCCGGCGCCGAGATCGTCTCCGTCATGGCCGTGCTGCAGAAGTGGGCCACCGCAATCGCGGTCAAAGCCGACGGCGGCATCGCCCGCCCGGCCGACCTCGACGGACGCACCTACGCCGGATTCGGTGAACCTGCCGAGGAACTCATGATGCAGCGGGTCATTCAGGCCGACGGCGGCGCCGGGGACTTCGAGACGGTCACCCTGGGAACGTCCGCGTACGAGGCCCTCTACGCAGACCGCGCGGACTTCACGGTCCCCTTCCTCGCCTGGGAGGGCATCGAGGCGGAGCACCGCGGCTACCCGCTGCGCTACTTCCACTACACCGACTACGGCTTCCCCGACACCTACAACGTCATCGTGTCGGGAAGCCCGGACTGGATCTCGGAACACCCGGACCAGGCACGCGCGTTCGTGACCGCCCTGGTCCGCGGCTACGAGTTCGCCGCCGAAAGCCCCGACGAGGCCGCCCAGATCCTCATCGACGCCAACCCGGGCTTCTTCACCGACACCGATCTCGTCATCGAAAGCCAGCGGATGCTGTCCGACGAATACCTCACCGACGACGCGGGACTGGTGGGCACCCAGACAGAAGACACGTGGCAGCGCTACGGGCGCCTCCTCGTGGACAACGGCCTCCTCGACGGTCCCGACGGCCGGCCGCTGACCACCGAACCGGACTGGGCCGGTTACTTCACCGATGACCTCGTCGGCTGACACAGCCGCCCGCCCGCGACGGCCACCTCCGCGACACAGCCGGCGAGGCGAGCGCCTCCGGGCGGTGTGGCCGGTGGCGGTGAGCCTGGCCGTCCTGCTGACGCTGTGGGAGCTCGCGGTCGCGGTGTTCCAGCCCCGGCCGTCGATCCTGCCGCCACCGAGCCGCATCGCCGAGCAGGCGCTCATCCACGCTCCCCAGCTCGCTGAGCACACCTGGGCCACCCTCATCGTGACCCTGGCCGGGTTCACCTGCTCGCTCGCCTTCAGCTGGGCGGTCGCCATCACCGTCGACTTCAACGACACCCTGCGCCGGGCGATCACACCGCTCCTGGTAGCGTCCCAAACCATCCCGATCATCGCGATCGCGCCCCTGATGATCCTGTGGTTCGGGTTCGGCCTGCTGCCGAAGATACTGCTCGTGGTGCTCGTCACCTTCTTCCCCATGCTCCTGGGGCTGATCGAGGCCTTCCGCGCCACACCCTCCGGCAAGGCAGAACTCCTCGCGAGCATGGGAGCCACCCGCTGGCAGCAATTCCGCTACCTGCGACTGCCCCAGGCGCTGCCGGCGTTCTTCACCTCGCTGCGGATCGCCGTCACCTACGCCGTCGTCGGCGCCATCTTCGCCGAATACGCCGGCTCCACCGCCGGCCTCGGGGTCTACATGGCAGTCCAGAAGAACGCCTTCCGAACCGACCTCGTGCTGGCCGCGGTCGCGACCACCGCCGCGGTGAGCATCACCCTCTTCGCTCTGGCCGTGCTCGCCGAACGACTCGTCGCCCCATGGGCACGACGAGTCCGGCACGACCCCGCAGGACGGCGCCGGTGAACGCCCCCATCCTCCAGGTACAGCACCTCAGCCACCACTACCCCGACGGCACCGCCACGCTCGACGCCCTCAGCTTCGACCTCCACGAGGCCGACGTGGTCTCCCTCATCGGCCCCAGCGGCTGCGGCAAGAGCACCCTGCTCCGCGTGCTCCTCGGACTCGAGCAACCCACCTCAGGGCAAGTGACCCTCCGCCCGGGCACCCCGAAGCACCCCTTCGCCTACCACGCCCAGGACGACAACCTCTTCGAATGGCGCACCGTCATCGACAACGCCGCGCTCGGCCTCGACGTAGCCCGGCGGAATCGGGCGGCGAGCAGGGCCCTGGTCCGCGCCATGCTCCCCGAGTTCGGCCTCGACGGCTTCGGCGACCACTTCCCCAGCCAACTGTCCGGGGGCATGCGACAACGCACCGCCCTGCTGCGCACCGTCGCCCAACATCGCCCGATCCTGCTGCTCGACGAGCCCTTCAGCGCCCTCGACGCCCTCACCCGCTCCGACCTCAACACCTGGCTCAGAGACGCAGCCACGCGACACGGCTGGACGATCCTGCTCGTCACCCACGACCAGGCAGAAGCAAGGTTCCTCTCCCACCGCATCATCGAACTCAGCGCTCGACCGGCCACCGTGATAGGGATGTTGCACGATTCTGCGAGTGGCAAGCATCAGTCCTAGTCAAACCGGCTCCCCGGGCAGGAGTCGAACCTGCTGCGCTAATCCTGATTCAAAGTCAGGCGGGCCCTACCGAAAGACCAACCGGGGAACGGCCCCGGAGGGCCTCGACTGAGTCTATACAGCCTCAACCCTGGGCGACCACCCGCGGTGAGCGCATCCGGCTCCGCCCAGCTCGGCGCTCTAGAAAGTCGTGAAAGAAAATGTTGGCCGGAGCGATCCTGGAGGCCGAAATTGTCAGAGGTCCTTTCTATCGTCAAGGGCATGGAGACAACGGAGGCGCAGCACCTCGCAGACCAGCTGCGCGCCAATCGGATCACGAAACGACGAGCCGAAGCCGACGAGCTACGGCTGGTCTCCCAGCTGGCCGTGGGCTATCACCTCGACACCGAAGATGCGGTCCACGAGGCCCTCTACGAGCAGGACCTCCAGGTCGGCGGCGAGGGATGCCCACTGATCTCGGAGTGGTTCGGCCTCGAACTGGCCGGGCTTCTGGGCTGCACCACCCGCCAGGCCGTCAGCCTGACCGGCCGCGCCCTCAACCTTCGCTACCGGCACCCCACGCTGTGGACCGCCGTCCAACAGCTTCAGGTAGATCCCCACCGCGCCGCCGCGGCCGCCGGTCGCTGCGAATCGCTCCCCCAGGAGGTGGCCGACACCCTGTCCACGCGCTGGTTGAAGCAGCAGCACCGGCTCAGCTGGACGGCGTCGATGAACCTGATCGACAAGCTGATCATCGACGTCGCTCCCCAGCTCGCCGCCGAGGAAGAACGCAGGACCCTGGAGGCCCGGCACGTGTCGATCTACGCGTACCGCGAGGGCTCCATGCAGGTCTCGGCCCAGCTCGACGTTCTGGACGCCAAGTACCTCGACGCCGCCATCGAGCAGATCGCCGCACTCCTCCCGGCCGCGGACCCGACCGCCGCCGGCGTCTCCAAGGCCGAGCTACGAGCCCGGGCGCTGGGCGCTCTGGCCCACCCCGCCTATGCGCTGGCGCTGCAGCAGCAGGCCGCCGCTCAGCCGGCCCTCATCGACGGCGCCTCCCCAGGTCCCACCGCAGACCAGGATCCCGACGCGGAGCGCCACCGTCCATACCCCGCGGGCTGCACCGGGCACACCTGCGGAACCATCACCACGCCGCTGGAGAAGCTCCGTCCCGTCACTCAGGTGTTCGTCCACATCCCGGCCGCAGCTCTGGCCGGCCTGGAGGGCCCAGCCCGCGTCGAAGGCGCCGGCGTCCTCACGCAGGAAACGCTGCGCCTCCTCCTCGGCGACAAGCAGCTTGTGGTCCGCCCAGTCATCGACCTGCCGGGGATTCCGGCCGAGGATCCCTACCGCCCCAGCCACAGGCTCCGCGAGGCGGTGATCCAGATCTTCCCCACCGACGCCTTCCCCTACTCCCAGACGCCCAGCCGCGGCCTGGAGCAGGACCACACCGTGGCGTACCGGGCTTCCGGGCCACCTGGACAGACCCGGACAGGCAACCTCGCGCCACTGAGGAAGCGCGTGCACCGGGCCAAGACCGCCGGCCACTGGCTCGCCCACCTGCAGAGTCCAGGCTGTGTGCTGTGGCGCAGCCCACTCGGCTACCTCTATCGCGTCACCCCGCACGGCACCGTCGCCCTCGACTGATCCGCGCACCACAGCCCACTTGGCTCAGCCCGCCACCGAACCGGTGAGCGGGCCACGAGCGCGCGCCTGATCCCGCTGTGACTTATCCCCAGCCCGCGAAGCCGTCCGGGACATCGCCATGTGTGCGGCCCAGAGTGGGGGCACACTCGAATCTCTGAAGGGAGATCAACTCATGGACAAAGTGCGCTGCTTCGGGGCCAACGACGAGCTGTACCGGGCCTATCACGACGACGAATGGGGACGCCGGGTGCCGGACTCGCCGGACGAGCGCGCTCTGTTCGAGCGCCTCTGTCTGGAGGGATTCCAGGCGGGCCTGTCCTGGCTGACCATCCTCCGCAAGCGCGCCGCGTTCCGTGCCGCGTTCGCCGGCTTCGAGCCCGCCGTCGTGGCGGAGTTCGACGAGGACGATGTGGAGCGGCTCATGGCCGATGCGGGGATCGTGCGCAACCGCGCCAAGATCACCGCGGTCATCGACAACGCTCAGGCCCTGCTCGCCCTGCACGACGACGGGCGACGGCTGGCAGACCTCATCTCGGAGCATGCACCCGAGGCGCGGGAGCATCCCCCGCTCACGTTCGCGGATGTGCCGTCCCAGACCCCTGGGACAGTGGCCCTGAGCAAGCTGCTGAAGGGCCAGGGGTTCCGCTTCGTCGGGCCCACAACCCTCTACGCGCTCATGCAGGCGGTGGGCCTGGCGGATGACCACATCCAGGGTTGTTGGCTGGCGAGGACGGCCCCCTGAACGCGCCTGAGGCCGGCCCCGCACAGGGACCGGCCTCCACGCTCAGAGGGGGGCTGAGTCACTTCTTGGACTTCTTCGACTTCTTGGCCACCTTCTTGGCATCCTTCTTCGCAGACTTGGCCACCTTGTCGGCCTTCTTCGCGACCTTTTTGTCCTTCTTCGCCATGATTTCACCTCCTGTACGTCAATAGCTCGTTGACACTCTGAGTCAACCACCAGGAGACACTCCTGTCAAGACTTCATTGACGCGTGTCGCGGGTTACGATGCCACCATGGCGGACAAGGGTCAGGCAGAGGCGCGGACGACGGCGCTGGCAGCGCTCGATGCCGCGCGCCTTGCCCGCGAAGCGGCGGACGCGGCCGAGAGCGCGGCCGTCAGGGACGCGCGCACCGCCGGCGCCTCGTGGTCACGCATCGGGGAGTTGTACGGCCTGACGAAGCAAGGGGCGCAACAACGCTTCAAGAAAGCCACAGACGGCGGCTGAGCCGGCACGGGCGGAAGGCGGCGTCCGGTCGACGTGTGTCGCGACGTGCGAGAATGGCACACGTGTCCACCCGCCAACCCGCCCGCGCACGACGTCCTCGCACCAGGATGACGTCTGCGCAGCGCCGTGAGCAGCTGCTGGAGATCGCACGCGAGCTGTTCGCGGAGCGCGGATTCGAGGGGACCTCCGTCGAGGAAATCGCAGCCCGCGCCGGGGTCTCCAAGCCTGTCGTCTACGAGCACTTCGGCGGCAAGGAGGGCGCCTACGCCGTCGTGGTGGACCGAGAGACGCAGGTCCTCCACACGTCCATCCGCACGGCGCTGACCACGCCCGGGGCCGGTTCCCGGGAGCTGCTGGAGCGCGGCGCCATGGCCCTTCTGGACTACATCGACCGCTGTCCAGACGGCTTCCGCATCCTCTCGCGGGACTCGTCGACGGGACAGCCGAGCGGCTCCTTCGCCTCCATCCTCAGCGACATCGCCGCGCAGGTCGAGGACATCCTCGCAGGCGAGTTCGAGCGCAGCGGCCACGATCCGCAGTTCGCCGGCCTGTATGCGCAGGCCCTCGTCGGCCTCGTGGCACAGACCGGCCAACAGTGGCTGGAGCACCGCGAGCCGCCTCGCGACGTGGTGACCCGCCACCTGATCAACCTGGCCTGGAACGGCATGGCCCACCTCCAGACCGAGCCGCGGCTCATCATGGAGAGCATCGACCGTCGCCGCAACGGCACGCCCGAGGATGAGGATCAGGCAGACCCGAGCAGCAACCGCCTCAGGTAGCCGGCCAACCGCGCCCTGTCCTCGGCCGTCCAGGAGACCAGCAACTCCTCCTCCACCCGCACCAGCGACACCAGCGCGGCATCGACGAGCGCCAGCCCGGCGGGCGTCAACGTGACCAGCATCCCCCGACCGTCGTCGGGGTCCGGATCTCTGGTCACCGCGCCGCGCGCCACCAGTCGGTCCACCCGATTCGTCATGGTGCCGGACGTCACGTGCGTCTCCCGCAGCAGCTGCCCAGGGGAGAGCCGGTACGGCTCGCCCGCGCGACGCAGCGCGGCCAGCACGTCGAACTCCCATCCCTCGATGGCGTGGACCGCGAAGGCCCGCTTGCGATGGTCGGCCAGGATGCCTGACAGCCGGTCCACGCGGGACCAGATGTGCATGGGCTCGAGGACCAGATCGCCGCGCTCGCGCGACCAGGCCGTGACGACCTCGTCGACCTCGTCGCTCATCCGAGAACCTGCGCTCCCTGCACGGGTCCGTAGGCACGCCTCACGGCGCGCACCCCGCTGAACACGCCGAGCGTCTCGGCCAGTTCGTGGCTGTGTGCGTCCGAGCCTGCCAGGAACGCGCAGGTGGGCCCCGAGCCGCTGACTACCGCGCCCAGCGCGCCGGCGGCGAGCCCGATCTCGAGCGTGCGGGCCAGCGTGGGCTGCAGCGATATGGCGGCGCGCTCGAGGTCGTTGACCAGTGCCGCGCCGACAGCGGGTGCGTCCCCGGCGCGCAGGGCCTCCAGTAGGGCAACGGGGATGGCCGTGTCCTGGGGCCCGGTCATGCGGTCGAACTCCTTGAACACCGCCGGGGTGGACAGGCCGGTGTGCGAGAGGGCGAGTGTCCAGTGGAAGGTGCCGCTGGACATCACCGGCGTCAGCGTCTCACCGCGGCCCGTGCCGATGGCGGTGCCCCCAAGGAGCAGGAACGGAACGTCCGACCCCAGCTGCGCGGCCAGGTCGTGCAGGTCCTCGCGCGTGGCGCCCAGATCCCACAGCGCGTTGCAGGCCACGAGGACAGCCGCCGCGTCGGCCGAGCCGCCGGCCATGCCGCCGGCCACGGGGATCCGCTTGCGGATCTGCAGCGTCACGCCCAAGTCCGGGCGCCCGAACCGCGCCGCGAGGAGCTTCGCGGAGCGCATGGCGAGGTTGGTGTCGTCGACGGGCAGGAATCCGGCGCCCTCGCCCTGGAAGGAGAGCCGGAAACTGCCCGCAGGGGCGGACTCAGCGGTCACCTCGTCGCCGAGGGAGACGGCCTGGAAGACGGTGCCCAAAGCGTGATAGCCCTGCTCGTCGGTCCCGCCGACCCGCAGGGCGAGGTTCACTTTCGCGGGGACGCGAACCCTGACCGTCGTCACGCCTTGAACCTAGCGCACTCGGGCGCTGGCGCCCAGCGTGTTCGTCAGCGCATCCGCCCCGTGAACTGCTCGGCGATCGCGGCGAACTGCGCCACGCCCAGCATCTCCCCCCGCAGCTGTGGATCCACCCCTGCGGCGTCGATGAGGTCCGACGCCGACAAACCCGCCCCCGCCAGCCCCGACAGGGCCGCACGCAGCATCTTGCGACGCTGGGAGAAGGCCGCGTCGATCACCCGGAACGTGTCCTCCCGCGAGGCCGTGGCGGCCGGGGCGGGTCGCCTTGCGATCCGGACCAACCCTGAATCGACATTCGGCACCGGCCAGAACACCTTCGGCGGCACGGTCCCCACGCGCACGGCCTCCGCGTACCAGGCCACCTTGGCGCTCGGCACGCCGTAGACCTTGCTACCCGGGGGAGCGACCACCCGGTCCGCCACCTCCAGCTGCACCATCACCAGACCGTGCTGCCAGCCCGGGAACAGTTCCAGCATGCGCAGCAGCACCGGCACAGAGACGTTGTAGGGAAGGTTGGCCACCAGCGACGTCGGCCCGGGTCCCGGCAGTGCGTCCACCTGGAGCGCGTCGGCGCTGACCACAGTGAGCCGGGCGGCCGCGTCGTCGCCCATCCGCTCCTGGACGGTCCGCTCCAGGCGTTGGGCGAGCCGCTCCTCGATCTCGACGGCCACCACCCGGGCACCCGCCTCGAGCAGCCCGAGCGTGAGGGAGCCGAGGCCGGGCCCGATCTCCAGCACCACATCCTCGGCCGTCACGCCGGACAAGGCGACGATCCGGCGCACGGTATTGGGGTCGACGACGAAGTTCTGGCCCCGTTGTTTCGTGGGGCGCAGATCCAGCTCAGCCGCGATGCGCCGCACCGACGCGGGGTCCAACAATCCGAGCTCAGGCATCGGAGCCCCAGTGCCCGTACGCCGCAGCGGTATTGGCCACGATCTGGTCACAGAATTCCGCGAGCTCCACACCCAGCAGATCCGCCATGAACCGCACGGTGTGCGGCAGCAGGTAGGGCGCGTTGGCCCTGCCCCGCTGGGGCGCGGGGGTGAGATACGGCGCGTCGGTCTCGACCAGGATCCGGTCCGGCGGGGTGGCGAGCGCAGCCTCGCGCAGCGCACCGGCCGACCCGAACGTCACCACGCCGGGAAACGACAGGAACGCGCCGCGCTCGACACAGCGCCGGGCGAAGTCCGCATCCCCGGAGAAGCAGTGCATCACCACACGTTCGGGAACCCCCTCGTCGTCGAGGACGCGCAGCACGTCATCGTGGGCGTCGCGGTCGTGGATCATCAGCGTCCTGCCGTGAACCTTGGCCCACCCGATGTGCTCCCGGAAGGAGCGCTCCTGTGCGCCGCGACCCTCGGGCTCCCGCGTCCGGTAGTAGTCCAGTCCGGTCTCCCCCACCGCCGCCACCACAGGCAGCGCGACGAGCGGCTCCAGCTCGGCGAGCACGGCGGCCAGCCCCGACTCGCCGTCGCGCAGGAACGTGCGGGCGGCGTCGTTGGGGTGCAGCGCCACCGCGGCCCGCACCGACGGCTCCGCCGTGGCCAGCTCGACGGCGAACCGCGCGGACTCCGGGTCGCAGCCCACCTCGATCACCCGCGTCACCCCCACCTCGGCGGCGAGCCGCAGCGAATCGGCGGGCTGCAGCCCGGAGTACTGCGCCGTGGTCCACAGGTGCGTGTGGTTGTCGACGACAGGGCGCGGCAGCGCCTCCGGAAGCCGGGGTAGGTCGAGGGCCTCGAGGGGGTTCACTGCGGGATCTCCTTGTCCGCCAACGCGGCTGCGTACAGTTCCTTGCGATTGGCGCCGGTGAGCCGGGCCACGTCCGCCACCGCCTCTGACAGTCTCGCACCGCCGGCCCTGGCCTGCCGAACCAGCGCCAGCGCGTCCTCCGCCGATTCGGTCGCGGCCTCGGCGCCGCCGATCACCACCGTCACCTCGCCCCGCACGCCGTTCGAGGCCCACACGGCCAGCTCCGCCAACGGGCCGCGGACCACCTCCTCGAACGGCTTGGTGAGCTCGCGGCACACCGCGCCCGCTCGGCCCTCGCCCAGCTCGCGGGCAGCGTCGCGCAGGAACTCCTCCAGCCGGTGGGGCGCCTCGAAGAACACCATCGTGCGCTCCTCGGTCGCCAGGCCGGCCAGCCGCCTGCTGCGCTCCCCTGCCTTGCGCGGCAGGAATCCCTCGAAGCAGAACCGGTCCACGGGTAGGCCGGAGACCGCCAGCGCGGTCAGCACCGCCGACGGCCCCGGGACCGCGGTGACCCGGAGGCCGGCGTCGACGCACGCCACGACGAGCCGGTATCCCGGGTCGCTCACCGACGGCATGCCCGCGTCCGTGACCAGCACCACCCGCCGACCTGCCGCGACGGCGGTGACGAGCTCTGCGGTCCGGGCGATCTCGTTGCCCTCGAAGTAGCTGAGCACCCGGCCCTGCGGGTCGATGCCGAGCCGTTTGGTCAGGAGCAGGAACCGACGGGTGTCCTCGGCCGCGATGACGTCCGCGGCCACCAGGACGTCGCGCAGGGTCTGGCTGGCGTCGTCGGACGAGCCGATGGGCGTGGCGGCCAGGATCAGGGCTCCGTCAGGGAGGGGGTGCATGGCCTCAGCCTATGATGCCTGTGTGCTGACGACCCTCCAGGCTCTCGACGACGGCCGCCTCCGGGACCGGACCGTCGGCTGGATCGTCACCCTGGGCATCACGGCGATGGCCTTCCTGCTGCGCCTCTACAACCTCGGCACACCGCATGCCCTCATGTTCGACGAGACCTACTACGCCAAGGACGCCTGGGCGATCCTGCAGTCGGGCTACGAGCGGCAGTGGGTCGACGACGCCAACGACATGATCCTCGCCGGGGACCTGTCGGGCATGAAGGAGGCTGCGGCCTACATCGTCCATCCGCCGGTGGGCAAGCTGCTCATCGCGGCCGGCGAGGCCATGTTCGGCATGAACCCCTTCGGGTGGCGGTTCATGGCCGTGGTGTTCGGCACGCTGCTGGTGTTCTTCACCATCCGGATGGCCAGACGGCTGTCGCGCTCCACCCTGATCGGCGGGGTGGCGGGGCTGCTGCTCACGTTCGACGGACTGGCGTTCATGATGAGCCGGATCGCGCTGCTCGACATCTTCCAGGCCACGTTCGCGGTGGCCGGGGTCGCGGCGCTGGTGGCGGACCGCGACTGGTTCCGGCACAGGCTGGCGGACCATCTGCGCAGCAGGGGCCTCCCGGACCTCGGGGGCTCGTTCGGGCCGCTCCTGCTCTGGCGTCCGTGGCGCCTGGCGGCGGGGCTGATGTTCGCCCTGTCCGTGTCGGTGAAGTGGAACTCGCTGTTCCTCATCGCCGTCTTCGGGATCCTCGTGGTGTTCTGGGACGTGGGCGCGCGACGCCTCGCCGGCGCGGGCCGGAGGCAGTGGTGGTCGCTGCTGGTGGACGCACCCATGGCGTTCGTCAATCTCGTCGTGGTGGCGGTCCCCGTCTACCTGGCCTCCTGGTTCCGCTGGCTGCAGACCGACGGCGGCTACTACCGGGGGTGGGGCGCCGACAATCCGGACGACCGGGTGGTTCAGCGGTTCGGTGAGGCGCTGGGTTCGCTGTGGCATTACCACGTGGAGATGTACCGCTTCCACACCGGCGACGGGATGATGGTCGACGCCACACACTCCTACGAGGCGCACCCGGCCGGTTGGCTGTTCCTGCAGCGCCCCATCGCCATCTACGCGATCAACGACATCCAGCCCGGGGATCAGGGCTGCGAGGCCGTCGGTACCACCTGCGTGAGCATCGTCAACGGCATCGGCACACCGCTCCTCTGGTGGGCGGCGGCGCTGGCGCTCGGCGCCGGCCTCGTCTGGTGGGTGATGGGCCGCGACTGGCGCTTCGCCGTGCCGCTGCTGGCCGTGGCGGCCACCTACGTACCGTGGTTCCGCTACGCCGGGCGCCCACTGTTCTTCTTCTACGCCATCATGATCATCCCGTTCAGCGCCACCGCGCTCGCCATGGCGATGGGCAAGGTGCTCGGCCCCGCGCACCACCCGCGTCGACGCTGGCGTGCGATGGCGGTGGGCGTGCTGCTCGCCCTCATCATCCTCAACTTCGCGTTCTTCTACCCCATCCTCACCGCCGAGGTCATGACCCGGCCGGCGTGGCTCCTGCGGATGTGGTTCGGTAACGCCTGGATCTAGTGTCCTGAGCCATCGCGGTGCCTGAGGAGCCGTGACCCGTACGCCCGCATGCGGCTCAGCCTGGGCAGCGCGTTGACGGGCGAGCCGTCGCCCAGCAGCAGGCCGGCCAGGTAGTAACCGCTGGCGGTGCCGTTCATCAGTTCGCCGCGACCGTTGCCGCGCGCGTAGAACCCGCCCGGGATCGCGGAGGCGCCGACGACGGGGCGGCCGTGATCGCTGGGATCGATGGCGAGGTGGCCGGTCTCCACCGCCGATGCGCCCAACTCGGTGGCCGCCCAGGTGACCAGCTCCGCGGCGGCGGCGTCGATCGACGAGAGCGTGACCTTCTGGCCCAGCACCATCACGCGCTCCCCCAGAGGCCGGATCATCCACGCCTGCCCGGAGGCGTGGAGGCTGATCTCACTCACGGGGCGGGCGGGGCGGCAGTGCACGACGGGGACCCACTGGGCGGGGCCGACGCGGGCCACCCGGCCCCAGGGACTGACTCCGAGCGTGTCGATGACGGCCACGCCGCTGACCGTCCCCAGCTCCCGAACCCAGGCCAGGTTGTTGCGGAATCCGACGCGCGTAAGGCCCTCGACGCGCCTGAGGTGGGTGACGGTCACGCTGTGCACCACCTGCGCGCCCGCGTCCACGGCTGCGGCGCGTAGCGCCATCGCGTAGGCCAGGGGGTCGACGCTCAGCGCAGTGGTGAGGAGGATGGCGCCGTCGCGACCGGGAACCACCGTCGCGTCCACCCCCGCGGCCCGGTACATGTCGGCCAGTTTTCGTGTCTCGCGGTCGTCCCCGCCCGGCAGCGACCCGTCGCGGAGCGGCATCGACGCCACCTCCGGGTAGATCTGCCTGATCTCCGCCATCGCCGCGACATTGCGGCGGGCATGTTCCAGGACCCCCTCTGCGCCGTAGGCGTGGGCCATCGCGGCCACCGTCGACGCGTGCCCCACCGCCGCGACCCCGTGCCCGATCGCGGCGCTTCGAAACTCCTGATTGGGGTCGAGCACCAGCACGTCGTAGCCCTCCGTCGCCAGACGGCGGGCCACTGTCAGTCCCGCGACGCTCGCCCCCAGGACCACCACGTCGTGCGCCATGGGCCCAGCCTAACCCGTGACCGTCCGCGGGTGCCGGTGCGGGGGCCGCGTCGGGCAGGCAGTAACATCTGGCCGACGAAAGGAATGCGCCCCATGTGGAAGCTGCACAACAACGGAGTCCTCGAACCAGACGCGGTCGTGAAGCCGACGGAGAGGCTGAGTTGGGGCCGCACCGTCGGGCTCGGCGCCCAGCACGTGGTGGCCATGTTCGGCGCCACCTTCGTCTTCCCACTGCTCATGGGCCTCAACCCCCAGCTCGCCGTCATGATGTCCGGCGTCGCGACGCTGGTGTTCCTGTTCGCCGTCAAGCACCGGGTGCCGAGCTACCTGGGTTCGTCGGCGTCCTTCGTGGGCGTGGCCACGGCCGTCTACACGGCCGGCGGTGATCCGGCGGACCTCACCGGCGCGCTGTTCGTCGTGGGGTTGACGCTCTTCATGGTGGGCCTCATCATCCACTTCGCGGGTGCCCGCATCATCCACACGGCCCTGCCTCCCGTGGTGACCGGCGCCGTGGTGATGCTCATCGGCTTCAACCTGGCCCCCGTCGTCGCCTCCGTGTACTGGCCCGTGGACCCCTGGCTGGCCTTCACCGTGATGCTCATCGTGATCGCGCTCAGCATCGGGCTGCGCGGCTTCATGGGTCGCATCGCCATCTTCCTGTCGCTGGTGGTGGGCTACCTCCTCAGCTGGGTGTTCGACCTGGTGTTCGGCCCGCTGCGGAAGGTGGCCGAGGACGGCACCGTCACCGAACAGCTGCGCGTGGACTGGTCCGCCGTCGCCAACGCCGACTGGTTCGGCCTGCCCCCCGTCACAGACCTGGCGAACTGGACCTACGGCGCCGCGGACAACGTGGTGGGCTTCCATCTCCCGAGCTTCTCGTTCGCTGCCATCATCGTGGCGCTCCCTGTGGTCATCGCGCTGATCGCCGAGAACACCGGCCACGTCAAGGCCGTCGCGGAGATGACCGGCGATGACCTGGATCCGGTCATGGGTCGGGCCATCGCCGCCGACGGCGCAGGGTCCATGATCGCGACCTTCGTGGGCGCCGGTCCCACCACGACCTACGCCGAGAACATCGGCGTGATGGCCGCCACCCGTGTGTACTCCACCGCCGCGTACATGGTGGCCGCGCTCGTGGCCATCCTCTTCGGCTTCTCGCCGAAGTTCGGCGCCGTGATCTCCGCCACCCCGGGGGCGGTGCTCGGCGGCATCACCGTGGTGCTCTACGGCATGATCGGCCTGCTCGGCGCGAAGATCTGGAAGGAGAACCGGGTGGACTTCGGCAACCCGCTCAACCTGATCCCGGCCGCGGCGGGCATCATCATCGGCGTCGGCAACGTGACCCTGCCCTTCGGCGGCGGATTCGACCTGGGCGGCATCGCGCTGGGCACCATCGTCACCATCGGCATCTACCACCTGGCCCGGCTCATCGCACCGCGCTCCATGCGCGAGGCGGCCGACGGCGCGTCGATCATCTACGACGCCCCCGGCATCTACGTCGACGAGGACGACGCCGCGCGCTGACCCGGTCCGGACGCCCCGCGGCGGGGTTGCCGCGGGGCGATACGGTGGGGCGCGTGGACCACCTGCAGAGCACCTTCCGCGACGCCATGGCGCGCGTGGCGGCGCCGGTCACCGTGATCACCACCGCCATCGAAGGCGTCCCGACGGGCACGACGGTCTCCGCGTTCGCGTCGCTGTCCATCGCGCCCCCGATGGTTCTGATGGCGTTGGACAACCGTGGGGGCATGATCGAACGGGTCCGGGCTTCCGGACGGATCGGGGTCAACGTACTGGCCGCCGAACAGGCCGACGTCGCGCTCAGGTTCGCGCGCCGCGACGTCGCGGACAGGTTCGCCGGCCTGTCCTGGCACGACGACCACGGCCTTCCCCACCTCGACGGCGTCGTGGCCTGGCTGCGCTGCGACGAACTGACGTTCGAGCCGGGTGGGGACCACACGATCATCCTCGGCACGGTGTCCGCGGCCGAAGTGGCCGGTGTCGCGTCCCTGGCGTACCACATGCGCCAGTTCCAGCCCCTCGCCCCCAGCCCGCACGCCGGAGGCTGACGGGTCAGTCGTCGGAGACGTCCCGCGCGTCACGGATGGGGGCGCTGTGCATGTCCGGCATGCCGTCCTGGTTCATGTCGCGGCTGCGCAGCTTGCGCGCGTCCCACCGCAGGGTGATCGCGGCGAGGACGGCGGCCAGGAACGAGGCGAGCAGGATGGCCAGCTTGGCCCCCGCGGTGTGCTCGGCATCCGGGAAGGACAGTTCCGCGATGAGCAACGAGACGGTGAAGCCGATGCCGGTGAGGAAGCCGATGGGGAGGAGGTCACGCAGGCCGATGCTGTCCGGCAGGCGCAGCGGGGTGAACCTCGTCACCAGGGCCGTGAAGCCGAGGACCCCCACCAGCTTGCCGAGGACGAGACCCAGCACGATGGCCAGCACCACGGGTTGCCCCAGCACGCTGGCGGGGCCGTCGCCGTCGACCATCGAGACACCGGCGGAGAAGAAGGCGAACAGCGGCAGCGCGATGCCCGAGGAGAACGGCCGGACGGCGTGCTCGTAACGGTGGGTGCGAGTCTCGGTCTCGCCGTGGATGGCGAGGGCGGGCACGACGAAGCCCAGCAGCACGCCGGCGATGGTGGCGTGCACACCTGAGGCGTGCATGAGCGCCCACGCGGCCAGGGCGAGCGCCAGGAGCAGCCATGGAGCCGGCCTGCGGCTGCGTACGACGTACGCGAACAGCGCGACGGCGACCAGCGACGCACCGAGCCAGAGCAGATCCAGCCCGGCGGTGTAGAACACCGCGATGATGACGATGGCCAGCAGGTCGTCGACGACGGCCAACGTCAGCAGGAAGGTGCGCAGCGCCCGGGGCAGGCCGCGGCCGAAGATGGCCAGCACGGCGATCGCGAAGGCGATATCCGTTGCTGTGGGGATGGCCCAGCCCTGCAGCGCGGTGCGGTCCCCCAGAAGAGTGACGACGGCGACGTAGATGAGCGCCGGCACCATCATGCCGCCGAGGGCGGCGAACACCGGCACCGCGGCCTCGCGGGGTCGCCGGAGGCTGCCCGCGACCATCTCGTGCTTCAGTTCGACGCCGACGATGAAGAAGAACACCGCCAGCAGGCCGTCCGCGGCCCACTTGGCGAGCGAGAGGTCCAGGTGGAGGGCCTCCGGCCCGATCACCGTCTCCGACAGCGCGGCGTAGCCCTCGTGCCACGGCGAGTTGGCCCAGACCAGGGCGATCACGGCGGCGATGAGGAGGAGAACCCCGCTGGTGGTCTCGAGCGTCACCCAGCGACGGAGGCGCTGGCGGCGGCCCAGCTCGGATGGAGTGGTCATGATGGTCCCTTCGGTCGATCTGACGACCGGCATGCCGGCCACGACGTCGACCAGGCTTCCCGACACTCCGGGGACCTAAGATACCCGACGATCCCGGCTCGGGCGGACGTGGGTGGTGTGCCGAGCCGGGAGCGCCTCTCGGCGCGGGGCCGCTCTCAGCGGCAAAGGTTGGAGCCCGGGGCTACCGCGGCTCGGCACGGGACCGAGGATACCCGGCGACACCGTCGGGGCAAAGACCCGTCACTCCAGCTCGCCGCGGCGCCACAACCGGGCGCTCGCCGCCAGATCCTCCGCCAGGCTCATCAGCCTGTCGGCGTGCACGTCGTCACTGGGCTGCAGGTTGCCGCGGCCGGCGGACACGACACGGGCGAAGGCGGCGGCCCGCTCCAAGGCCAGGCCGAGGTCACCGTCGAATACTCCCCTGAGGATGTCGTCGGCCACGCGGCGCACCTCGTCCGGGCCGGTGGGATCCGCCCCGGCGACGGCGTGGTTGGGCTCCGAAATGTGCACGCCCGCCGCGTACTCACGCGCCGCGTCGTGCGGGTGACGCTGAACCCATTCGCGCAGCACGTACAGGCGATACAGCACGCCGGGCAGCGACCGCGCGGGGCGCGAGGACCACAGGTCCGCCAGCGTGGTGATGCCCACCTCGTCGACGACGGTGATGAGGCGCGCGGTCACTGCCGCGTCGCGCCCGGTCCGGCCGGCCCCTACCAGCGCCGCAGCCGTCTCGTGCGCGGCGTGCAGGTCCGCGACGGGGTCCACGCCTTCGCCCATCTCGTCGATCACGGACGGCGCCCTCAGCGCGGGGCGGCGGGGCTTGCGGGGCTCGGACACGCCCTCCAGGCTACGCGACCCTGCGGGGGCGCCTGGCACTCTGGAGTGGTCCACACCGCCAGGAGCCCTCATGAACTGGATCCTCGACGCAGTCATCGTCGCCATGCTGGTCAGCTATGCGGTCCGCGGGTGGCGGGCGGGGCTGCTCGCGGGGGCCTTCTCGCTGGCGGGCACCGTCGTCGGCATCGTCGCGGGGTTGTGGGCGGGGCCGCAGGTGGTGGCCGCCGTCGGCTCGGCGTGGCCGATCCTGCTGCAGATGCTCGCCCTCATCACCTCCGCGATTCTCGGCGCTGCTCTGGGCGATGCGCTGATCGGGTCCATCGGCCGCCGCTTCCGCGGGGCACGGAGCCCGAACCCCGTCGATGCGCTCCTCGGAGCGGGCGGGGCGGTCCTGGTCTCCGCCCTGGTGATCGGCGTGCTGGCCGCCGCCATCAAGCCCATCGCACCGAGCGAGTGGGCCCGCACCATCGACGGGTCGAGGGCGTTGGGCGTGATCGGACGCGCCCTGCCGGCGGAGGCCGCGAGGCAGGCGTCGCGGCTCACGGACGTGCTCGATGCGGCCGGCTTCCCCCGCGTCTTCAGCGGCCTCTTCCCCGAGCCGGAGCTTCCCGTGCCCGACCCGGACGACGGCACCGCGGAGTCACGGGGGGTGCGGGGGGCGGCGGACAGCGTGGTGAGGATCGCGGCCGCGGTGCCCGAGTGTCGCGGCCCACTGGCCGCCAACACGGGCAGCGGGTGGGTCAGCGCACCGGAGCGGGTGGTCACCAACGCCCACGTGGTGGCCGGCTCCGACGACGTGGCCGTGCAGGTGGGGGGTCGGGAGCTCGCCGCCACGGTGGTGGCCTTCGATCCCGACCTCGACGTGGCCGTCCTCCACGTGCCGGGCCTGCGGGCCGAGCCGCTGCCACGGTCCGCGGCGCTGGCTTCATCGACGCCGGTCGCGGTGGCGGGCTACCCGGGAGGCGGGCCCTACACCGTCACGTCGGGGCGCGTCCGAGGCACCATCAACGCTCAGGGCGACGACATCTACGGCTCCACGGGCGTCACTCGCGAGGTCTACGCGCTGCGCGCGCACGCCGAGCCCGGCAACTCCGGCGGCCCCGTGCTGACGGAGGCGGGTGAGGTGGCGGGGACCGTCTTCGCCGTCTCGCTGGCCGACCCCGAGACCGCCTACGCCCTCACCAACTCCCAGACCACCGCCCTGATCGACGGCGCCGCCTCGGCCACGGGTGAGGTCAGCACTCAGGGCTGCGCAGCCTGAGCCGGGACGTGAAAAAGGCCGGTCCGTGGACCGGCCCTGGTGGAGCTAGGGGGATTCGAACCCCCGGCCTTCTCATTGCGAACGAGACGCGCTACCAACTGCGCCATAGCCCCAGAAGCATCGAAAGCCTAGCACCGTGCCGAGCCCGACTCCAAGTCAGGCCCGCGCCGCTACTCCCCGACGGCTTGGGGTCGAACGGTGGCCGCGGCCGGCGTCTCCGCCGGGTTGTCCGCGGTGGGGATGAGCGTCGAGCCGGTCACCGGCGCCGACAGGTCGATGGTGCGCACGGTGCGCGGCAGCAGGGGCTGCTGCACGTAGGTGGCGGGCGCGACCGGAATGGGGTCCCACAGGGCGCCCATGGTGGTGGGCATGGAGAGGTCGATGGAGATTTCGATGTTCTCGGTGGCCTCGCGGTCCGTCAGGTCGATCGTGACGGTGTCCTCGTCCTCGTCGAAGCCTGTCCGCACCGCTGCGGCGCGGGCGTCGAGGCTGCGCTGCATCGCGACGACGGAGAGGCGCGCCACTGCCATGAACGCCACCAGGAGCCCGCCGGGGATGAGCAGCGTCCACCAGCCGACGATGCCGAGGCCGGCCAGCACCGTCAACGTGACGAGCGCCAGTGCCAGCACGGCCATGGCGGCCAGCCGACGGCGCGCGGCCTGCCGCGCCACGAGGCGCAGTTCATTGAGTTCCGCACGGCGGGTGAGGGGTGTGGAGACCCGGGCGCCGTCGTCGGCCTCCACGTAGTCCACGACGTCGCGGCTGAGGATCCGCACCGAGTCCGAAAAGCGCTGGGTGGGGTCCCCGTCGAGGTCGCCGTCGACCTCCTGCGTGCTCAGGACCCAGGGCAACCCGAGTGCCAGACCGACGAGGACGACGATGGCGATGAGGATTCCGGCGAGCACGTGGCCTACGTTAAACAACAACCGTGTGATTTGCGTCCCTGGCTGCGGCGAGTCGGCAGGATCGCTGGTCAGGAACTTGTCGCGGGCGGCGTCACTCCTCGTCGAACAGCCACACCTTGACGGCCTCGCCCGCCTTGACCTGGTCCACGTGCTCGTCGAGGACGATGAGGGCGTTGGAGTGGGCCAGCTCCCCCAGCGCGTACGGCTCGGAGACCTGCGCGACGTGGCGGATGCTGCCCTCGGTGGTGACGCGTCCGCGCAGCAGGTGCATCTGGCCGCGGTGCGAGCGGAGGCCGACGGAGGCGAGGGCCCGCACGGCGCGGTGCTCGGTCCGGGTCCCCATGAGCTGACGGATCAGCGGGCGGGCGAAGACGTGGAACGACACGTAGGCGCTGACCGGGTTGCCGGGCAGCATGAGCATGGGCACCCGGTCCTCCCCGACCAGTCCGAACGTCTGGGTGCGGCCCGGGGACATGGCCACGTTGACCGTGTCCACCAGCCCCAGATCGCTCATGACGGCGGCCACCGCCTCGTAGTCCTCTCGGCGGCCGCCGGTGGTGGAGATCACAAGGTCCGCGCGGATCAGCTGGTCCGTGACCGCCTCCATGATGGCCTCGCGGTCGTTGGAGTGCACGGCGACCCGGAACACCGTCGCCCCGGCACGCTTGGCGGCGGCGGCGATCATGAAGGAGTTCGCGTCGGTGACCTCGCCGTGCTGGACGCTGCTGGTGGGGTCGATGAGGTGCTCGCCGGAGCTGACCACCACCACGCGCGGCCGCGGCCGGACCATGACCTTGTCGATGCCGGCGCTGGCCAGCAGCCCCATGCCCCGATCGTCGAGCACGTCACCCTCACTCAGCAACCGGGTGCCGAGGCGCAGATGCTCCCCCGCCGCGCGCACGTACTCGCCGTCGCTCACGCGTTCGATCAGGCGGACCCGCCCGTGCTCGAGGGTGCCGAAGGTGGCGGGGAGGACGGCGTTGGCACCGCGGGGCAGTACCTCACCCGGAGCGACGGCGGCCGCGGCGCCCTCGGGCAGCCGCTCAACGCCGAGGTCCACGATCTCCAGAGGCTCGGCCAGGTGGCCGTCGTCGTCTGTCAGATCCTTGGCGCGCACCGCGTAGCCGGGGACCTTGGCGGTGCTGTTGGGCGGTACGGCGATCATCGAGTCGATGTCCTCGCACATCACCTGGTCCAGCGCCTCGAGCAGGGCCATGCCGAACGGCCGCAACGGCTCGACGAGGCTGAGCAGGTACCCGGTGTGATCCGCGACACTGCGCAGCCCGGCAGCGTCCAGGGCCGGCGGCTCCGGAAGACGTGGCTCCTCCACCACCACGTCCTCGCCGACGACGGGCTCCTGCTTCTTCCGCGCAAACCAAGCCATGGTGCCTACGATAGGCCAATGACCCTCTCCGCCCGGAAGGACGCGCTGCGGGCCCGGATCTCGGCGGAGCGCGCCCGCGTGACATCCGGGCAATGGGTGGTTGACAACGCCGCCCGCACCCGGCACGCGCTGGCCCTGGCCGACGGGCTCCCCGTCGGGACGGCCGCCGTCTACGCCGCCCGACGGGGAGAACCCGGCACCTCTGACCTCATCGACGCGCTGGCGGACCGCGGCTGGAGACTGCTGCTCCCGAAGCTGGTCCGGCAGGTGGCGTGGGCGGAGTTCGACGGGTGGGAGGCCACGACGGCGGGCTGGGGCGGCATCCCGCATCCCAACGGCCCGGCCCTTCCGCCGGAGGTCCTGGCCGAAGCTCGGCTCATCGTCGTGCCGTGCCTGGCCGTGGGCCGCGACGGGTCGAGGCTCGGCACCGGCGGCGGCTGGTACGACCGGGCGCTCACGCACCGGGGGGCCCGGTCCACGGTGATCGCGCTCGCCCGGGAGGCCGAGGTGCTCGACGACATGGCACCGCTCACGCTCCCCCACGACCGTCCGGTGGACGGCTACGTCACCGAACTCGTTTCGGTCCTCCTGCCGCTCTGAACTACCATGGGTGGAGTCGTCTCCCACCGAGGAACCCTGTATGCCCACTTACCAGTACCGTTGCACCGATTGCGGCACCGATCACGAGGCCGTGCAGAAGTTCACCGACCCCGCGCTGACGGACTGCCCGCAGTGCGACGGCGACCTGCGTAAGGTGTTCAGCGCGGTGGGCGTGGTGTTCAAGGGATCGGGCTTCTACGCCACCGACTCCCGCTCCGCCAAGACCGCGGCCACCGCGGCCAAGCCCGCCGCGAAGAGCGAGCCGGCCAAGGCGGGGGCCGCACCCAAGGCGGAGGCCAAGTCGGCCTGATCCCGGCGCGACCGTCCTGTGGACAACGGGACATCGAAGGCCCCGCGCACGATCAAGGGGCATGAGACGCATCCTTACGCGCGTCGCGGCGTTCGTGTCCTGGCACCGTCGCGCCGTCGCTGCCCTGCTGGCCGCCCTCTCCGTCCTGCTCGTCGCCACCTGGTTGCAGGAGCCCGACGGTCCCACGGTGCGGGCTGCGGTGACCGCGGCGGGACTGCCGGCCGGGCACCAGATCGCCTCCACCGACGTGGCCCTCAGGGACCTCCCCGCCCATCTCGCGCCCTCAGGTGATCCGCCGGGCCTCGACGACGTGGTGGGCCAGGTGACGGCCGTGGGCCTCGCGGCCGGAACCGTCCTCCAGCCCGGGCTCCTGGCCACCGGTCAGAGCGTGGCCGCTGGGCGCGCCGTCGTGCCGATCGCCCTTCCCGACGATCAACTCCGGTCCCTCCTCCGCCCGGGGGACGCGGTCACGCTCGTGGTCACCGCGTCGGAGTCTGCGGAGGTGTTGACCCGGGACGCGAGGGTGGCGGCGCTGCCGTCGCCGCCCGGAGGCTCGGCGCTGGCCGTGGCCGGTGTCGGCTCGGACGGACTCGTCCTGGTGGACGTTCCCGCTGAGGAGGCCCCCGCGGTCGCGGCGTTGGGGCAGACCGGGCAGCTCAGCGTGATCCTCGGCGTGGCCTGACACCCTCCGGTTGACGCGTCCGTCGACCCCGGATAGCGTCTCGTTGGGCTCACCGCCCCCGGTCCGGATGGCGCCCTGCCGTCCCACTGGGCCACCCCGTCGGTCAATTCTCTGTCGACGGGACATCTCCGCCCTCCGGCGGAACACACAAGGAGACCGAACCCCATGAAGGGCTTCAAGGAATTCATCCTGCGCGGCAACCTCATCGAGCTGGCCGTCGCGTTCGTCGTCGGCGCCTCGTTCGCCACCGTCGTCACCGCGTTCACCACCATGTTCATGGACGTGCTGGGCAAGCTCGGCGGCACCCCGGACTTCTCGGCGTGGAAGCCGGGCGGCGTCTCGGTTGGCGTCTTCCTCACCGCGCTCGTCGCATTCGTCATCGTGGCCGCCGTCGTGTACTTCGGCGTTGTGCTGCCCTACGCCAAGGCCAAGGAGCGCTTCGCCAGGACCGAGGCCGAGGCCCCGGCGCTCACCAAGTCCGAGGCGCTGCTCGAGGAGATCCGCGACGCGCTGACCACCAACCGCGTCTGAGCTGACAGACCTCTCACAGGGGCGTCACCCTCTAGGGGGGTGGCGCCCCTGTGGCGTTCCCGGCCTCACCAGTGCGGCGGCCGGTCCGCGGCGAGCCGGAGTTCGTCGCGGTCCAGCGGCCGCGTCCCCTGAGGCGCAGGAGTGGCCCCCGTGAGGCCCAACGCCTCCCGAGCCTCAGCGAGGGCGGCGTCGAAGCGGGCGAACCCGAGGGCGCGGCGCACCTCCAGCGGCACCGCGAAGGGCCAGGGTTCACGGGCCCGCTGGCGCTGCGCGCGCAGGGCGGCCAGCGCCCCGGCGTCGAAGCCCAGCCCGGCGAGCTCGTCGACCAGCGCCGACGGGGTACTCACGTCAAGCCGCCGGCCGGTCAGCGCCAGACCCAACGCGACCGCGAGGTCCGCGTCAGCCACCGAGCATGGCGCCGTCGGGGACGCTCTGCGCAGACCCCTCATCGGCCAACTCTGCGGCACCGACGACGCTGACCCCGGCGCCGAACGTCCAATCCCCCTCCACCTTCAGCGACGTGGCCCGGCGCAGCGAGGGCGCCACGGGGATGCGGGCGAGGAACTTGCCCACCTTCTTGTAGAACCGCGGGTCGAGGCTGATCTCCGGGGACGCGGTCGTGGTGGCGACGAGGCGCCCCTCGTCGGTGAGGTCGTAGACGTCCGAGCGGAGGAGGAGCAACTCGTTGGTGGTCTTGACGGGGAGGAAGCGGTCGCGGCCCACACAGATGGCGGTGGCTCCCTCGAACACCTCGATGGCCGCGCCCATGGCCGACTCCACCTGGATCACCGGCGTCGAGTCGCCGTCGGACGGGTCCACCGTCTTCTCGTTGCGGATGAGCGGCAGCCCGAGCACGGAGTTGCGTTCGGTGAGAGTGTCGCGGAGAACCTGGAGGTCGAACCACAGGTTGTTGGTGTGGAAGAACGGGTGGCGGTGCTCGT
This sequence comes from Tessaracoccus pujii, assembly GCF_055326215.1. Classification (NCBI taxonomy): domain Bacteria; kingdom Bacillati; phylum Actinomycetota; class Actinomycetes; order Propionibacteriales; family Propionibacteriaceae; genus Tessaracoccus; species Tessaracoccus pujii. The sequence continues at coordinate 143,231 of NZ_JBUZNP010000005.1, read as the reverse complement.
CTGTGAAGAAGTCCATCTCCTCCGGGGCCGTCTGCGCCGTGTCGCGGAGGATCAGCTGGCCGTCGGACCTGCGGACTGCCAGGTGGCCGCCCTTCTTGTCGTTGATGGTGCGGCGGCACACCTCGGCAGCGTACGGGGCACCGGACCGGGCGAACCACCCGGCGATGGTGGCGTTGGGCGCCGCGCCGAGGTTGTCTCCGTTGGAGACGCACGCGTAGCGGAAGCCGTGCTCGAGCAGCTGGTCCAGCACGCCTGAGCCCTCGAGTGCGGGGTAGAGATCCCCGTGTCCGGGCGGGCACCACTCCAGCGTGGGGTCGGCCGGCCACTCGACGGGGGTGAGATCGTCCGCGCGGAGCTTGGGCTCCTGGTTCTGCATGAAGCTGAGCGGCAGATCCTCGACGGGGAGTTCCGGGTACCGCTCCAGATGGGCAAGCGTGTCCGCCTCGGTGCGGAACGAGTTCATGAGCAGCAGGGGAAGGCGGGCGTCGTAGCGGTCCCGGGCCGCCAGCACCTGCTGGGCGAGGAGGTCCAGGAAGGTGAGCCCGTCGCGGACCTCAAGCAGAGTCTTGGCCTGGTCCAGCCCCATCGAGGTGCCGAGGCCACCGTTGAGCTTGATGATCACGGTCTTCCCGATCGCGTCGCGCGCCTCCGCCTCCGTGATGTCCACATCGGCCAGCATCGGCGGATCCAGCAGCGGATCGATGGTGTCCTCGCGGATCACGCCCGTGGCGCCCGATTCGAGGAGCTCGTAGAAACGGGAGAAGACCTCGATGGCGGGGGCCGCGACCCCGGCGTCGATCATCTTCTGGCGGGCGGCGTTGAGGCCGGCTTCAGACACGGCTGTTTCCCTTCGTTGCGGTTCCAGACCGATCCTAGGCCACCCGCTTCAGGACACCTCGACGATGCCATGGGCACCGCGCTCCGCGTCGACCATGACATGGCTGACCACCGGGTAGCGGCCCGGCTCCGGGAATTCGAGCTCCACGAACCCGCCCTCGGCCGCCCCGAGCGCGAGCGTCTGGGCGCCGCCACCGGTGCCGCCGAACGGGTCGAGGCCCTCCTTGAGCAGGTAGCCGCCCTCGCGGTAGACGGTGTCGAACTGCGCGCCCACGATGTGGAAGCTGGTGGAGCGGTTGGGGCCGGCGTCGAGCACCCAGAAGCGGACCCGCTCCCCCACCCGCGCGACGAACGGCCGCTGGTCGTACTGGTTGGCCACCCCGTTGAACACCACGCGGTCGGGCTGCTCCGCCGTCACCGCGTCCGCGTCGACGTCCGTCGCAGCCTCCGCGGTGGCGCCGTCGTCGGCGAGGAACACCTCGGACTGGACGACGACGTACTCGCGGTCCACCTCCGGCAGGCCTGCCGCGGGCTCGATGATGACCGCCCCGTGCATCCCGGCGGCGATGTGCGCGCTCATCGGCATCGTGGAGCAGTGGTACATCCACACCCCCGCGCGCTGGGCCGTGAAGCGGTAAGTGAGCCGCTCCCCGGGCGCGATGGTGCGCATCGGCCCCTCGGGGTTGAGCGCGCTGGCGTGGAAGTCGATGGAGTGCCCCATGGAGCCGTCGTTGATCAGCGTGATCTCGAAGGTGTCGCCGACGCGGCCGCGGAGGGTCGGTCCGACGCTCCCGCCGTTGAAGGTCCAGCGTCGCTGCCACACCCCCGGCGCCACCTCGAGCGGCACCTCGGTGACGCGAAACTCGTAGCGTCGCACCGTCTCGTCGGTCAGGGGTGGTGCCACCGGGTCGACGACGGCGCTCAGCTCCGCGTCCGTGTCACCCGCCACGGGCCTGTGCCCGTGCTCCGGTTCGCCCGCGGCATCGGAGCCGGCGGCCGGCGCGCCTGCCACCACCACCTCGAACGTCATGCCCATCTGCCGGTGACCCACGACGGTGCACCAGCCCGCCATACTCTGCCCGACCACGCCCAGGTCCAGCTCCGCGCTCTCCCCTGGCGCCAGCCGGGGGGTGCGGAGGGTGCCGATCAGGAGGTCGTGCACGGTGGTGGGATCCTCGTTGACCAGCTCGATGATCACCCGGTCCCCCGGCCGGGCCTCCACGCGGTCGGGCACGAACCGCATGCCGCGGGCCGCCACCTCCACCCTGACGGTGTCGCCCGTGGCCGACACGGACGAGGCCGGGGCGGTGGTCGACGCCAGGCCGGCCGCCGCCGGATCGAGGCCCACGCCGACGCTGAGCGCGATGGCCAGCGCCGCCACGCCCGCCACGAGGCCGTCCCCGGTGAAGACGCTTCGCCGTTCCGTCATCTCGGCCGCCGGCTCGCCGGCCATGGCCCGGCGGCGCTCCGCCACGGACGCCCGGATCCCCCGGATCATGAGCGGAAGGAACGTTGCCAGCGCGGCGAGGACCAGCACCGAGACGGTCACCTTGACCCAGCTGGGCAAGGGCGCCACCCACGCGAGCAGCCCGCCGTTGATCACGACGAGCCGCACGGTCGCGAACCGGTCGAACTCGGCGGCCCCCGCCCGGACCACGCGGGGGCCTCCCCCGATCACCGAGGGCAGGAGGTAGGACAGGGCCCCGGTCACGAGCTGCAGCAGGAAGCCCACCACCCACAGCGACGCCAGCATGGGGTAGCCGGAGGCCAGTTCCACGTCGTCGGAGCGCCCGATGTGCACGGCGGTGGCGAGGATCGCCACGCAGCCCCAGACGGCCCCGGCAAGGATCGACGCGGCGGCGAATTCGCGCGGCGGCTTCGCCCGCAAGGGCCGCACCAGACACCGCCCCCACCACACCAGCGCGGCCGAATAGGCCACCAGTCCGGCCACCGCCAGCGGTCGCACGCCCACCAGCGAGCCCGCCACCACCACGGCGATCGCCGTGAGCAGCGCGGGCAGCGCCTGCCTGGCCAGCCGCTCGGCGCGGTCGTCCATGCGGGTGCGCAGCACCGTGGGCCAGAACGTGACGAACGTGCCCACCACTGTCAGCCCGATCCAGCCGAGCAGCATCGTCATGGTGTGGGCCACCAGCAGGGCGGCGTGCCAGCGGTCGTCCAGGCCCCACGCGAGCGCCGCGCCGAACCCGGCACCGACCGGGAGGCAGGCCGCAGCCGCGACGTAGTACCTGATGCAGACCCGGAACCGCCCCGGCAGGGCGCGCCGGAGGTCACGCACCAGGACGGCCCCGTGCCACAGCACCGCCGCGGACACGACGGTGGCGCCGGCCGCGGCCAGCCACCACTGCGCCGTCGGGACGCCGACGAAGACCAGAAGCGACCCGAGCCCCAGCACGGCGAGGCGCACGTCCGCCCTGCGGCGGGTGGCGTCGTCGTCGCGTGTCTTGAGCAGTGCGGCCGTGAAGTGCGCGCTCCACACCATCACCGAGTGGGTCAGCGCGCCGAGCGCGACGAGATGGACCAACAGCCAGGTGGATTCAGGGATCCAGCGATGCGCCACGGCCACCACCACGGCGGCCACCAGCCACAGGACCAGCGCGTAGTCGCGAAGCGACCGTCGGCGCCTCACCCGCGCACCGCCGACGCGACGACGGTGAGCGCGAAGACCAGCAACGCAGCAACGGTCACGATTCCTCCGGTTCGATACAGGTCACCCACGGCGAGGAGGTCGCCGAGGATGCGGGCCGTCATGCCCACGTGCAGCAGCCCGAGCGGGAGCCACATGGACGGCCGGTACGGCAGGGGGCGGCCGATGACGGCCGGGAAGATGGTGGGCGCGTGGGCCATGATCATAGACACACCGAAGCCGAGGAACACGCCGTGGATGGTGGCGTCGTAGTGGCCGTGGGCGGCGGGTTGTCCGACGACGGCCCACACCGCGCCCGCCACCGCGAGCCAGAGGTTGCCCGCGAGGAGAGCGGCGGCGTTGAATCGGCGGAAGCCGGCGGCGCGGATCATGCGCCGGCCCACGTCGTCGCGGATCAGCCACGCGGCGATGAGGACGCACCCCACCCCAAGTACGCGGAAGCCCACGGCGGGCAGCGCGGCCGCGACGGCTGCGCCGAGCGCGACCACCGTCGCCAGGGCAAGGAGGGTCGGCACCGCGCGGGCGCCCATGATGAGCTGCGCCAGCTCGGCGCGCTCGGCCGCGATCGTGATCACGACGAAGGCGGCCAGGAGTGGGAGCGCGGCCGTGACGTCGGCGGCGAGGAGGGCCGCTGCGGCGAGCGGCACGAAGAGCGCGCCCAGCGCCTGCGCCGCCACCAAGGGGAGCGGGGCACGGAACCACAGCGCCACCGCCACCGCGAGGAACGCGACCCCACCGTCGAGCAGGAGCAGCCCGCCGAGCATGGGCGGGGCGCCGAGGATCAGCGCCAGTGATCCCGTGGCCAGCAGGGCAGGCGCCAGGTAGGCGACGGGCCGGCGGAGCGCCTGCGCCCGCTCCAGGGAGATGAGAGTGCCCATGAAACCCAGCGTCATCGCCGGACCGTGGAGGTCGGCGAGCCGGTCCGAGGCCACCGGCGCCCACAGGCCCAACCGGAGAAGGGCCGCGTCGAGGCCCGTCAGCAGCGACACCCCGGCCAGCGCGACGAGGGCGACGCGGAGCCGGAGTGTCGCGGCGGGGGCGTCAGTGGTGGTGCGCGGTGCCGGAGGCGTGATCGTGCTCATGGGTCCTGCCGTCGATCTCGGTCCACTCGTCGCCGTCGAGGCCGAGGGCCGCGGCGGGGAAGAGCCCGTTGTCCTCCTTGTCGATGTGGTCCCGCAGGGCCACCTCGAAGGAGTCCATCAGCGAATGGTCACCCGCCGCGATCGCAGCCAGGAGTTCGTCGAGGGAGCGGTGCTCGCCGCACAGCGTGGTCACGTGGTCGGCGAACTCGTCGCGGCGCTTCATGACGGAGAACAGGCCCACCTCCTCGGACTGCGTGTGCGGCCCGAGCAGGAGAGCGAGGTCGCGGGCGCGCCCCGGCACGTCACCTCCGTCGACGACGGCGCGGCGCAGCTGGCCGCACGCGTTGACGATGGTGACGTGCTCGGCCATGAACCGGCCGATCACCGTGATCGAGTCGCACCCGCAGTAGCTGCACATCAGACGCGTGCCAGCTTCAGCTTCCAGGCCTCGGGCCCCTCCTCCACGTAGCTGACCTCGATGGCGTCGCCGTGGCGCTCCGAGATCTGCCGCAGGAGCGGGACGGGGTTGTGGGGGGCCACCAGCACGAACGCGGCGCCCGGCTGCAGCCCGTCGACGACTCCGTGGATGGCCGCGTGCCGGACGGCGTGAGGGATCACGCGCGCGTCGAGCTCGGGGAGGGACTCGTCATGACCGCCGCAACCGCAGCCTGACTTCGGGGTGAGGGAGATCTCTGTCATGCGCCACAGATTACTACAAGTAGTTTGTATCAAATCTCCGGGGTCCGGGATGTCCCGGCCGTCAGTCGTCGAGAAGCCTGCAGCCCGACCGGTACCGGTCCACCACCACATCTACGAGCCCGGGATGGGCGCCGATCGGCTCGGCGAGCAGGTCTCCGCCCGCGCGGGCGAGCCTGCGCTGGAAGAACCCGTGCCCGATGAGGTACGAGGCCAGGGCCACCGGGCGATTCCCCCGGGCGGCGGTCACCGCGTCGGACACCGTCGGCTCGGCCTTCGCCAGGAAGCCCACCGTCACCGGCCCAGCCCAGCGCTCCTGCACACCGCGCGCCACGCCGCGACCCACGTCTGCCGCCTCCGGGCGCGACGACCCGGCGACTCCCACCACCACCGCGGCATCCTCCGGTACGCCGGCCTCCAGGAGCCGGTCCACGAGTGCGGCCTCCAGCCGGGGGTCCGGGCCGAGCGGGCCTGTGGAGACCACCTGTCCGGGATGCGAGGCGATCGCGTTGCGCACGTCCACCTCCGTGTGGAAGCCGAGGGTGAGCAGCACCGGGACCACGACGACGGTCTCCCCGCGGGCGACGAGTCGGTCGACGACGACGTCCAGCTTGGGCTCCTGTACGTCGACGTAGGCGGCCTCCACGGTCACATCCTGCAGCCGCTCCGCCACCGCCGCCGCGATGGCCAGCACGGCCGCCTGGCCGTCCGGGTCGTCGGTGCCGTGCGCGCAGACGACGAGGGCCGGTCTCATGCGCTGACCTCCAGGCGGTATCCGCGCCGTGGCACCGTGCGCACGAGCGAGCGGTCCCCCATGCTATCCCGGAGGCGTGCCACCGCGACCTCCGCTGCGTGCGGGTCGTTGGAGCATCCCGGTAGCACGGCCAGGATGTCCTCGCGCGAGACCACCCCACCCCCGGCTTCGACGAGGGCGCGCAGCACGGCGAACTGCACCTGGCTGAGCGGCAGGGCCTTCCCGTCCAGGCTCGCGGCGGACCGCCGCAACCACAGCACACCCGCCGGCGTGGCCACCTCGGCCACGCCGCGCGCGGACAGCGCCGCGGTGAGCTCCCGCACCAGCGCGCCCAGCCGGAACCGGTCCGGGATCAGCGGGGTGAGGCCCAGCTCGATGAGGGGCGCCGCGGTGACCGGCCCCACGGTCGCGGGCAGGACGGGCCCGGCCATCGCCTTGATGGCCGCGTCCCTCAACCCCTCCCGCTCGCAGGCGGCGAGGAACTCCACCACGCCGTGCGCGGACGTGAAGGCCACCGCGTCGACCTCGGCGGCCGCCACCAGTCCGACGGCGCGGCTCACGGCCTCGGGGTCCGGGGAGGGTCCCCAGCGGTACACCACCAGCGACGTGACGCGGGCGCCCAGCTCGACGAGGAGCTCGTCGATGCCGTCGCTGCCCGCGCCGTGGTGCTGCACGGCCACGTGCAGGCCCGCGACCCCCTCGGTCTCGAAGAGCTCTTTGATCTCGGCCGCCGTCTCCGAGTCCGCCACCCAGTCGGCCGTCAGGCCGGCGCCGTGGACCGCGCCCTGCGCCTTCGGGCCGCGCGCGATGATCCGGGCTCCCCTCAACACCTCCAGCAGCTCACCGGCAGACCCTGCGGCGTCCGCGGCCTCCATCCAGCCGCGGAACCCCACGCCTGTGGTGGCCACCACCGCGTCCGGGGGATCGGCGATCAGCGCTCTGGTGTGTGCGATCAGCAGCTCATCGTCGGCGTGCGGCACGATCGAGAGGATGGGGGCCCGGATGATCTCCACCCCGCGGCGCTCCAGCGCCGAGGCCAGTTCGGAGGCGCGCCGCTTCGCGGTCAGCACGACGCGGCAGCCGGCGAGCGAGTGCGCGCCGGCTGCCGCGGTGGAACCGTCGGCGGTCACCGTCGCGTCCATTCAGCCCGCCCTGGCCAGGCCCTCGGCGGGCCGACGCAGCGGCGCCTCCTCTGTGACCTGCGACCCGACGAACACCCGTCCGTCGAGCACCGCCACGGCCCACGTGCCGAGCGCCTTCGCGGGGTCCGACAGGCACACGCCTGTGCGGAGGTCGAAGGCCTGCTTGTACATGGGAGAGAAGAGTACGGGCACGTCCTCCCCGTCCACCAGGGACGAGCCCACGAGCCCACGGGCCATGACGTTGGCCCGGGCGAAGGGGTCCCACATGCCGACGGCGACGACGCGGTCGTCGTGGAGCCGGACGATGGCCACCTGCCGGCCGTCGATCAGTGCGGCTACGGGCCGTTCCGGCAGCAGGTCGTCAAGGCGGCAGACGGGTTCGGCGGTGGTGATCATCGCGCTCCTCCAATGGGGATGGTGGGTCCGGCGACCAGGACCGGCCGCCGCTCGGAATCGACCAGCTCGACGCCGGAGGTGCGGTCCGCGTCCGTGGCGGGACGGACCTGTCCACGCTCCCCCACGTACTGAAGGTTGTCGTCGACGGCGTCGGCCGCGTTGACGAAGCCCGCGAACCGGGCCAGCTTGACCGGGTCCTCCAGCACGTCGCGCCACTCGTCGCGGTAGCCGTCGACGTGGCCGGCCATGGCGACGTCGAGGTCCGCGGCGATGCCGAGGGAGTCCTCCATGATCACCTTCCGGACGTGATCCAGGCCGCCCTCGATCGACTCCAGCCAGACCGCCGTGCGCTGAAGGCGGTCGGCGGTGCGCACGTAGTACATGAGGAAGCGGTCGATGGTGCGCACGAGCTCCTCGGTGGTGAGGTCCTCGGCCAGGAGGACGGCGTGACGGGGGGTGAAGCCGCCGTTGCCGCCCACGTAGACGTTCCAGCCCTTGTCCGTGGCGATGATGCCGACGTCCTTGCCGCGGGCCTCGGCGCATTCGCGGGCACAGCCGGAGACGCCGAGCTTGAGCTTGTGCGGCGAGCGGAGGCCGCGGTAGCGCAGCTCCAGGTCGATCGCCAGGCCGACGGAGTCCTGGACGCCGTAGCGGCACCAGGTGGACCCGACGCAGGACTTCACGGTGCGCAGCGACTTGCCGTAGGCGTGGCCTGACTCGAACCCGGCGTCGACGAGGCGCCGCCAGATGTCGGGCAGCTGATCGATCCGTGCGCCGAACATGTCGATGCGCTGGCCGCCGGTGATCTTGGTGTAGAGCCCGAAGTCGCGGGCGATCTGGCCGATCACGATGAGCCCGTCCGGGGTGATCTCGCCGCCGGGCACGCGGGGCACGACGGAGTAGGTGCCGTCCTTCTGGATGTTGGCCAGCACGTGGTCGTTGGTGTCCTGGATGGCGGCCTGTTCGCCGGCGAGGATGTGTCCGTTGCCGAGGCTGGCGAGGATCGAGGCGACGACGGGCTTGCAGATGTCGCACCCGCGGCCGCGGCCGTGCCGGCCGATGATCTCGGAGAAGGTGGTGAGCCCGGTGATCCGGACCACGTCGAACAGCTGGGCCCGGGAGAGCTCGAAGTGCTCGCACAGGGCGTTGCTGACGACCGTGCCGGATTTCTCGAGCTCCGCGACCATCAGCTTGCGGACCAGCGGCAGGCAGGAGCCGCAGCTGGTGCCGGCCTTGGTGCAGGCCTTGACGCCGGCGAGGTCGGTGCAGCCGCCCTCAGTGACGGAGCAGCGGATGGCACCGGCGGTCACGTTGTTGCAGGAGCAGACGGGGGCGTCGTCGGGCAGCTCGCCCTGGACCGGGGCGCCCTCCGCGCCGGCGGGCACGAGGTAGGCGGCGGGGTCCACCCCGAGCGGCCGGCCCAGCAGGGGCCTGAGGCCGGCGTAGGCCGAGGCGTCGCCCACCAGGATGCCGCCGAGCAGGGTGCGGGCGTCGTCGGACAGGACCAGCTTCTTGTACACGCCGGCGATCGGGTCGGTGTAGACCACCGACAGGGCGCCCTCGGTGGCGCCGAAGGCGTCGCCGAAGCTGGCCACGTCGACGCCGAGGAGCTTCAGCTTGGTGGAGAGGTCGCCGCCGGTGAAGGTGCCGGAGCGGCCGAGCATCTGGTCGACCGCCACCTCCGCCATGGTGTAGCCGGGGCCGACGAGGCCCCAGACGCGGCCCTGGATGCAGGCCACCTCGCCGATGGCGAAGATGTCAGGGTCGGCGGTGCGGCAGGTGTCGTCGACGACGATGCCACCGCGCTCCCCCACCTCGAGGCCGGCGTCGCGGGCGAGTTCGTCGCGGGGGCGGACGCCGGTGGCGAAGATCACCACGTCCACGGCGATGGAGGTGCCGTCGTTGAAGACCATCTTCTCGACGGCGATCCGGCCCTTGATGGCCGAGGTGGCGGTGCCGACGCGGACGTCGACGTCCATGGCCTCGATGAGGCGTTTGAGCGACTCGCCGCCGCCCTCGTCCACCTGCAGGGGCATCAGCCTGGGGGCGAACTCGACCACGGTGGTGTCGGCGCCGAGCTTCCGCAGCGCGCCAGCGGCCTCGAGGCCCAGCAGGCCGCCGCCGATGACGGCGCCGCGGACGCGACGCTTCGGGTTGCGTTCCTGCAGCGTCTCGACGTAGCCGCGCAGGGCGGCCACGTCGTCGATGGTGCGGTACACGAAGCAGCCGGGCAGCTCACGGCCGGGAACAGGCGGCATGAACGCGTAGGAGCCGGTGGCCAGCACCAGGGAGTCGTAGGCGTGCGACATGCCGTTCTCGGTGATGACGGTGTGCGCCGCGGGGTCCACGGAGACCACCTTGGCGCCGCGCCGCAGCTTGACGTTCGGGTCCTGCCAGAGGTGCGCCTCGCCGAGGTTGAGCAGCTCGGGGTCGCGGTTCTCGAAGTAGCTGGTCAGCGCCACCCGGTCGTAGGGGGGACGGGGCTCCTCGGCCAGGACGGTCACGCGCCACTCGCCGGCCTCGTCGCGCGAACGCAGGGCCTCGACGAATCGGTGGGCGACCATGCCACCTCCGACCACCACACACAGCTTGCTCATATCGGCCTCCAGGGGTCTAGTCGGTTGGGCTCCTTGGTATCTACGACGCTAGGCGGCGCAGTTTCCGGGGCGGGATCATTCACGTTTCGGGTGTGAAACAAGCCACTCACGCGACGGTGACCCGCTCGAGTGAGGTTCGCGGAGTGCCGGCGGCGCCGAGGGCGGCGACCAGGCTGCAGACGTCGGCCGTGCAGCTTCCGCAGCCGGTGGAGGCGCGGGTCGCCGTCGCCACGGCCTCGGGGGTGTCGGCGCCGGCTTTAACTGCATCGGTGATGGCCGCCTTGGTCACGGCGTTGCAGCGGCACACGATCGCGGCGTCCGGCAGGTCGGCCACAGACATCGACGGCGCCGCGCCGGCGAGCGGGCGGGCCAGCAGGGCGGCCGGGTCGTCGGGGACGGGTGTGCGGGAGTCGAACGCCACCGTCAGGTCGGCCGCGACCTGGGGATCGCCGACGCAGGTGGCGCCCACCAGGAGTCCGTCCGCGACGGCCACCCGCACCCGGCGGCGGCCCACCGGATCGGTGAGGGACAGCACCCGCGGCGCGCCGGGCGCGAACTCGTCGGCCGGGAACTCCCCCATGGTGACCGCCTCGAGGCCCTCGGCCTTGACCCGGAACACGCCGGAGTCGGCGCCGAGCACGGGCCGGGGTCCGGACCGGCCGCTGATCTTCTCGGCCAGGTGGTGCGCGAGGACGCGCGCCTGCTCCCAGCCCGGGCCCACCAGCCCGGGGCAGCCGCGGGGGGGGCGGGCGCAGTCGCCGATGGCGTAGATGGCCGGGTCGTCGGTGCGGCACGTGTCGCTCACGAGGATGCCGTTTCGCACCCACAGGTCGGCGGCCTCCGCCAGGCGGGTCCGGGGCCTGACCCCGATCGCGACGAGCAGGAGGTCGGCGGGGATGTGCCTGCCGCTGGTCAGCCTGACGGAGGTGAGGGCGCCGTCACGGCGACGCTCCACCCCGGCGACGCGCACGTCGACGAGGATGGTGATCCCGCGGTCCGTCAGCCCTGCGCGGACGACGGCGCCGCTCGCGGGATCGAACTGGCGGTCCAGCGGCGCCGAGCCGCGGTGCACGATGGTGGCGTCGCTGCCGGCCTCGGCGAGCGCGACGGCGGCCTCGATGCCGAGGACGCCTCCCCCCATGACCACGACCCTGGCGCCGGCGGCCGCGGCCGAGCGGACCCGGTCCGCGTCGTCCCAGGTGCGCAGCGCGGCCACTCCCGGCATGGGGGTGCCGTCGGCGCGGACCACGCCGTCGACGGTCGGGAACACCGGCTCCGCGCCGGTGGCCAGCACGAGCGTGTCGAAGGGGTGCTCCTCCCCCGTGGAGTCGACGACCGTGCGGTTGCGGCGGTCGATCCCGGTGGCCTTGCGGCCGCGCAGCATCCGCACACCACGGCTCTCGGGCAGCGTGAGCCCGGGCAGGTCGGCCCGGCCCATGATCACGTCGGGCAGGAGGATCCGGTTGTAGGCGGCGTGCCCCTCCTCGCCCAGGACGGTGACCTCGACGTCGTTGAGGCGGTGGGAGGCCAGGTCGGCGAGGAAGCGGTGCCCCACCATGCCGTGACCCACGACCACGATCCGGTGACTCATGCCGCCGCTCCGATCCGTGTCAGCCGCACGGCCGCGACCTTCAGCTCGGGCATGCCCGAGATGGGGTCTGTGGCGGCGTTGGTGACCCGGTTGACCGCGCCGGCGTCCGGGTAGTGGAAGGGCATGAAGACCGTGTCGTGCCGGATGCCCTCGGTGAGCCGGGCCACCGCCTCGCAGCTACCCCGGCGGGAGTGGACGGCCACCTTGTCCCCCGCCGCGACACCGAGCCGCTGGGCCAGGAGCGGGTGCATCTCGACGTAGGCCTCCGGCTCGACGTTGTTGAGCGCGGGGACGCGGCGCGTCTGCGCGCCGGACTGGTAGTGCTGGAGGACCCGGCCGGTGACGAGGTAGAGCGGCAGCTCGGGGGTGAGCGTGTCGTCGGGAGGCGTCTCGTCCACGGGGTGGAGGACCGCGCGCCCGTCAGGAGTCTCGAAGCGGTCGAGGAAAACCCGGGGGGTGCCGGGATGTTCGGGGGCAGGGCAGGGCCAGTAGAGCGCGTCGCCGTCGCGAAGCCGCTGGTGGCTGAAGCCGGCGTAGTCGGCCACGCCGCCCGCGCTGGCCCGGGCCAGTTCGTCGAACACGACCGCGGGATCGGCGCTGAACGGGATGGGGCTTCCCAGACGCTCAGCCAGGTCGCTCCACACCTCCAGTTCGGTCCGCACGCCGACGGGGGGCAGGGCGGCGCGGGCGCGCAACAACAGGCGACCCTCGAGGTTGGTCATGGTTCCGGTCTCCTCCGCCCATTGGGTGACGGGGAGGACCACGTCGGCCATGGCCGCGGTCTCGGACAGGAAGAAGTCGGCCACCACGAGGAGGTCGAGTGCCTGGATCCGCTCGGTGAGGCGCAGGACGTCGGGCAGGCTGACCACCGGGTTGGACCCGTGGATGAGCATCGCCCGCGGTCCGCCGGGGGTGGCGAGCGACTCGAACAGCGCGACGGCCGGCTTCCCGGGCCCCGGTAGTGAGTCCGGGTCCACTCCCCAGACGGCGGCGACGTGCGCGCGGGCGTCTGGGTCGGTGATCGAGCGGTACCCGGGCAGCTGGTCTGCCTTGAGCCCGTGCTCGCGGCCGCCCTGGCCGTTGCCCTGGCCGGTGAGGCAGCCGTATCCGGACCCCACCCTCCCGGGGAGCCCCAGGCAGAGGGCGAGGTTCACGGCGGCGGTGACGGTGTCGGTGCCGTGGGCGTGCTGCTCGGCCCCGCGGCCCGTGAGCACGTAGGCGCCCCGTCCCCCGCGCGCGGGGCTGGCTGCGGCGAGGAGGCGCGCCGCGCGCCGCAGTTCGGTGACGGGCACGCCGGTCACGCGCTCCACCCGTTCCGGCCACCACGCAGCGAGGCTGGCGCGCAGGTCGTCGACGCCGTTGGTGCGCTCGGCGAGGTAGGCCTGGTCGACGAGGCCCTCGGTCCACAGGATCTGGGTGAGGCCGAGGAGCAGAACCAGGTCCGTGCCGGGCAGCGGGCTGAGGTGGAGGCCGCGGCCGTCGCCGGTGAGGGCCGCCGTCGGCGTGCGGCGAGGGTCCACGACGATCAGCCCGCCGGCCTCCTGCGCCCCGGACAGGTGGGTGCAGAAGGGCGGCATCGTCTCGGCCGGGTTGGACCCGACGAGCAGGATCGCGCCCGCGCCGTCGAGATCGGTCAGCGGGAACGGCAGACCGCGGTCGAGCCCGAAAGCCCGGCGGCCGCCCGCCGCCGCCGACGACATGCAGAAGCGTCCGTTGTAGTCGATGTTGGGGGTCCGCAGCGCCACCCGGGCGAACTTCCCGAGCTGGTAGGCCTTCTCGTTGGTGAGCCCACCGCCTCCGAAGACAGCCACCGACTCCGGGCCGTGCTCGGCCCGCAGCCGCAGCAGCGTGTCGGCGACGAGAGCGAGCGCGGTGTCCCAGTCGGTCGCGACGAGTTCCCCGTCGCGCCGCACCAGCGGGGAGGTGAGCCGGTCCGGCGCCGTCAGCACCTCGGCCGACGTCCACCCCTTCTGGCACAGGCGGCCCCGGTTGGTGGGAAACTCCAGCGGGGTGACCGCCGGCGTTGCACCGACGGTCGCCCCTGGCGCCACGGCCATCGCGCACTGGAGGGCGCAGTAGGGGCAATGGGTGGCGGTCATGATCAGACCTTCAGTGTCGCGAGGGGCGAGGTCCGCCGCAGGTAGACGAACCAGGTGACCCCGAGCATGAGGAGATAGACCCCCACCATCACCCAGAGCGCCGGCTGGAGGCCGCCCGTGACGGTCCGCGAAAGCGCGAAGCCCTGCGGGATGAGGAACCCGCCGAAGGCGCCCACCGCACCGGCGATGCCGATGCACCCGGCCGCCGCGCGACCAGCCGCGACGAGCGAGGCCGGATCGCTGCCCGACGTGCCGGAGAAGACGGCCGGGATCATCCGGTACACCGAGCCGTTGCCGATGCCGGTGAACACGAACAGCCACAGGAAGGAGAGGAAGAAGACCGGGAACGACTGCGCCTGCAGGCCCATGATGGCCCCCACCGCCCCCACGGCCATGGCCGCGAAGGAGACGCAGGTGACGAGCGCGCCGCCGATGCGGTCGGACAGGTAGCCGCCGAAGGGGCGGGCGAGTGAGCCGACAAGGGCGCCCATGAAGGCCAGCGAGAGCGTCACCGTCGGGAAGAGGTTCCTCAGGAGCGTCGGGAAGGTGGCGGAGTAGCCGATGAACGAGCCGAACGTGCCGATGTAGATGAACGAGATGATCCACGTGTGGGGGTGGCGCAGCGCGGCCGCGTAGGCGCGGGGATCGGACTTCGCATTGGACAGGTTGTCCATGCCCCGCCACGCCAGCACGGCGGCCAGCAGTGCCAGGGGGATGAACATCAGGCCGGCCCGGTCCAGGCTGAGCCCCGCACCCAGGGTGATCACGATCGGCACCGCCAACTGCACCGCAGCGGTGCCGAGGTTGCCGCCGGCGGCGTTGAGGCCCAAGGCGGCGCCCTTCTCCTTCGCGGGGAAGAAGAACGAGATGTTGGCCATCGACGAGGCGAAGTTGCCGCCGCCCACGCCCGCCAGCGTGGCGATTCCCACCAGCGCGATGAAGGGCAGATCCGGATGGTTGACCGCCCACGCCAACGCCCCGGCCGGAAGGAGGAGCAGCATCGCCGATACCACCGTCCAGTTGCGGCCGCCGAAGCGCGGGACCGCGAAGGTGTACGGCAGGCGGAGGGTCGCGCCGACGAGCGCCGGCGTCGAGACCAGCCAGAACATCTCGTTGATGCTCAGGTTGAATCCCACCCCGTTGAGCTGCGGCACGACGATGCTCCAGAGCGCCCACACCGCGAACCCGAGGAACTCGGCGAAGATGGACAGCCAGAGGTTTCGGCGGGCGATGGGCCGGCCCACGCTCCCCCACTGGTGGGGGTTCTCCGGATCCCAGCCGTCGATCCAGCGGCCGGGACGGCGCGTAAGCCCGCTTGTGAGGGCGTCGAGGGCCAGGTCGGGCTCGCTCGACGGGTGGATGCGAGTGGTGGTCATGGTGTCGCTCCTTCGGCTCTTTCTCGGTCACGGGCTGTGGTGAGCGACGCTGCTCGAGTACGAACCTAAGTTCCCGGTGTGTCGACCGATCACCCGCCGGGTAACGGAGGTGTCACTTCTTCCTCACGCCCGCCGTCGGCCGGCTGTGAGGGCGAGGGCGACTTGAGCCGGACACGGCTTTCGATGGAGGTCGGTGAGCCTACGACGAGCATCGACGCCCGGATCGCCGGATTTGATCGTTCCACGTCCCGCGAGACCCAATCCCGGCTCAAATGCACTGGCCGCGCCTCCGGGGACGGGTGCGGTCTGCAGCATCGGCTGCGGCCCGGTATCCTGTCCGTTGGCCCGTGGTTCAGGGCCGACTGGCCCCGTAGCTCAGGGGATAGAGCAGAGGTTTCCTAAACCTTGTGTCGGAAGTTCGAATCTTCCCGGGGTCGCCACCATCACTCGACGCGTTCCAGCGTCCCGTCGGGTCGGCGCCTGAGCTGAAGCTCCTGCCACACGTGACCGCAGCAGGTCCGGCACGCGCCTATCGTAGGGAGGTCAGCGCAGCGACCCGTACGTCGACTTCGCCTTCTGCAACGCCGACACGTATCCCTCGCGCTCGTAGGCGTCCGGCGACGCCTCCGCGGGAACCGACAGAAGCCCCCGCGCCTTGTTCAGCGACAATCCCTTCGCCTTCAGCCACTGCCCCAGGCCCTCGACGAGCACCTGCGCGTACGCCGGCCCCCGGCGGATCAGCGACGACGTGGTCATCACCACATCGGCCCCCGCAAGGATGTACTTGACCACGTCGTCGGAGGTGTCGACGCCGGTGGTGGCCGCCAGCGACGCCTCGACCCGCCCGCGCAGGACCGAGATCCAGGTCCGCGGCAGGCGCGCCTCCACCGGCGACGACAGGCTCACGCCCGCCTCCACCGTCATCCGGTCCAGATCAATGTCCGGCTGCAGGAACCGGTTGAACAGCACCAACCCGTCGGCGCCGGAGGCAGCCAGGCGCACCGCCATGTTGCCCACAGACGAGAAGAACGGACTCAGCTTCACCGCGACCGGGATGCCGACGGCGCCCTTCACGGCCGCGAGGATGGCCAGGTGACGCTCCTCCACCGCGAACCCGGACATGGTCACGTCCCCTGGAACGAAGTAGATGTTGAGTTCGATGGCCGCGGCCCCCGCGTCCTCGAGGCTGCGCGCGGTCTGCGTCCACCCGCCCAGCGACGCGCCGTTGAGCGAGGCGATCAGCGGCACGTCGATGGCGGCGGCCGCCTGCTCCACCAGCCTGAGGTACGAGTGGCTGGCATCGTGGCCGGCCCGGGGCACCGTCGGGAAGTAGGAGAGCGCCTCGGCGTGCGAGTCCTCGTACATCTCCTCCAGCGCCGCCGTCGCCTCTGCCTCGCGGCGCAACTGTTCCTCGAACAGGGAGTAGAGCACGACGGCGCCCACTCCGCCGTCGGCCAGTGACCTCACGCCCTCGACGGTCTGCGACAACGGTCCGGCCGACGCGACGACGGGGTTGCGCAGGGTGAGGCCCAGGTAGGTGGTGGTGAGATCGGTCATCATCGGTTCCTCGGATCGGCTGCGAACTGGTGAGCGCCCCGGCTGGCCAGCTCTTCGTACTCGGCCCACTTGCGGTCCACCTGCTCCTGCGCGAGGACGAGGAGGCGGTCCGCCTCCACGGGATCCGCCGCGCGAAGCACCTTGTAGCGCAGCTCCGCGGACTGGTACTTCTGCAGCGACATCCGCGGCCGCGGCGAATCCAGCAGGAACGGGTTGCCGCCCGAGTCGCGGATGACGGGGTTGTAGCGCATGAGCGGCCAGTGGCCCGAGTTGACGGCCCGGTACTGCTGCTCAAGGCCCTTGCGGATGTCGTAGCCGTGCGCGATGCAGTGGCTGTAGGCGATGATCAGGCTGGGGCCGTCGTAGGCCTCGGCCTCCCTGAATGCCTTGAGCGTCTGCTGCGGGTCCGCCCCCATCGCCACGCGCGCCACGTAGACCGACCCGTAGGCCATCGCCTGCATGGCCAGATCCTTCTTGTTGGTCAGCTTCCCGCCGGAGGCGAACTTCGCGACGGCGCCCAGCGGCGTGGACTTCGAGGCCTGGCCGCCGGTGTTGGAGTACACCTCGGTGTCCAGGACAAGGATGTTGACGTTGCGCCCGGAGGCGAGCACGTGGTCCACGCCACCGGAGCCGATGTCGTAGGCCCACCCGTCGCCGCCGACGATCCACACGGAGCGGCGCATCAGGTGATCCGCCACGCTGCGCAGGTCTTCCGCGGCGATCCCCTTGAGCCCGACGAGCTTCTCCTTCAGCCGGTTGACCCGGTCCAGCTGCGCGGTCAGTTCGGAGCCCTGGCGTTGAGGCGCGCCCAGGATTCCGTCGACCAGAGCGTCGTCACCGATGTCGCCGCGGAGTTCGGCCAGCCTGGTCCGGGCGAGGTTCTCGTGCAGGTCCGCCGCCAGGCGGATGCCCAGGCCGAACTCGGCGTTGTCCTCGAACAGAGAGTTGGACCAGGCCGGACCGCGGCCCGCGGCGTTCTTGGCCCACGGTGTGGTGGGCAGGTTGCCGCCGTAGATCGAGGAGCAGCCGGTGGCGTTGGCGATGGTTGCGCGGTCGCCGAACAGCTGGCTCAGCAGCTTGAGGTAGGGCGTCTCTCCGCAGCCGGAGCAGGCTCCCGAGAACTCGAACAGCGGTTCCAGGAACTGGGTGCCGCGGATGGTACCGAAGTCCACGCGGGAGCGGTCGTTCTGCGGGATGGTCTCGAAGTAGTCCACCGCCGCCTTCTCCTTCTCGCGGTCCAGGAGCGGCACCAGGTTGATCGCCCGACGCGACGGCTGGTCCACCGGCTTGACCGGACAGGCCTCCACACACAGGCCGCATCCCGTGCAGTCCTCCACGTAGACCTGCAGCGTGTAGCGGGTCTGCGGCAGCCCTGCCGCGTTGAGCGGCGCGGACAGGAATCCCTCCGGGGCATCGCCGATCGAATCGGCGGAGTAACTCTTGGCGCGCAGCACCGAGTGCGGGCATACGAACGCGCAGTTACCGCACTGGATGCAGGACTCGGCGTCCCACTCGGCCACGATCTCGGAGATGTTGCGCTTCTCGAACTTGGTGGTGCCCGACGGGTAGGTCCCGTCCACCGGCAGTGCCGAGACCGGCAGGTCGTCGCCGCGACCCGTCAGCATGGTCGCGGTCACCGTGCGCACGAACTTGGGAGCGTTGGCCGGCACGGGTGGGATGAACCCGTGATCCGAGGAGGCGAAGTCCGGCACGACCACCTCGTGCAGCTCGGCCAGCGCAGCATCCACGGCCTCGTGATTCTTGCGCACCACCTCCGCGGACTTGCGGGCGTAGGTCTTGGTGATCGCGTCCTTGATCTTCTCGATGGCCTTGTCCCGTGGCAGGACGCCCGAGATGGCGAAGAAACAGGTCTGCAGGATGGTGTTGGTGCGGCTGCCCAGTCCGGCCGCGCGCGCGACCTTCCCTGCGTCGATGACGTAGACCTTGATCCCCAGTTCGATGATCCTGCGCTGAACCGGAAGGGGCAGCTGACGCCAGGTCCCATCGGGTCCGTAGGGGGCGTTGAGCAGCAGCACGGTGCCGGGCCGGGCGAACTCCAGCACATCGACCCGCTCCAGGATGGACCAGTGGTGGCAGCCGATGAAGCCGGCCTGGTTGATCAGATACGGCGCGTGGATGGGGTGCGGCCCGAAGCGCAGGTGCGAGACCGTCCGTGACCCCGACTTCTTCGAGTCGTAGACGAAATAGCCCTGAGCAAAGGTGTCCTCTGAGGAGCCCAGGATCTTGATGGTGTTCTTGTTGGCGCCGACGGTGCCGTCCGAGCCGAGGCCGTAGAAGACGGCGCGCAGCGTCTCTGGATTCTCCAGGTCCAGCGTCGGGTCGTAGTCCAACGAGAGATGGGTGACGTCGTCGTGGATGCCGACGGTGAACCGCGGCTTGGGCGTCTCCCGAGCCAGCTCGTCGTAGATGGCCACGACCATCGCGGGCGTGAACTCCTTCGACGACAGCCCGTACCGGCCTCCGATGGTGACGGGCAGCGCGTCACGCAGCCCGCCGGCCACTGCCTCCGCCAGCACGGAGGTGACGTCGAGGAACATCGGCTCACCGGTGGCGCCGGACTCCTTCGTGCGATCGAGGACCGCGAGGCGAGTCACCGTGGCCGGCAGTGCCGCCAGGAACGCGTCGGTGGGGAACGGGCGGTAGAGACGGATCTGGATCACGCCCACTCGCTCGCCCTGGGCGTTGAGGCGATCGACCACCGGCGTGACGGCCTCGATGCCCGAACCCATGACGACGACGACACGGTCCGCGTCCGGCGCACCGTGGTACTCGACGAGCCCGTAGCGTCGGCCGGTCAGTTCGGCGAACTTGTCCATCTCGTTGGCGATCACCTTCGGCGCCCACTCGTAGTACAGGTTGGCGGTCTCCCTGGACTGGAAATAGGTGTCCGGGTTCTGGGCGGTGCCACGGATGAACGGGTTGGCGGGGCTCAAGGCACGGGCGCGGTGCTCCATCACCAACTCGCGCGGGATGAACTGGCGCAGCTCGTCGTCGGTGAGCTTGGTCAGGGTGTTGAGTTCGTGCGAGGTGCGGAACCCGTCGAAGAAGTGCACGATCGGCAGCCGGGTGCGGAGCGTGGCCGAGTGCGCCACCGCGGCCATGTCGTGGGCCTCCTGGACGGAGGCGGAGCTGAGCAGGCAGACGCCGGTCTGGCGCACCGCCATGACATCCTGGTGGTCACCGAAGATGGACAGGCCCTGCGTCGCCAGGGAGCGCGCGGCCACATGGAACACGGTTGAGGTGAGTTCGCCGGCGATCCGGTACATGTTGGGGATCATCAGCAGGAGCCCCTGCGAGGCGGTGAAGGTGGTCGACAGCGCGCCGCCCTGCAGCGCCCCGTGCATGGCGCCGGCGGCACCGCCCTCGGACTGCATCTCGATGACGGTGGGCACCTGCCCGTAGATGTTGGTGCGGCCGTGCGCCGCCCACTCGTCCGCCAGCTCCGCCATCGTCGACGACGGCGTGATGGGGTAGATGGAACACAGCTCACTGACGCGGTAGGCGACGTCCGCCGCCGCCTCGTTGCCGTCGATGATCGCCTTGGTGCTCATCGGGTGCCCTCCTGGATCATGTCGATGGCGTGCACCGGGCACTGCTCGTAGCAGGTGGCGCAGCCGGTGCATTTCTCGTAGTCGAAGCGGTAGCGGTTGCCCTTGCCCAGTTTGATCACGGCGTCCTCCGGGCATGCGCCGAAGCATCCGTCGCACTCGAAGCAGTTGCCGCAGCTCAGGCAGCGGTTGGCCTCGTAGCCGGCCTCGGCGTCGGTCAGGCCGGCCATCACCTCACCGAAGCCCTCGAGTCGCTCCTCGACGTCGGTCTCCTCCTGCACCCGGCGCTGGTGATCGCCGAAGTACCAGAGGTTCATCATCGGCAGGGTGACCACCGCGTTCTTGTCGCGCGGCACCCATTCCTCCTTGTTGAGCCAGGCGTCGATGCGGCGGGCCGCCTTCTTGCCGTGGCCCACGCCGATGGTGACGGTGCGGTCCGACGGCACCGCATCGCCGCCGGCGAAGATACCCGGCACGGCGGTCATCAGGCTGGTGGGATCCACGTCCACCACGTCGTCGTTGAAGCTCATTCCAGGAATGGCCCGCAGGAAGTCGGTGTCCGCGCGCTGGCCGAGCGCCAGGATCACGGTGTCTGCGGCCAGCGTCTCGAAGCGTCCGGTGCCCCGGGCCTTGCCGTTGTCGTCGAGTTCCATGATCTCGACGGTGAGGTCCTCCTCGTTCATCGAGGTGATGGTGCG
Source organism: Tessaracoccus pujii (assembly GCF_055326215.1). Classification (NCBI taxonomy): domain Bacteria; kingdom Bacillati; phylum Actinomycetota; class Actinomycetes; order Propionibacteriales; family Propionibacteriaceae; genus Tessaracoccus; species Tessaracoccus pujii. Next base: position 122,172 of record NZ_JBUZNP010000005.1, on the reverse strand, counting down.
CAGCCAGTTCATCTGCACGCCCTCCGCCTGGGCACCTTCGAGTTCCTCGGCGTGCGCGGGCATCTCGGCGAGCGTTCGACGGTAGACGATGACGGATTCCTCGGCGCCGAGCCGACGGGCCACTCTCGCCGCGTCCATGGCGGTGTTGCCGCCGCCGTACACCGCGACCCTCCGTCCGATGATGGGCCGTTCCCCCGACGCCACCTCCCGCAGGAAGCTCACGGCGTCCACCACGCGGGTGGCGTCGGTGGCGGGGATGTCCACGCGCTTGGAGATGTGCGCACCGACGGCGACGAAGACGGCGTCGAAGTTGCCGTCGCGCTGGGTGGCGAGCAGGTCCTTGATGGGGGTGTTCTGGCGGAACACCACGCCCATGGCGACGAGGCGCCCGAGTTCGGCGTCCAGCACGTCACGGGGCAGGCGGTACTCGGGGATGCCGTAACGCATCATGCCGCCCGGCTTGTCGCCGGCGTCGAATATCTCGACGTCGTGCCCGAGGCGGCTGAGGTGGTACGCGGCCGACAGGCCCGCCGGGCCGGAGCCCACCACCATGACACGCCGGCCGGAGCGACGGCGGGGCGGCGGGAAGTGCCATCCCTTCTCGATGGCAAGGTCGCCCAGGTAGCGCTCGACGGAGTGGATGGAGACGGCCTCGTCGAGGTCCTTGCGGTTGCAGTCCGTCTCACAGGGGTGGTAGCAGACGCGGCCGTGGATGGCGGGGAACGGATTGTCGGTGACGAGTTGGCGCCAGGCGGCCTCGGCCTCGCCGGCCTTGATCAGCCGCAGCCACTCCTGGATGTTCTCCCCCGCTGGGCACCCCGCGTTGCACGGCGGGAGCATGTCCAGGTAGATGGGCTTCCGCGATCGGACCGGAGCCACTCGACCTGCGGTGTGACTCAGGTCCGGTTGGACGGTCATGTCCCTGCGCTCGGCGGCCATCGTTGCCCCTTCTCGTAGCTACTACTCAGCATCGTAGGGGGGTGGGGTATGGCGGGGGCACTGGGGGCAGACAAAGGGCCCGCGTTGTCACGCGGGCCCTCGTCGGCGGAGCTGGGAAGCTCAGCCTGCGGTCTTGGTCTCCTCGACCAGGGCCTCGATGTCCAGGGCCTTGATCTGCTCGATCAGGGAGTCCACCTGCTTGCCGTTGAGCAGGCCGGCCTGCCGGAACACGAGGTTGCCCCTGCGGAAGGCCATGATGGTGGGGATGGACTGGATGTCCCATGCGGCCGCCACGTCCCGGGCGTCCTCGGTGTCGACCTTGCCGAACACGACGTCGTCGTGGCGGGTGGAGGCGTCTTCGTAGATGGGCGAGAAGCGCTTGCAGGGCGCACACCAGTCCGCCCAGAAGTCGACGAGGACCACCTCGTTGTCGTTGACGGTGGTGTTGAAGTTCTCTGCGGTCAGGGTGGTGGTCGCCATGGAGCGATCCCCTTTCTTCCTTGGATCTCGTGCGTCGTCGTCGGTACAACCCCCGCGCGCGGCGCGATATTCCCTCCGCCGCACACCCCATGGGGTATACGAAGCCTACTTGATGGCGATGAGGCGACGCATGGGCAGTGGCACCCGCACGGGGCCGGACTCTGCGGCGCGCGCGGCGAGGAACTCCACCGCGGCGAGCGTGCGGGCGCGGTCCGTGGCCCCTCGGAGGCCGGCGAAAAGCATCTCGGCGTCGTCGCGGTCGGCGACCTCGACGTAGTACTTGGCGCGCTTGTCCTCCGCCTTCGTGAGTCCGGCTGTCAGGAGTGCGTCGCGGGCCCGGAACTCGGTGAGGCCGGGCAGCAGCGGCGTCACCCTGAGGATGTGGGCGAGGCGGCCGACCAGCCTGAGGTCCGTGGTGTTGGCCGGACGCAGCGAGGGCGTGAGCGCCGCGAACACCCCGCCCGGGCGCAGCACCCGCGCCACCTCCGAGAGCAGGCGGGGGCGGTCGGAGACCACGGCGATCCCGAGGGACGAGACGACGGCGTCGAAGCTGCCGTCCGCGAACGGCAGGTACGAGGCATGGCCGAGCACGAGCGGCCCCCTGCCCCTGCGCCGGCCCTCCACCAGCTCCGCCTCCGAGCGGTCCAGGCCGATGACCGTGCGGCCGGGGCGGGCCAGCCTGTCGATCATGGCGCCTGCGCCGCACGCCAGGTCCAGCACGGTCACGGCCGATGCGGAAACCGAGCGCGCCAGCCACTCGTAGGGAGTGTGGTTGCCGCCGTAGGCGCGGCTGAGGACGTCCTCGATGGCACCGGGTCCGCGCGTGCCGAACCACCTCAACGCCTCATGGTTCTCACTCATCGCGACTCACGAACAACAACTCCGACGCGAACAGGCCCACCTCGGTGGTGGTGCCGTCGATGGTCACCAGCACCACGTCCACGTCTCTCCTGGCGAGGAAGGTGACCCCGGGCCTGAGGCCGGCGAGTGCCAGAGCGGGCAGCATGGCCGGGTCCGCCTGCAGGTTCTCACTCATCCGCTGCAGCACGAAGCGCTGCGGCTGATCAGTGACGAGGTCCGCCAGGGGGTCCGCGTGGTCCCGGAACGGGACGTGGTCCACGTCCACGCCGAGCTCGCGGAGGCCGGGAATGGGGTTGCCGTAGGGCGAACGGGTGGGCGAGTCCAGGATCGCGACGAGCCGCTTCTCCACGTCCACCGAGATGACGTGCTCCCAGCGGCAGGCCTCGTCGTGCACCTTCTCCCAGTCCAGCCCGATCACCTCGGTGAGCAGGCACTCCGCGAGGCGGTGCTTGCGCATCACGTCGCGCGCGAGGGTGGCACCGGTGCGGGTGAGCCGGATGGTGCGGTCCGCGTCCACGTAGAGGAGTCCGTCTCGCTCCATGCGGGCCACCGTCTGCGACACCGTGGGGCCGGACTGGTGGAGGCGCTCGGCGATCCGCGCGCGGAGAGGCCGCACCCCCTCCTCCAGCAGCTCATAGACGGTGCGGAGGTACATCTCCGTGGTGTCGATCAGGTCGCTCATCCCAATACCTCCTTCACCGCCCATCCTAGTGTCGCGCATTCGCCACCATCAGGGCCGAGGCGGGACCACCCAGTCGCCGCGGCGCATGACGCCGTGCAGGCGGCCGTCGTCGTCGACGAGGCAGACGTCGGCCCAGAGCCCGGCCTCCAGGCGGCCCACCTCGTCGAGGCGGTGCCACGCGGCCGGGGTCGTGGCGGCCATGAGGGCTGCATCGGGGATACTGACGCCCACCTCCTGCACCACGAACTCGAACGCGGCCGCCATGGTGAGCGTGGAGCCGGCGATGGCGCCCGGGGTCCCGTCGGCGGTGACGAGGCGGGCCGTCCCGTCGATCACCTCCACCTCGAGTTCACCCAGGACGTAGCGCCCGTCGCCCGAGCCCGTGGCGCTCATCGCGTCGGTGACCAGGGCCACGCGACGGGGGGTCGCGGCGTCGATCGACATCGCGGCGATCACCGGCTTGTGGTGCACGCCGTCGCAGATCAGCTCGACCATGACCCGCTCGTCGGCCAGCAGCACCGGCACGGGGCCGGGCTCCCGGTGGTGGATGGGGCGCATGGCGGAGAACAGGTGGGTGGCGACGGTGGCTCCCCACTCGATGGACTCCGCGGTGGCGATGTCGTCGGCGTCGGAGTGGCCGAACGCGACGGCGACCCCAGCCTCGACGAAGCGCCGGGTGGCGGTCTCCGCGTGCGCGCGCTCGACGGCCAGGGTGATCATCTTCAACGCCGGGCCGCCGGCGTCGATGAGCCGCTCCACCGCCTCGGGATCGGGGTCGCGCAGCAGCGCCTCGGCGTGGGCGCCCTTCCGTTCGGGTGCCAGGAACGGCCCTTCGAGGTGGATGCCGGCAAGGTGCCCGTCGTGGTGCAGCGACCGCAGCACCGCGAGCTGCGCCTCCAGTTTGCCGAGCGGCTCCGTGACGGTGCTGGCGAAGATAGTGGTGGTGCCGTGGCGCCGGTGGTACTCGATGGCCTCGACGTTGCGGCCCGGGTCCGGGTCACCGAAACTGACTCCGACGGCGCCGTGGCAGTGCGTGTCCACGAACCCCGGCACCGCCCAGAGCCGCCCCCCTCCCCCGCCTGGCTGGACCGCCACGATCCGCCCGTCCTCGATCCGGATCGTCGCGTTCTCCACCACACCCTCAGGCGTGACGGCGTGGGCGACGGTGAACTGAGACGTGGGCATGGCCCAATCCTAGGACCGGACGAAGAAGGTCACCGCCCCGGCCGTGAGGGCGACGATGCCCGCGAGCACCAGGGCGATCGTCGTGCCCGTGCGCGCCGGCGCCGGCTCCTGCTGGGGATCATCGGACGCGGTGCCAGACGGGGACGCGGACGCCGACGCCGAGGACGGCGCCGGGCCGGGCGACGAGGGCGCCGCCGAAGGCGCGACCGTGGTCGTGACGTCCGAGGAAGGCACCTCCACCTCGCGGATGGCGGGGTTGCCACCCACCAGAATCTGATCGTCCGGGCCGACTGCGATGGACTCGCCATCGGGTGCGCCGACGATCGTGTCGGTAACCAGCGTCTCCCAGGTGAAAGCGTCGATGTACTCGATTCCGATGGCTGTACGCAGCGCCATGGTGGACCCGTCGGACAGGAAGACGCCGTCGCTGACCCCCGCGGGGGCGTCCGTGACGCGCACGAGGGTGTTCATCTCCTCCCGCGACGGCTCGAGCTCCGCCCGGTAGATGCCCGGGTCCTCCCCTGCGGTGACGACGTAGATCCGGCCCCTACCCGACAGCATCATCGCCTCGGCGTGCCGGGGTCCGTCCTCGTAGACGAAGTCGTAGGCGTGATAGGTGATCCGGGCCTCCTCTAGCGGCGAGAGGCGGTACACCACGACCGAGTCACGCGCCGCGTCCTGGTCTCCGATGTCACCCACCCACAACCTGTCACCACGCCACGCCAGGGCCTGCACGGACTCGAGCTCCGCGTCGAAGGACACCTCCCTGCCGTCCGCGTCGATCACCGTGCCGTCGTCGGCGCCCGGTCCGGCCAGCCAGAGGGTGGAGGATCCGGATCCGTAGGCCATACCCACGACGGGGGTGGAGCCCTCCGGCGGCACGATCTCCTCCCCCAGCGCGGATGCGGCCGCCCCTGCGGACAGTCCCAGGCCGACGATGCCGGCCGCGGCCACCCGTCCGAACGCGTTCATCTGCTCCCCACCAGGCTTCCGAGGATGACGAGCACCACGAGGGCCACCAGGACGCCTGTGACGATCATTCGGCGAGTTCTCGGATTCACTGTGCCGATGCTACGCCCACGGTTACCTTGGGTGCATGCAGGAGCTCGTGGCGTGCGCGGTCTCGATCGACGATGTGCGGGACGTCTTCGGCGCCTCGCCCGCTCTCGCTGATCGGCTACGCGCCGCAGCGGCCGCACGCTTCAGCAGCCAGACACCGAAGCGCAGGCAGTGGATGCGGCCCCTGATGCGCCGCGACCCCGCCTTCAGGGTGGACCCGGCCGCGCCGTCGAGCCGCGACGTCGAGGCCCTGCTGGCGGGAGGGTTCATCGCCCCGGACCGGGTGGGGCCCTCGTGGGTGGTGCTGATCGGGTGGCTGGAGGAGCTCTCCGCGGCGAGCCGGCGCACCCCGTGGGACGAGGCCGCCTTCGAGCGGGCCGAGTGGAACCTCGCCCGCGCTGGTCTCAACAGCGACTACTCGCTGCGCAGCCTCGGGGACCGGGACCTGGGCATCCCGTTGCGCCCGCTGCCGGGGCAGGTGGCGGGCTACGCCAAGCACGTGCACGCCGTCGAGACCCTGCGGGCTCTGAGGGCGGCCTACGACCACCCCGAGCTGACCGCCGAGGACCGGCGAATCCTCACCCCGATCCTCGACGTGCTCGAGACAGCATCCCGGCAGCCGCGCCTCGACGTGGTGGTGGTCGGCGCGACCGCCTGACGGCTCACGCCGGGTCGATCACCAGGACCAGGTCCCCGCCCTCGAGCTGGGTGGTGCCGGGAAGCACCACGCGCCTGACCACGCCGGCGATGGGGGCGTTGATGGCCGCCTCCATCTTCATGGCCTCGATGGTGGCCACCTGGTCCCCCACCGCGACACTCGCGCCCTCCTCCGCCGTCGGCGTGACGGCGCCGCTGAACGGGGCAGCGACATGGCCCTTCTTCGTCGGATCGGCGCGCTCCGCGGTGGCCACCTCGGACTTGATCTTCAGGTCCCGCACGCGCACGGGCCGGATCTGGCCGTTGAGCAGGCACATGACGCTGCGCTTGCCGCGCTTGTCGGGATCCGAGATGGCCTCGATGCCCGCCAGCAGCGTCACGCCCTTCTCCAGCGTGATCGAGTACTCCTTGCCCCGCTCCATGCCGTAGAGGTACGGAACGGTGGGGAGCACGGAGATGTCTCCGAAGTCCTCGCGCTGCTGCTCGAAATCCTTCGTGGGGCCGGGGAACAGCAGCCGGTTCAGGGTCTCCTGGCGCGTGCGGCCCGGTTCGGCCAGCAACGCCAGGTCCCCGTCGGCCACGTCGGTGACCCGCACCGGGGTGCGTCGGCCCTCGATGGCCCGGCTGCGGAACGGCTCAGGCCATCCGCCGGCGGGCTTGCCGAGCTCACCGTTGAGGAAACCGACGACCGAATCGGGGATGTCGAACTTCTGCGGGTCCGCCTCGAACTCGGCGGGATCGGCTCCGACGGCGACGAGGTGCAGGGCCAGGTCCCCCACCACCTTCGACGACGGGGTGACCTTCGTGGGGCGGCCCAGGATCTTGTCCGCCGCCTCGTACATGTCCTCGATGGCCTCGAACTTCTCGCCCAACCCCAGCGCGATGGCCTGCTGGCGCAGGTTGGACAGCTGCCCGCCGGGGATCTCATGGCTGTAGACGCGGCCTGTCGGGGCGGGGAGCCCGGACTCGAAGGGCCGGTACATCTTGCGCACGGCCTCCCAGTAGGGCTCAAGGTCCAGCACGGCCTGCGCGTCCAGCTCGGACTGCCGCTCCGTCTGGTCCAGCGCCGCGACCAGGGCAGACATCGGGGGCTGTGAGGTGGTGGAGGCCATCGCCGAGTTGGCCACGTCCACCGCGTCCACGCCGGCGTTGATGGCCGCCATGAGCGTGGCCAGCTGGCCGCCCGTGGTGTCGTGGGTGTGCAGGTGGACGGGCAGGTCGAAGCGCTCGCGGAGGGCGGTCACCAGGCGGCGGGCCGCCTCGGGGCGCAGCAGGCCGGCCATGTCCTTGATGGCCACGATGTGCGCCCCCGCGTCGACGATCTGCTCGGCCAGGCGCAGGTAGTAGTCCAGCGTGTAGATCTTCTCCGCCGGGTCCAGCAGGTTGGAGGTGTAGCAGAGCGCCACCTCCGCCACGGACGGCGTTTCGCGCACCGCGTCGATCGCGGGGCGCATCTGCTCGACGTCGTTGAGCGCGTCGAAGATGCGGAAGATGTCCACGCCGGTGGCGGCGGCCTCCGCGACGAACGCGTGCGTCACCTCGGTGGGGTACGGGGTGTAGCCGACGGTGTTGCGGCCACGCAGCAGCATCTGCAGGTTCTGATTCGGCATGGCCTCGCGCAGCGACGCGAGCCGCTCCCACGGGTCCTCGCCGAGGAATCGCAACGCCACGTCGTAGGTGGCGCCGCCCCAGCATTCCACCGAGAACATCTGCGGCAGGAGGCGGGCCTGCGTGGGCGCCACGGCGAGCAGGTCCTTCGTACGCACGCGGGTGGCCAGGAGCGACTGGTGGGCGTCGCGGTAGGTGGTGTCGGTGATCCGCACCGGCACCGCCTGACGCAGCTCGGCCGCGAACCCCTCAGCGCCGAGCGCGAGGAGCCGCTGCCGCGAACCGTCCGGCGCCGGTGAGGCAAGGTCCGCCGGCGGCAGCTTCACCGCGGGATCCAAGGTGGTGGGAGCCTCGCCGTGCGGGCGGTTCACCGTGACCTCGGCGAGGTGCCGCAGCAGCTTGGTGGCGCGGTCCGCGGGCGTGCGGGCATGGAGCAGGTAGGGGCGTTCGTCGATGAACGACGTGGTGACGCCGCCGGCCGCGAAGTCCGGATCATCCAGGACGGCGCGCAGGAAAGGCACGTTGGTCGCGACACCGCGGATGCGGAATTCCGCCAGGGCGCGGCGGGCCCGCGCCACGGCCATCGGGAAGTCCCGGCCGCGCGCGGTGAGCTTGACCAGCAGCGAGTCGAAGTGGGGGCTGATCTCGACGCCGGTGCCCGTGGTGCCGCCGTCGAGCCGGATGCCGGCGCCGGAGGCGGAGCGGTAGGCGGTGATGAGGCCGGTGTCGGGGCGGAACGAGTTCTGCGGGTCCTCGGTGGTGATGCGGCACTGGAGCGCGGCCCCCCGGATCTGCAGCTCGTCCTGACGCACGCCGATGTCCTCCAGCGACTCGCCGCCGGCGATGCGCATCTGGGCCTGCACCAGGTCGACGTCGGTGATCTCCTCGGTGACGGTGTGCTCCACCTGGATGCGCGGGTTCATCTCGATGAACACGTGTTCTCCGGCGCGTTCGCCCTCGGTCTCGATGAGGAATTCGACGGTCCCCGCGCACGTGTAGTTGATGGCCCGGGCGAACTTGACCGCGTCCGCGGTGAGCTTGTCCCGCAGCTCCTGCGAGATGTGCGGCGCCGGCGCGATCTCGATGACCTTCTGGTGGCGCCGCTGGATGGAGCAGTCCCGCTCGAAGAGGTGCACCACCTCGCCCTGCGAATCGGCCAGGATCTGGACCTCGATGTGTCGCGGCGCGCCGACAGCCTGCTCGATGAAAACCGTCGGGTCACCGAAGGCGGCCTCCGCCTCGCGCATGGCGGCACCCAGCTCGTCGGCCATCTTCGCGGGATCGTCCACGCGGCGCATCCCGCGGCCGCCGCCACCGGCCACCGCCTTGATGAAGACGGGGAAGCCGATCTTCTCAGCCGCTCTGGTGAGCTCATCGGTGTCCGTCGAGGGGGGGCAGGACGCGAGGGTGGGGACGCCGACGCGGCGCGCCTCGTTGAGGGCGCGCACCTTGTTGCCGGCGAGCGTGAGCACGTCCGCGGACGGGCCGATGAAGGTGATGCCGTTGGCCTCGCAGGCCGCGGCCAGGCCCGGGTTCTCGGAGAGGAAGCCGTACCCGGGGTAGATGGCGTCCGAGCCGGATTCCTTGGCTGCCCGGATGATCTCGTCGATGTCCAGGTAGGCGCGGACGGGGTGGCCCTCCTCCCCGATGAGATAGGACTCCTGCGCCTTGATCCGGTGATCCGCGTTGCGGTCCTCGTAGGCGAAGACGGCGACGGTGCGGAGGCCGAGTTCGTAAGCGGCGCGAAACGCGCGGACGGCGATCTCGCCTCGGTTGGCGACCAATACCTTCTGGAACATGGGCGCCAGACTACCGGGCGGGCCCTTTCGGGCACACCACGCTTCCAGCGATGCGCCGCGCCCCTTGACGGCGCGGCGCACCCTGTGTCAGTTGATCAGGCCGAGCAACGCGCCCTGCACGAAGTAGATGACGAACAGCGCAGCCACCACGTACATGAGCGGGTGCACCTGCCTGGCGTGGCCCTTGACGATCTTGATGAACACGTACGCCAGGAATCCGGCGCCGATACCTGTGGTGATCGAGTAGGAGAACGGCATGAGGATGATGGTGAGGAACGCGGGGATCCCCACCTCCGCGTCGTTCCAGTCAACGTCCACCACCTGGGCGATCATGAGGAACCCGACGAAGACCAGCACCGGGGCCGCCGCCTCGGACGGAACCATGTTGATCAGCGGGGCCAGGAAGATCGCCAGCAGGAACGCGGCACCGGTCACGACGGACGCCAGACCGGTCCGGGCTCCCTCGCCGACGCCCGCGGTGGACTCGATGTAGCAGGTGTTGGACGAGACGGAACCGAATCCACCGGCAGCGGCAGCGACGGAGTCCACCAGCAGGATCTCCGTGGTGCGCGGCGGCATGCCGTGCTCGTCGAGTAGGCCACCCTCGCTGCCCACGGCCACGACGGTGCCCATGGTGTCGAAGAAGTCGGCCAGGAGCAGGGAGAACACCAGCACCGCGAGCGCCAGGAAGTTGGTGAAGGAGAAGGAGCCGTCCGGGAAGAACGCGCCGATCATGTCGACACGGCCGATGAGGCCGAGGTCCGGCAGCGAGGCGACGTCGGAGATCTGCGGCACGTTGAGCGACCACCCGACGGGGTTGAGTCCGTCGGCGGTGAACTGCGGCCCGATCTTCGCGATGGCCTCGATGATCACCGCGGCGACCGTCGCCACGAGGATGGAGATGAGCATCGCGCCCTTGACCTTCAGCACGTGCAGCGCGATGAGCACCATGATGCCGATGAAGAACACCGCGATGGGCCAGCCCATGAGCGAGCCGTTGATGCCCAGCTCGACCGGGGGCGCGCCAGCGGGCTTACGCACGATGCCGGCGTTGATGAGGCCGACGAAGGCGATGAACAGACCGATGCCGACGGAGATGGCGGTGCGCAGCGTCCTCGGGATCGCCTTGAAGACGGCCGTGCGGAAGCCGGTCAGCACCAGGATGAAGATCAGGATGCCCTCCCACACCACGAGGCCCATGGCCTGCGGCCAGGTCATCTGCGGAGCCAGGACGTAGGCGACGAGGGCGTTGAGGCCCAGGCCGGTCGCCAGACCCAAGGGGAATCGGCCGAAGATGCCCATCGCGAGGGTGAGGAGACCCGCGATCAGCGCGGTGGCAGCCGCGACCATGCCGATCGACTGACCGACCGCCGCGTCGTTGACCACCGTCATGGCGGCGTCGGTGAACTTCGGCTGACCCGAGATGAGGTTGCCGCTCTTGTCCACGGCGGTGCCGATGATGAGGGGATTGAGGGCGATGATGTAGGCCATCGCGAAGAATGTCACCAGGCCGCCGCGGATCTCCCGCCCGACGGTCGAGTGACGCTTGGTGATCTCGAAGAAGCCGTCGAGACCGGAGCGCTGGCGCTCCGTCTCGGGATGCAGCCGTGCTGCCTTGGGAGTATTGGTAACCACGGACCGTTATCGTACGGCCACCCGGGCGCGCGGATGAACCGGGGTCCACCGGTGGCCCGGGGAAGCGGTCAGTCGAAGAGCGTGTGGTCGATGCCGACGGTGTCGAACGCGGGCGCGGGCAGTTCCCGGGCGTGGTCGACATCGGCCACGTCCGAGTGGCCCCCGCAGCCGTGTTCCAGCGAGACGACGCGGCCGTCCCACGGGGAGTACTGGTTGGTGCAGGCACCGAACAGGGTGCCGAGCGAGCCGCGGAGCGCGATGAAGTAGCCACACGTCATGCACGGCGCGGGCGCCTCGCGGGACCCCTCGTCGGAGGGTCCGGGCGGTCCCTCGAGCCAGCGCTCGGCCGCCTCGTCGCGACCGTACCTGCTGAGCACGCGGGCCCGGCCGAGGCCCAGCTCGGCCACCGTGGTGCGCAGCTGCACCCACTCGGCGGGGTCCGCGTCCGCGGGGAGGTCCGTGGCGGAGAAGCCGGGCTCCAGGCGGGGGTCGTCGTCCGGGGTGGGCATGAGGGTGCCCGGCACGATGTCGCCCGGGCCGATGCGGTCCGCCCAGGGCACCCACCGCGGTGCGAGCAGCGCGTCCGGGCGCGGCAGGAGCACCACCTCGTTGACCGTGGGGTCCTTGGCGCGGGAGGCGCGCACCAGCGTGACGGCCCACTGCCAGTCCAGGTATCCGGGCCTGAGGCTCTGGAACAGGTGCGTGACCAGCCTGTCGCCGTCCTCCGCCACGATGCCGAGGTGCTCACCCACCGACTCGTCGTCCCCCACCTCGACGGCGGCGGCGCGGGCCAGGTCCACAGCATTGACCGTGACGGCATCCAGCTTGGGCTTTGCCATTTACAGCTCCAGTTCGTCCGCGACCCGGCGCAGCAGCTCGGCCACTCGCGTGGCGTGCTTGGAGTCCGGGTGCCTGCGGTGACGGTAGTCATTGCCGATGCCGTCGAGCATCTTGATGAGGTCTTCGACGATGACGGCCATCTGCTCGGGGTCCTTGCGCGACGCCTTGGACAGCGACGGCGGCGTCTCCAGCTCGCGCAGGCTCAGCGCCTGCTCGCCTCGGCGACCCTCGATGACTCCGAATTCGACGCGCTGCCCCGCCTTGAGCGCCTCGACGCCTGCGGGAAGCGCGTTGGAGCGCACGTAGACGTCGCCGCCGTCGTCCTTGGTGATGAAACCAAAGCCCTTCTCAGCGTCGAAGAATCGCACTTTACCGGTAGGCACGTCGCCCTCATTTGCACTAGTAGCCAGTCAGACAGTGCAGTCTATCCGGTTCGGCGGGCCCTCCCCAACAGGCCGCCGATGACGCGCTCGGTGGCCCCGATGTGCCGGAAGTAGTCCGCGTGCCGGAGTTGGGAGCCGGCCGCCTCGTCGACGATGATCACGGCGCGCGGATGGAACTGCAGTATCGAGGCCGGGCAGGCCGCGGCCACCGGCCCCTCCACCATGGCCGCCACGGCCGCGGCCTTGTGCTCGCCGGAGACCACCATGAGCGCCACCCTGGCCTCCATGATGGTGCCCAGTCCCTGCGTCACGCAGTGCGTGGGGACCTCGTCGTCGGAGGCGAAGAAGCGCGCGTTGTCGCGCCGGGTCTCGGGGGTCAGGGTCTTGACGCGGGTGCGGGAGGAGAAGGAGGAGAACGGCTCGTTGAAGCCGATGTGGCCGTTGCTGCCGATGCCGAGGATCTGGACGTCGACGCCGCCGACCGATGCGATGGCCGCGTCGTAGGCGTCCGCGGCGGCCTGCAGATTTGGTGCCGCGCCGTCGGGCACCCGGACCCGGGCGGGGTCCATGCCCAGGGGGCCGACGACCGTGCGTGCGATGACGCTGCGGTAGCTCTCGGGGTGCTCAGGCGGGATTCCGACGTACTCGTCCAGCGCGAAACCCAACCCGTGGGACACGTCGAGGGCCCCGGCGTCGACGCGCCTGGCCAACTCGGCGTAGAGCCTCAGCGGTGAGCTTCCCGTGGCCAGCCCCAGCACCGGCGTCGGGATCCCCTGCAGATACTCGGCCACCCGGTCCGCCGCCAGTTCGCCCACCCGCTGCGCATCCGCGCACAGCACCACTTCCATCGCCGTCGGCCTCCTGTGCCTCAGTCACCGGCCTCCGCCGCTGCAGCGAGCCTAACCATCGCCGTCTGGGACCCGCGCGTTTGACGTCCATACGCGCACCAGATGCTCACGTCGGCTGCGCGATCACGGGGCGGACCAGGCTGTCCGGCCGCCGGTAGCATGGGGCGCATGGCGAGTTGGAAGGACGGCGCGGCCTACGCGCCGACGGAGCGGCCCGACGGGTTCGCCACGCCCCGCGCCGAGCCGTTGACGTCCGGTGACCCCTGGGCCTCCTCCACGCCGGGCCCCATGGCCCCGCCCGCCACGTTCGAGGCCATTCCCCAGCCGCCGCTCAGCGAGGTGGCCGCCGGCCAGGCCCCCACCCGCGATCCGCGGGACGCGTTCGCCGTCTCGTCGGCAGCGATCGCCCCGGGGCCGAAACCCGGCGTGGCGCGGGACCCGCGGGAGCCCATCGTGACCTCGGCACCCCAGCCGGTGGGCCCCGAGTGGGCCAGCGCCGCAGGCAGCCAGTTGCCAGCGCCCACCGGGCCCCCGCTTCCGCCACCGGGCGAACTGCTGCCGCCTCCGTCGGCGCCACCGGGTCCGCGCGCCCAACCCCAGCAGCGCCAGCTCGCCTTCATCGCCAGCGGGCTGTGCCTCCTCGGTTTCATCCTGCCCGCCCTGTCGCCCTTCGTACTGACCGCAGCCGGGGCGTTGGGCACCCGGATCCAGCCGCTCACCGGGCGCGCGGGCGCGTCCGCGCTGTCCATCGGCCTGGCCACCCTCGGCTGGCAGCTCCTCACGGACACGCTGGGCCGCACCTCCACCGTCGGCATGCTCGTCTCGCTGGCCTTCACCGTCGTGTTCGCCGTCGGCGCGCTGCGCAACCGCTAGAGCGGTAGCTCACCCACCGGCACCGTCGACTCCTCGACGTCGCCCAGGTCGACGGGGACCTCGCCGTCCCAGCGCGCGAGGGTCGCGATCTCGGCCGGCCATGTGTGTTCCGGGAGGGCGTCGAGGGGGAACCACGCGCTGGACACGTGCCGGGACCGCTCACGCCGGGTCAGCCCAGCCGACACCGGTTCGAACCGCTGCGTGTGGTAGCGGAAGAACGTCTCCTCCTGGATGAGGATGCGGTCCGAGTAGCCGCGGAAGAGTCGACGCACGGCCACCGGGCCGACGAGCTGGCCCTCGTCGACGATGAGGCCGGTCTCCTCCTCGAGCTCGCGGGCCGCGGCGGAGCGGACGCGCTCGCGCGGCTCCACTCCCCCGCCGGGTGCCTGCCAGAACCTGGAGCCGGGCACGCCGGGATCCGTGTCGCCCAGGAGCAGCACGTCGTCGCCGGCCAGCACGATCACGCGCGCCGCCAGCCTGCGGGTGACCGGGCGGTCAGCCATGCGTCTGCCGGATGTGGGCCACTTCGTCGTCGATGAGGTCGCGCCAGCTGGCCACCAGCTCCGAATCGACGTAGGCCTTGAAGGAGCCGCCCGGCCGCGCCGGCGAGCCGATGTGGAACGCGCGGACCCCCGCACGCACCAGCCACGGGACGTGCTCCGCGGACAGGCCGCCGCCGGCCATGATGAGGCGCGCCGCCTCCGCGTCCGTCCGGGCCCGGCGGAGGAGATCGTCCAGTCCGTGCTCGACCCCGCGTGCCGAGCCGGCGGTCAGCACCTGGTCCAGCCGGGGCAACGTGCGCAGGTCCGCCCACGCCCGGTCCGGATCCAGGCAGTGGTCGACGGCGCGGTGAAAGGTCCAGGGGAAGGTGCCACCGTCCACCAACGCCGTGACCACCTCCGTGTCGATGCGGTTGAGTCCGTTGAGGAAGCCCAGCACCACCCCGTCGGCGCCCGCGTCGAGATAGGCCGCGATGAGTCCCGTGAGCCGGGTGGCCTCGCCGCCGTCGGTGCCGAAGCCGGCCCTGAGGCGCACCATGGGGCGGATCTGGATCGACGTGGCCCGGCGGACCTTCTCGACGGTGCGCGGCTCGGGGGAGAGGCCGTCGTCGTCCATGGTGCCGACCAGCTCGATCCGGTCCGCGCCGCCCGCCTCCGCGCGCTCGGCGTCCGCCGCGTGCAGTGCGATCACTTCGAGCAGACTCATGGAGCCATCTTGCCAAGTCACTGGCGCCAGCGGGCGTAGGCGCGCACTGTCGGCGGCATGCTGCGCCGGCCTGGATGGACAACTTTGGTCGACAGGGGTTGACTGAGCCGGTGCCTCGCGTCCGCAACCCCATGATCGTCACCCTGCTCGGGCTCCGCGGCAACGGCCGCGCCTCGGTCTACACCGAGCCCCTGTGGGGTCTGTCGATGATGCTGGTCCTGCCGTACGCCTCGGTGTTCATGCTGGCCCTGGGCATCGGCGACGCGCAGATCGGCCTGCTCGCCACCATCTCGATGCTGTCCCAGGTGGTCTTCGGGCTGCTGAGCGGCGTGATCACGGACAAGCTGGGGCGGCGGATGACCACCGCCGTGTTCGACATCGTCGCCTGGGCCATCCCCTGCCTCATCTGGGCCTTCGCCCAGAACTTCTGGTGGTTCCTCGCCGCGTCCATCGTCAACGGCGCCTGGCAGGTGACGCAGAATTCCTGGGACTGCCTGCTGGTCGAGGACGTCGACCGCGCAGAGATCCCCAAGGTGTACTCGCTGGTCAAGGTGGCGGCAGAGTTCTCCGCACTGTTCGCGCCGATCGCCGCGATCCTCGTCTCCACGCTGGGGCTCGAGTTCGCGGTCCGCATCCTCTACCTGAACGCATTCTTCATCATGTCGTTCAAGATCTGGCTGCTCTACCGCTATACCACCGAGACGGCGACGGGCCGCATCCGGATGGAGCAGACCCGCGGCGTGAGCATCTGGCGGTCGTTGTCCGAGTACCGCGGGGTGCTCGGGCTGATCCTGCACTCCAGGGGCACCATCTTCGCGCTCATCATCGCCGCCATCGTCGGCGCCGTCGCGCTGGTCAACGCCACCTTCTGGCAGGTCGTCATCAACCAGCGGCTGGGCGTGCCCGACGCGCTCCTGCCGTTCTTCCCGATGGTCCGCTCCCTGCTCTCGGTGCTGTTCTTCTTCACTCTCATCCCGCTGCTCACCCACGCGAAGCACCTGAAGGCCCCCACCCTGATCGGCTTCGGCGTCTACCTCGCCGGGCAACTCCTGCTGGTGGGTATTCCGAGCTCCGACGGCGCGGCCGGCGCCGCCACCTACGGCCTGCTCGCCGTCTGCCTGATGCTCGACGCGTTCGGCGGCGGCATCCTGTTCATGCTGGCGGAATCCCTGGTGGCTCTCCACGTGGACCGGGACGAGCGGTCGCGGGTCATGGCCATCCAGCGCACGGTGGTGATGTTGGTGACCGCCCCCTTCGGCTGGATCAGCGGCTGGTTGTCGGGCATGGACCGAAGCTGGCCGTTCCTCCTGACGTCCGCGCTGCTGGTGCTGGGCCTGGTCGTCGCAGGATCCTTCTGGGTGACCACGCACTCGGAGACACCCGACGAGGAACTCTCCGCGGCCTGAGGATTGAGCCGGACACGGCTCTCGTCAGGCTGTGTCGAGCCGGACACGGCTCTCGTGGGGCGCTGTTGAGCCGGATCCGAGACTCAACGCCCAATTCGCACCCTTTGAACGATCCAAGCCTCCGCGAAGTCCAGATCCGGCTCATGTGGTGGTGGGCCGGCCACCGCACGGCTCGGTGAGCCAGCCGGTCTCGGCACACTGTTGGGCCGGTTGCTGGCCGCCGCGCTACCGGCCGGAAACATCGGAGGACACCGAAAGGGCGGCCCCGAAACGGGACCGCCCTCCTGGCTTGCCTGTGCGAGGGGTGGCTCAGAAGCCGCCCATGCCGCCCATCTCGTCCATGCCGCCGCCGGCGCCGCCCGCGGGGGCCTTCTCCGGCTTGTCGGCGATGACGGCCTCGGTGGTGAGGAACAGCGCCGCGATGGACGCGGCGTTCTGCAGCGCCGAGCGGGTGACCTTGGCCGGGTCGATGATGCCGGCCGCGACCATGTCGACGTACTCGCCGGTGGCCGCGTCGAGGCCCTGGCCCACGGGCAGGTGCGCGACCTTCTCAGCCACGACACCACCCTCGAGACCGGCGTTGGCCGCGATCTGCTTCAGCGGGGCCGAGGCCGCGGTGAAGACGATCTGCGCGCCGATGGCCTCGTCGCCCTCAAGGCCCTCGACCGTGGCGGCCTTGGACGCCTGCAGCAGCGCGACGCCACCACCAGGCACGATGCCCTCCTCGACGGCCGCCTTCGCGTTGCGCACGGCGTCCTCGATCCGGTGCTTGCGCTCCTTGAGCTCCACCTCGGTGGCCGCGCCGACCTTGATGACGGCCACGCCGCCGGCCAGCTTGGCGAGGCGCTCCTGCAGCTTCTCGCGGTCGTACTCGGAGTCCGAGTTCTCGATCTCGCGACGGATCTGCGAGACGCGACCCTCGATCTGCGCCGACTCGCCGGCGCCCTCGATGATGGTGCACTCGTCCTTCGAGACCATGACGGACCGGGCGGAGCCCAGCAGGTCCACGGTCACGGCGTCGAGCGACAGGCCGACCTCTTCGCTGATGACCTGCGCGCCCGTGAGGATCGCGATGTCCGTCAGCATGGCCTTGCGGCGGTCACCGAAGCCCGGCGCCTTGACGGCGATGGACTTGAACGTACCGCGGATCTTGTTGACGATCAGGCCGGCGAGGGCCTCACCCTCGACGTCCTCGGCGATGACCAGCAGGGGCTTGCCGGACTGCATGACCTTCTCGAGGACCGGCAGGAGGTCCTTGAGCGAGGAGATCTTGGAGTTCACCAGCAGGACATAGGGGTCATCCAGGGTGGCTTCCATGCGCTCGGCATCGGTCACGAAGTAGGGCGAGATGTAGCCCTTGTCGAAGCGCATACCCTCGGTGAGCTCGAGATCCAGCCCGAAGGTGTTGGACTCCTCGACCGTGATCACGCCCTCCTTGCCGACCTTGTCCATCGCCTCGGCGATGATCTCGCCGACGGTGGTGTCAGCGGCGGAGATCGACGCGGTGGCGGCGATCTGCTCCTTGGTCTCGACGTCGATGGCCATGTCGGCCAGCTCGGCGACGATGGCGGCGACGGCCACCTCGATGCCCTTCTTCAGGCTCATCGGGTTGGCGCCGGCGGACACGTTGCGGAGGCCCTCGCGGACCATCGCCTGGGCCAGGACGGTGGCCGTGGTGGTGCCGTCGCCGGCGACGTCGTCAGTCTTCTTGGCGACCTCTTTGACCAGCTCGGCGCCGATGCGCTCGTACGGGTCCTCCAGCTCGATCTCCTTGGCGATGGACACGCCATCGTTGGTGATCGTGGGGGCGCCCCACTTCTTCTCCAGGACGACGTTGCGGCCCTTGGGGCCGAGCGTCACCTTGACCGCGTCTGCCAGCGTGTTCATGCCACGCTCGAGGGCGCGGCGCGCTTCCTCATTGAACTCAATCAGCTTTGCCATGGTGTTTCGGGAGTCCTCCCGTCAAGTGGGGCCTGAGCCCCGAAGTGTGCAGTGTCGGGTGAACCGCGGTGCCCGCGACGGACGGCTAAGCCTCACCGGCAGTTCGGTAGCACTCAAAGCGTGAGAGTGCTAACCCCATTATTAGCACTCGACACAAGAGAGTGCAAAGGCCCACTATGGTCCGGAGACAGAAATCTCGGACGGGAGCCCCGATGGATCTGCCGCGACTCGCGCGGGACACCGCCAATGTGGTCAACCTCTCGACGCCGCTGGGCCTGGCGCTGGCCGTCGTCGGCCGGGCGAGGCTGCGCCGGCGGGGCCACCTGATCGTGGCGGACCGGGCCCGGCTCCCCATCCACAACGCGGGCGCCGTGACCATCGGCTCGGTGGTGCTCATCCCGCATCGCAGCGCCGAGGAGGTGGAGGCCTCCACGCCCACCCTCATGGAACACGAGGACGGGCACGCATGGCAGTACGCGTACAGCCTCGGGTTGCCGTTCCTACCGCTCTACGGCCTGGCCACGCTCTGGTCCATGGTCCGGACCGGGGACCGCGCCAGCGCCAACTACTTCGAGGTGCAGGCGGACCTGCTCAAGGGGGGCTACCGCATCAACCCGACGATGCCCGTGGGGAGCGGGATCCGGCGCCTCCTCAGCCGTGGAGCCGCCGGGCGGAGCGGGCGGCCTGCCGCTGGCCGCGCATCCGACGCAGGCGCTTGACCAGCAGAGGCTTGTAGGCGAGCGCCTCCGGCGTGTCGATGAGGGCGTTGAGCTGCTGGTAGTAGCGCGCCGACGAGAGGCTGAAGTGCTCCATGATGGCCTGTTCCTTCGGCACCGCCGAGGTGAACCACTGATCCTCGAAGTCCAGGATGGCGGCTTCACGTTCGGTCAGATCCACCGGGGCGCTCACGGAGAAGGCTGCAGACATGCCGCTCAGTCTAAACCCGAATCACAACGCTGTCATTAGGCGGTGGCGCAGACTGCTGCCGCGTGGGCGGCTCTCGCGCTACAGTCGAATACGCCCTGGCCCACTCACCCCCGAGGACCACATCACCATGCGCCGACTCACCGGCCACGTCCAGCACTTCGCCTGGGGTAGCCCGACGGAGATCCCCACGATCCTCCGCAGGGATCCCGATGGCCGGCCCTGGGCCGAGTACTGGCTGGGCACTCATCCCAGCGGGCACGCCCACCTCGAGGACGGGAGCGCGCTCGCGGACCTCGTGCAGGAGGCTCCCCACGTGCTGGGCGACGCCAGCCAGACGCAGTTCGGCGCGCGCCTGCCGTTCCTGCTCAAGATCCTGTCGGCGTCGTCCCCGCTCAGCCTCCAGGCCCACCCGTCGCGGGAACAGGCGGAGGTCGGCTATGCCCGCGAGTCGCTCCTCGGGCTCCACCCCAGCGATCCGGTGCGCTCCTTCAAGGACGACTGGCCCAAGCCGGAGGCCATCGTGGCGCTCACCCCGTTCGAGGGACTGCTCGGCTTCCGGGACCCCGTCGAGACCGCGGGGCTCTTCGAGGGTCTGGGCGTGGCGGACGAGCTGGCGTCGGTCATCGGGCCGCTGCGGGACCGACGCGACGCTCCGGCGCTGCAGGAGGTGTTCCTCGACGTCCTCTCACTGGGCGAGCGCCGCTACCTGGTGGACGTCGTCCTGGCCGCCTCGGTGCAGCTCCTCCACGCCCCCGGCAGCCTCGGCGAGTTCGCGCGCACCGCGGTCGAACTCGACGAACACTTCCCGGGGGATCCGGGCATCCTCGCCGCGCTCCTCATGAACCGCTTCGCGCTGCAGCCCGGCGAGGCGGTGGCGCTCGAGGCCGGCGTGATGCATGCCTATCTCCGCGGCACGGGCGTGGAGATCATGGCGAACTCGGACAACGTCATGCGCGGCGGGCTGACGCAGAAGCACATCGACGTCGACGGACTGCTGCAGGTGGTGGGCTTCGAGCCCATGGTCCCGCAGATCCTCGTCGCCTCCGGAGCCGACGGCGTCTACCTCTACCCCACGTCGTTCCCGGAATTCGAGCTGTGGCTGATCGCCCCGTGCGACCCCGCGCCCATCCCGATGCCCCGACCGGACTCGTGCCGGATCGCGCTTGCCACGTCCGGCGCCTTCACGCTGCACGGCGACGGGAGCCCGCACCACCTGGCCTCCGGTGACGCCGTGTTCATTCCCGCCGACGAGCACGTCACGGTCAACGGTCACGGCCAGCTCTTCGTCGCCGCTTCGGGCGCCTAGGTTTCCCACCGGCACCTTCGCCCGGCACAATAGTGGCGCTCGCCTCCTTAGCTCAGCGGCCAGAGCGCTCGCCTTGTAAGCGAGTGGTCGTGGGTTCGACTCCCACAGGAGGCTCCACCGCCGCTGGTTTGTGGGCGCGGGTCGGTGAGACCAGAATGGCCCCATGACTGAACCCAGCAAGTGGGCGCGCATCATCGCCGCGGACCCCGATCACTCTCAGCGCTACATCGAGCGCTTCAAGATGATGGAGGCGGCCGGCCACGACCTGGGCGGAGAGGCCCGCACCGTCGACGCGATGGTGCCGCGAGGTGCCCGCATCCTCGACGCCGGCTGCGGCCCCGGCCGCGTGGGTGGGCGGCTGCACGCGCTGGGCCACGTCGTCGTCGGCGTCGACGTGGACCCGGCGCTCATCGAGGCCGCCGAGATCGACCACCCCGGTCCGACCTGGCTCGTCGGCGACCTCGCCGAGCTTGACCTGCCTGAGCGGGGCGTCGACGGCGACTTCGACGTGATCATCTCCGCCGGCAACGTCATGGGCTTCCTCGCGCCGTCGACGCGCGTTGACGTCCTGCGCCGCTTCGGGACCCACCTGGCGCCCGAGGGTCGCGCCATCATCGGCTTCGGCGGCGGCCGCGGCTACGAGTTCTCGGACTTCTTCGCCGACCTCGACGAGGCGGGGCTTCGCCTGGATCTCGCTTTGTCGACGTGGGACCTGCGCCCGTTCACCGCGGAGTCCGACTTCCTCGTCGCCCTCTGCTGCCGCGCCTGAGACAGGGTCAGGCAGCCTTCGAACGGGCCTTCCGACGCTGGTTGAGGTACGTGGTGACAACGATGAAGATGATCAGCGCGATGGCCACGTACCCGGCCACCTTGGCGTAGACGTTGAGGACGGCCACCGCCGCGTCGCCCAGCTGCCAGCCCATGAGGAAGAAGCCGACGAGCCAGATCGTGGAGGCGATGTAGTCGTAGACGAGGAAGCGCCTGAGGCTCATCCCCGACGCCCCGGCCAGCACGAAGACCACCTGCATGAGCGGCAGAGGCATGGGGATGTAGGCGATGAGGAACCCCAGCGGCCCCGCCTTCTCGGCCCACCGCTCGGCTCGGGCGTAGGCCTGCGCGGCGCGCCTGGACTGCCCGGACCAGACCTCGATCATGCCGCGACCCCACAGCTTCCCGGCCCACCAGTAGACCCAGTCGAACTTGAGGCTGAGGATCGACGCGACCACCAGCACCACCGGCCAGTGCGGCATCTCGCCCGTCGAGGCGATGGCCCCGCTGGCCGCGACCGCGGTGCGACCGCCGGTGATCATCGCCAGCCAGTCCGGGGCGGTGGCGAGCAGCCACGCGCGGGTGGGCAACAGGATGAGGCCGAAGACGCCGACGACGCCGAACCAGGCCAGGCAGGCGATGTCGTCGCGGCCCGGCTCCTTGCGCCACGGCATGCCATCGGCCTCCCACCAGGCGGGCTCCGCCTCGACGGCGGCCGGGTGATCCGGGTCGACGGGGCCGGCCGGATCGACGGCGGCGTCGTCGCGCCCCTGCTCATCAGTCACGGGGGGAATCCTACGTCCACAGGCCACGACACCCCCGATCCCGCAGCCGCCGACGGCGTGAACCCTCAAGGCGTGCCTCCCGCTCCGCGGACCCATCTGGGAATTCGGGGGCCCCGGGGTGTAAAGTCACGCAGCAGGAACACCTGATATCAGGTTCCTATCCACTACGGATCGTCGGGCACGTACCTGCCCGTGGAAAGGAATATGGCTATGGCCACCGTTAGTTACCGCGACGCCTCCCGGGTCTACCCCGGCACCGATCGCCCCGCCGTCGACAAGCTCAGCCTCGAGATCGAGGACGGCGAGTTCATGGTTCTCGTCGGCCCCTCGGGTTGCGGCAAGTCCACCTCCCTCCGGATGCTGGCCGGCCTCGAAGAGGTCAACTCCGGCTCCATCTACATCGGCGACCGCGATGTCACCGACCTTCCCCCGAAGGACCGCGACATCGCCATGGTTTTCCAGAACTACGCGCTGTACCCCCACATGACCGTTGCTGACAACATGGGCTTCGCGCTCAAGATGCAGAACGTGCCCAAGGCGGACCGCGAGAAGCGCGTCCAGGAGGCCGCCAAGCTGCTCGGCCTTGAGGACTTCCTCAGCCGCAAGCCGAAGGCCCTCTCCGGCGGCCAGCGTCAGCGCGTCGCCATGGGTCGCGCCATCGTGCGCCAGCCCCAGGTCTTCCTCATGGACGAGCCGCTGTCGAACCTGGACGCCAAGCTCCGGGTCTCCACCCGCACCCAGATCGCCGCGCTCCAGCAGCGCCTCGGCGTCACCACCGTCTACGTCACGCACGACCAGGTCGAGGCCATGACGATGGGTGACCGTGTCGCGGTGATGAAGGACGGCATCCTGCAGCAGGTCGACACCCCGCTGGCCCTCTACGACGCGCCGAAGAACCTCTTCGTCGCCGGCTTCATCGGCTCCCCGGCCATGAACCTGATCTCCGGCAAGCGCGTCGAGGACGGCGTGCAGGTCGGCGACTACGTCGTGCGGATCCCGCGTGACACCCTCAACAAGGCGGCCGGCGGCGAGGACACCCTCACCATCGGCATCCGTCCCGAGGCGTTCCGCGTCGCGGAGGAGGGCATCGGCCTCCACATCGCCGTCGTCGAGGAGCTCGGAGCGGACTCGTTCCTCTACGGCACCCTTGCCAGTTCCCACGAGGACGAGATCGTGAGCGAGCAGCAGTTCGTCGCCCGCGTCGGCGCCCGTACCGCACCCCACAAGGGTGAGGTCGTCCGCCTCTCCGCCGCGCCGGACCAGGTGCACGTGTTCAGCAACAAGACTGAAGAGCGTCTCTCCTGACAGCGAAACAGCACTGACGTGGAGCCCCGGTTCGCCGGGGCTCCACTATTTTTGGGCGATGACGGCATGACGAGAGGAACGCGATGGCAGAGCTTGGCCGATGGACCCAGGGGATGCGCGCGGGGCTGGGCGTGGACCCGGCCCACGGCGCCGTCGTCCCCCCGCTGTACCTGAGCAGCAACTTCACCTTCGCGGGGTTCGACGAGCCCCGCGAGTACGACTACACCCGCTCCGGCAACCCCACCCGGGATCTGCTCAACGAGGCCCTGGCCACGCTGGAGGGCGGGGCCGGGGCCACCACCGTCGCCACCGGCCTGGCGGCCATCACGCTCGTGGCGGAGGCGTTCGTGCCGGCCGGGGGGCGCGTCGTCGTCCAACACGACGCGTACGGCGGCACGTGGCGGCTGTTCAGCTTCCTGGCCTCGCAGGGGCGCTTCGAGGTGGAGTTCGTGGACTTCAACGACGACGCCGCCTTCGATGCGGCGATGGACCGGTCCCCGGCCCTGGTGTGGATCGAGACGCCGTCGAACCCGCTCCTGCGGATCACGGACCTCGCCGATGCCGCCGCCCGGGCGCACGCCGTCGGGGCGCTGGTCGCGGCGGACAACACGTTCCTCTCGCCCCTGCTGCAGCGCCCGCTCGAGCACGGTGTGGACATCGTCATCCACTCCACCACCAAGTTCATCAACGGGCATTCGGACGTGGTGGGGGGCGTGGCGGTCGCCGCAGACCCTGAGGTCCACGCCCGGCTGCGGCTGTGGGCCAACGCCCTCGGGCTCACCGCGAGCCCGTTCGACGCGTACCTCACGCTTCGCGGGCTCCGCACCCTCGACGCCCGCCTGCGTGTGCACGCCGCCAACACCTCGGCCCTGGTGGCGCTCCTGGACGGCCACCCGGCGGTCGAGGCGCTGCACTACCCGGGGCTGGCGGCTCACCCGGGCCACGAGGTCGCGGCGAGGCAGCAGGCCGGATTCGGCTCCCTGATCTCGGTGGACCTGGCCGGCGGCGTCGGCGCCGTCCGCCGCTTCCTGGACGGCCTGCAGATCTTCCACCTCGCCGAATCGCTGGGCGGCGTGGAGTCCCTGGTGTGTCACCCGGAGACCATGACGCACGCCGGGATGACCATCGAAGCTCGCGAGACCGCCGGCATCGGCGGCGGCCTGCTCCGCCTGAGCGTCGGCATCGAGTCCGAGGCGGATCTGGTGGCCGTGGTGGCCGAGGCGCTGAAGCGCGCCGGAGCGTGACCAGAGACTAGACTCACCCCGTGCCCAGGTTCCTCGCTGCCAAGCCGGATGCGGACCTCCTCCAGTTGCCCTGGCAGGTCCCGCTCGTCGACTGGCCGGCGCGCCACCTCGTCGCACTCCCCCGAGGCATCTCGCGCCACGTGGTGCGCTTCATCACCGTCGGGGAGGAGATCTTCGCAGCCAAGGAGATCCTGGAAGAGGTGGCGGTGCAGGAGTACCGCATGCTCACCGAGCTGAAGCGGCTGGGCGTTCCCTCGGTGGACCCCGTGGGCGTGGTCCTCGGGCGGGCGGACTCCGCCGGTGACCATCTGGACCCCATCCTGCTGACCCGGCACCTGCCGTTCTCGTTGCCGTACCGCTCCCTGTTCTACCCGGGCGTCAAGCACGAGACGGTCAACCGGCTGCTCGACGCGATGGTGGCGCTGTTCGCACGTCTCCACCTCACCGGCTTCTACTGGGGCGACGTGTCGCTGTCCAACATCCTGTTCAGGCGCGACGCCGGCGAATTCGCCGCCTACCTCGTCGACGCTGAGACCGGCGAGCTGCACGACACCCTCACGCATGGGCAGCGCGCGCACGACCTCCAGATCGCGCGCACCAACCTCTTCGGCGAGTTCCTCGACCTCGAGGCCGGCGGCATCCTGGACAGCTCACTGGACCCGAAGTGGCTGGTCACCACCATCGAGGACCGCTACCAGCAACTGTGGGCCGAGCTCACCGGCGAGGAGGAGTTCGACGGTTCTGAGCTGTACCGCCTCGAGGGGCGGGTGCGCCGCCTCAACGCGCTGGGCTTCGACGTGGCCGAGATCGACGTCGACACCTCTGCCGACGGCCGCACCATCCGGATGCGGCCCAAGGTGGTGGAGGCCGGGCATCACACGCGCCGCCTCATGCGGCTCACCGGCCTGGATTCCGAGGAGCACCAGGCCAGGCGGC
The DNA here is from genome assembly GCF_055326215.1 of Tessaracoccus pujii. Classification (NCBI taxonomy): domain Bacteria; kingdom Bacillati; phylum Actinomycetota; class Actinomycetes; order Propionibacteriales; family Propionibacteriaceae; genus Tessaracoccus; species Tessaracoccus pujii. Next base: position 96,499 of record NZ_JBUZNP010000005.1, on the reverse strand, counting down.
TCCTCAACGACATGGACACCTACCGCGCCAAGACAGCCCCGCACGCCCCCGAGTCGGTGGCGGCGCACAAGTGGCTGGTCGAGGTGTTCGAGCCGGCGGTCACCCGAATCCCGGCGGACCTGCGCGCCAAACGCGACGCGGCGCAGTTCTTCCACGAGGTGCTGGACTACCGCTGGTACCAGTCGCAGCGCGAGAACCGCGAGGTGCCCACCGAGGAGGCGGCGGCCGGGTACATCCATGAGGTGCTCACGCAGCTGCCAGACGAGCAGATGGTCAACGTCGATCCGGTGGGCGGCGAGCTGGCCAACAAGTACGACCCCTCACACGGCTACGTCGACGACAACGACGAGAAGCCCTACGACCCGTGGGAGGACGGCGCCAACGACCCGGAGATCCCGGTGATGGCCGGCTTCGACATCAATGCGCTGCGCGCGAAGGCCGCAGCGAAGAAGTCGAAGGGCTGAGGCCCGGGCCGCCGCCGGCCCGCTAACGCCTGCGTGCGTGCAGCCGCTCGATGAGCCCGTGGTGCAGGCGGTCCGAGTCGACGATCTGCAGTCCCATGGCCTCGACGACGAGGCGCGGGCGGCGGGTCCAGTGCTCGCCCTGCAGGGGGATGGTGACGGCCTCGAGGAGCCACTGCACGGCACGCAGCGCCGGGTTCGTGGAGCCCACATGATCGGCGAGCAGGAGGCTTCCACCCGGCCGCAGGACGCGCACCATCTCCTCGACCCCCCGTCGGTGATCGGCGAATCCGCACAGCGAGTACGTGCACACCACTGCGTCGAAGCTGCCGTCGCCGAACGGGAGATCCTGCCCGTCCGCTATCAGCGAGTCCACCGACAGGCCCAGCCGCTCGATCCTGCGGCGTGCCACCCTCAGCATCCCCTCGCTCAGCTCGACCGCAGTCAGGTCCGTTCCGGGACCGTAGTACGGCAGGCTGAGCCCCGTCCCGACGGCCACCTCCAGCACGTCGCCCTTCGCGCGCTCAGCAACCCACGCGCGGCTCTCCGCCAGGAAACGGCGCTCCATGGGCGCGATCATGGCGTCGAACCGCTCGGCGCCCTCGTCCCAGTGCTGACGGAGCCGGTCCTCGCGTGCTTTCGACATGGGTCAAGTACACCAGCCCACCGGCGTCAGCTGCAGCCCTCCGCGCCGCAGGCTTCGCCCGTGCCGCCGTCGATGGTGATGAGGCTCGGCGTCCGCTCCGACCATGAGACCTCGAGCGCCTGCAGGAACACCTCCGGCGGTTGCGCCCCCGAGACGCCGTACTTGCCGTCGAACACGAAGAACGGGACGCCGCGCACGCCGATCGCGGCGGCCTCGGCGACGTCGCGGCCCACGGCGGCGTCGAGGGCCTCGGAGTCGACCGCGGCGCGCGCCTCCTCCCCGGGCAGCCCCGCCGTCAGCGCGAGCCCGACCAGCACGTCGGCGTCACCGATGTCGCGGCCGCCCTCGAAGTGTGCGGAGAGCAGTGCCTCCTTCAGGCGCCCCGTCCTGGTGCCGCCGTCGGCCGCATCGGCCAGTTTGGCCGCCTGCAGGACGCGGTGCGCCCGGCGGGAGTTGGCCACCACGAGGTTGTCGAAGTCGTACTCCAGCCCCTCGCCGCGGGCCTGCTCCGACACGTGCCTGATCATCTCCTCGACGGTGTGGGCGGGGATTCCCTTCGCCGCGACGAGGTACTCCACCTCGGAGCGATGGTCATGCTGGGGCAGCGTGGGGTCGAGTTGGTAGCTTCGCCACTGGACCGTCACCTGCTCGCGCTGCGGGAACTCGGCCATCGCCCTCTCGAAGCGGCGCTTACCGATGAAGCACCAGGGGCAGGCGATGTCGGACCAGATCTGAACGTCAAGACTCACGGTCACATGATAGTGCATGTTTCAACCAGATCCGCGCGGCGAACCGGCGGCCCGGCCAGTAGACTCACCTGTTGTGACGCTCAAGATCTATGACACCGCGACCCGCTCAGTGCGGGACTTCGTGCCACTCGGCGACGGCACGGTGTCGATCTACCACTGCGGGCTCACCGTGCAGGCGTCGCCGCACCTCGGGCACATCCGCAAGGAGGTCGTCTTCGACGTGCTGCGTCGCTGGTTGGAGCACAAGGGCCTCAGCGTCACCGTCGTGGCCAATGTGACCGACATCGACGACAAGATCCTCGCCAAGTCCGCCGAGGCCGGCGTGGAGTGGTTCGCCCACGCCTACCACTTCGAGCGCGAACTCCACGACGCGTACGCCTCCTTGGGCTGCAAGCCCCCCACCTACGAGCCGCGCGCCACCGGCCACATCCCCGAGATGATCGAGCTCATGGGCACCCTCGTCGAGCGCGGCCACGCCTACGCGGCCCCCGACGGCTCGGGTGACGTGTACTTCGACGTCAAGTCCTGGCCCCGCTACGGCGAGCTGAGCGGGCAGAAGGTCGACGAGATGGAGCCCGCGGCGGACGCGGATCCCCGCGGCAAACGCGACCCTCGCGACTTCGCCCTGTGGAAGGGCCACAAGGAGGGCGAGCCCCTGACCGCGTCGTGGCCCTCGCCCTGGGGTCGCGGCCGCCCGGGCTGGCACCTCGAGTGCTCCGCGATGGCGGGCAAGTACCTCGGCGACACCTTCGACATCCACGGCGGCGGCGTGGACCTGCGCTTCCCGCACCACGAGAACGAGTTGGCGCAGTCCGCTGCGGCCGGCAAGGGGTTCGCGCGGTACTGGATGCACAACGCGTGGGTCACCATGGCGGGCGAGAAGATGAGCAAGTCGCTCGGGAACACCGCCCTGGTCTCCGAGGTCACGAAGACCTACAACCCCCGCGCGGTCCGCTTCTTCCTGCTCGCACCTCACTATCGCTCCACCATCGAGTTCTCCCCGGCCGACGAGGGGACCCGCGGCTCCCTGACCGAGGCGGAGAAGGCGATCGAGCGGATCGACTCCTTCCTCGACCGGGCCGCGGAACACGTCGCCGGCGACTGGCACGCCTCACGAGCCCACCGCCTGCCCCAGTACCGCGCCTTCGAGGAGGCCATGGACGACGATCTGGGCACCCCGGCGGCCACTGCCGCCCTGTTCGACGCCGTACGAGGCGGCAACCAGGCCCTCACATCGGGCGACCCCGAGCAGATCGCGGACCACTACTTCGCGGTCAGCGCGATGCTGAATGTCTTCGGCATCCACCCTGAGGCCGACGAATGGGCTGGCCAGTCCACGGGCAGCGACCTGACCCCCGTCGTCGACGGCCTCGTCGCCGCGCTGCTCGAGCAGCGCGCCAAGGCCCGCCAGGCGAAGGACTGGGCCGCCGCGGACACCATCCGCGACACTCTCGCAGGCCTCGGCCTCGTGATCACAGACACTCCCACCGGCCCCCGGTGGAGCTTGGAGAAGAAGTAGATGGCAGGCAACTCATCGCGCCGCGGCGCGACCAGCAAGGGCAAGAACAAGGCGGCGGGCTCCGGCGGCCGGGTCCGGCGTGCGCTCGAGGGTCGCGGCCCCACCCCCAAGGCGGAGGATCGCCCCTACCACAAGGCGTACAAGGCCAAGCAGATGGCGCAGCGCCAGCAGGCGGGCCGGCCCAGGACGTCGAAGGCGCCCGCCGGTGCGGACTGGGTGGTGGGACGCAACCCGGTCTTCGAGGCGCTGACGGCCGGCCTGCCGGTGAAGCAGGCCTACGTCGCCGAGGGCGCCGAACGCGACGACCGCCTCCGCGACATCCTCAAGTTCACGGCCGAGCACGGGATCCCGCTGCTTCAGGTGACCCGCGCCGAGCTGGACCGGGTCACCGGCGGACTCGTGCACCAGGGCGTGGCCGTACAGCTGCCGGCCTACGAGTACGCGGACCACGAGGACGTGCTGGCCGATGCGCTGGACCTCGACGGCATCGTCGTGGCCCTGGACGGCATCACGGATCCCCGCAACCTCGGCGCCATCATCCGGTCAGCGGCGGCCTTCGGGGCGCAGGGCATCATCATCCCGTCGCGACGCTCGGCGTCGATGACCGCCACGGCGTGGAAGACCTCCGCGGGGGCAGCCGCGCGGCTGCCGATCGCCATGGCCACCAACCTCAACCGCGCGCTGGAGCAGGCGTCGAAGATGGGCTTCACCATCGTCGGCCTTGCCGGCGAAGCTGAGATCCCGGTTTCAGGCGTCCCGGGCGTCGACGGGCCACTGGTCATCGTCGTCGGCTCGGAGGACGAGGGCTTGGCGCGCCTGGTGCGTGAGCACTGCGACGCACTGGTGTCGATTCCCATTGCACGCGGTGTGGAATCTCTGAACGCGTCGGTCGCGGCCGCCGTGGCGCTGTACGAGGTGACGCAGCAGCGCGCGGGGATCACCCCGTCGGAGTGACGTCCAGCCGCCGGCCTCGAGGATGCCTCGGGCCGGCGGGGGGACTAGATTTGGACCCACACCCGCACACCCAAGGAGAACAGTGAGCGATCTCGAGTCGGTCTCGTCGGCCTACCGGACCCTTCTGGGCATGATCGAGAAGGTGGAGCCCCGCATCGCCCAGGCGACGCGGCAGGAACTCACCGATCAGCGCGCGTCGCTGAAGCTCATCGCGTCCGAGAACTACGCCAGCCTCCCAGTGCTCGCCACCATGGGCACCTGGCTCAGCGACAAGTACGCCGAGGGCACCGTCGGCCACCGCTTCTACGCGGGCTGCCAGAACGTGGACACGGTGGAGGCCGTCGCCGCCGAACACGCGCGCGAGCTGTTCGGCGCCGAATACGCCTACGTTCAGCCACACTCCGGCATCGACGCGAACCTCACCGCGTACTGGGCCATCCTGGCGCACAAGATCGAGTCCCCCGCGCTGGCCGAGTTCGGCGCGAAGGGCGTGGCGGAGCTGTCCGAGGCGGACTGGGAGACCCTACGTCGACGCTTCGGCGACCAGCGGCTGCTCGGCATGTCACTCGACGCCGGCGGACACCTCACGCACGGCTTCCGCCCCAACGTGTCGGGCAAGATGTTCCACCAGCGCTCCTACGGCACGGATCCGGAGACCCAGCTCCTGGACTACGACGCGCTCGCGGCTCAGGCGCGCGAGTTCAAGCCGCTGATCCTCGTGGCCGGCTACTCCGCCTACCCACGGCGCGTGAACTTCGCCACGATGCGCGAGATCGCCGACGAGGTGGGCGCCGTGCTCATGGTGGACATGGCGCACTTCGCCGGACTCGTGGCCGGCAAGGTGTTCACCGGCGACGAGGACCCGGTGCCCCACGCCCACGTCGTGACCACCACCACGCACAAGTCCCTGCGCGGCCCGCGCGGCGGCATGGTGCTGGCCACCGAGGAGTTCGCGCCGTCCGTGGATCGCGGCTGCCCGCTCGTCCTGGGCGGCCCGCTCTCCCACGTCATGGCCGCGAAGGCCGTGGCGCTCGCGGAGGCCCGCACCGCCGAGTTCCGGACCTACGCCCAGAATGTGGCGGACAACGCGAAGGCGCTGGCCGAGGGGCTCCTCCGTCGTGGGGTGAGCCTGGTCTCCGGCGGCACGGACAACCACATCGTGCTGATGGACGTCCGCTCCTTCGGGCTGACCGGCCGCCAGGCAGAGGCCGCCCTGCTCGAGTCCGGCATCGTGACCAACCGCAACGCCGTCCCCCATGATCCCAACGGCGCCTGGTACACCACCGGCGTGCGGCTCGGCACCCCGGCGCTCACCTCGCGCGGCTTCACGCAGTCGGACATGGACGCGGTGGCGGACATGATCGCCGGCGTCCTGTCGTCGACCACCCCCACGACGACCAGCGCGGGCGCGCCGAGCAAGGCGAAGTACGAACTCACCGACGACGCCCGCAGCGGCTCACTGGCCGAGGCCGAGCGCCTGCTGCGGATGCACCCGCTGTACCCCGGCTTCGAGATCTGAGGTCAGCGCGAGTACAACGCGCCCTGGACGGTGTGGATGAACTGCGTCATCGACGCGGGTAGGTCCTGCAGGTGCCACGTGCCCGGCGCGTGGTACCAGTCCAGGGCGTCGGGGTCCGGGATGGTGTCGTCGTCGTCAGCCGCGACCATGGCGTCCAGCCACCGCTCCTTGCCGCCCAGCACGACGGTGTAGCCCAGCAGCCGCGAGATCTCGTCCAGCTCGCGCCCCCGAGGCATCTCCGTCGTGGGGTGCGTCGCCAGCAGCGCCGACAGCGCCTGGAGTCCGGTGAGGAGCGCGGCGCCGGCGGCTGTGCGGCGCGGCATGCGGTCCGCCACGCCGACGACGGCGCCGCCCACAGCGAGCAGCACCAGCGCCACCAGCCCGAGGGTGGTGAACGCGACGAGGGCGACGGCCGCGATGAACGCGAGGCCGAGCACGACGTAGCCGCGGGTCCGCCACGAGGACCTGGTGGAATCGGGTCGCTGCTCGAACCAGCCGCGCGCCACCACGTCGTCGTAGAGCGCGTCCTGGATCCGGTCGATGCGCCCCTCGCCCAACCTGGCCGCGAGGCCCGACACCAGCTTCTGCTCGCCCACCGGAGCCACCGCATCCAGCAGCTCACGCTCGAAGCGCGCCAGGTCCTCCGGCGATGCCGCGGTGCGCTCCAGTGCCCAGTCCAGCAGCCCGTGGCTGGGGCGCGGCAGTTCGGTGATCCGCAGGTGTCCGCGCACCGCGAGGTCCACGAGGCTGGCGGTGATGTCCACCGGGTCCACCCGCTCATCTGCGACGGTGCCCACGTGTCCGGGCCGCACCCCCTCGGGAACCCGGAACACCGACTCCCCGTGGCCCACGGGCGCGAACGATGCGATGGCGCGCGGCGCCGCGGGGTCGAGGTCGCGGCCGGCGCGGCGGTGCAGGAGGGTGACGAGCGCCGCGCCCAGAAGCGCCGTGCCCAGAGCGGCCAGCACCGCCGGCCACGACACCTCGAAGGCCCGGTCGAGGCTCCAGCGTTCGGCGACGTCCGCCGTCGCCGCCACCGCCTCAGCCGGGTATGCGACGCTCAGCACCACCTCGTCGCCGGCGGCGCGGGGACCGTCCTGGAAGGAGGGCGTGGGCTGATCGAACGTGCCGCCGCTCAACGCGGCACACCGCCCCACGCTCCCGGGCGGGCCGGCCACGCAGTCCATGAGTTGCTGGGTGGCCGGCCCCTCGACGGTGCCAGCCACGTGCGCGAGCGCCACGGGCATCCCCTGGATCAGCGGCCACTCCAGCAGCGTCAGCGCACCGTCCTGACCCTGTTCGGCGCGGGTGGCTCCGTGCACCTCGTAGGACACGGTGACCGCCCCGGGGCCGTCGACGCCGACGCGGATCTCCACCTGGGTGGCGGTGGTCGTGGTGGACAGGTCGGCGCTCTGGCCGCCGACGGTGGCGGTGATGTCCGAAATCCGGTACCGGTGGTAGGAGGAGCCGTCGATGTCGCGGCGCAGCGCCAGCACCTGGGTCAGCTCGTCCAACGGGCCGTCGAAGGTGAGGGTCTGGGTGACGCGCAGCGTGCCGTCCCCCTGCACGACGGCCGCGACCTCGGCGGAGGCGCCGCCGTCGTCCGCCAGGGCCGCCTGCGGTGCCCCGAGCAGCAGCGCGACGGCGGCGCTCAGCAATGCCCACCCCGCACGGACCGCAGTCACCGCATGACCATGGCCACGGCGATGGCCGCGACCCCCTCGCCCCGCCCGGTCAGCCCGAGGCCGTCGGTGGTGGTGGCGCTCAGCGTGACCGGCGCCCCGACGGCGGCGCTCAGCGCCAACTCGGCCTCGGCCCGGCGCGATGCGAGCCGGGGCCGGTTCCCGATCACCTGGACCGAGACGTTGCCGATGGTGAATCCCGCGGCCCGGACGCGGCGCGCGGTCTCCGTGAGGAAGGCGATACCGCTCGCGCCCGCCCACTGCGGCTCCGAGGTCCCGTAGTTGCTTCCGAGGTCCCCGAGGCCGGAGGCGCTGAACAGCGCGTCGCAGGCGGCGTGGGCCGCGACGTCGCCGTCGGAGTGTCCGGCCAGGCCGGCCGGCTCGTCGGGGAAGTGCAGGCCGGCCACCCACATCGCGACGCCCGGCTCGAGCCGGTGCACGTCTGTGCCGATACCCACGCGTGTCATGCGCTCCCCCTGTCGCCGGCGTGAACGGAGCGGTGGCGCTCCGCGAGGATGGCCTGGGCCAGGATGAGGTCTACCGGCTCGGTGATCTTCATGGCGTCCCGGTGGCCCCCGACCAGCGTGACGTGCAGGCCCACGTGTTCGCAGGCGGCGGCGTCGTCGGTGACCTCCACGCCTTCCTGCGCGACCCTCTGGTGCGCGTCGCGCAGCTGCCCGTAGCGGGCGCCCTGTGGCGTCTGCACCGCCCGCAACGGCGACCGGTCCACCACCACGGACGCGTGATGGCCGATGCGTCGGATGGAGTCCACGACCGGGACCACCGGGACGACCACGTCGTCACCGGCGGCGACGGCGTCCGCGACGGCGCGGACCACGGCCGCGGGCACCAGCGCCCGGGCGGCGTCGTGCACGAGAACCACCGCGTCGTCGGCGACGGCGAGCGCATCCAGCCCGAGCCGGACCGATTCCTGGCGGGTTGCGCCGCCCCGCACAGTGCGGACGGGGACCGCCGCGCCCGCGAGGGACTGGGTGAACTCCCGGTCCCGCCCGGCGGGGATGGTGACGACGATCTGCGTCACGCCGCCGTCGGCCAGGGCGTCCACGGCGCGGCGCACCAGCGCGATCCCGTCGAGCTCGACGAGCGCCTTCGGCAGCGCGGCCCCGAACCGGGAACCAGAACCGGCCGCCACCACAACGGCGACGACCGGCGTATCAAGATGTGACACCTGGGTCTGTTTTCAGGAGGCGAGGACCTCGTCGAGCATGACCTCGGCCTTGTCCTCGTCGGTGCGCTCGGCGAGCGCGAGTTCGGCGATCAGGATGGTGCGGGCCTTGGCCAGCATCCGCTTCTCGCCTGCGGAGAGGCCCTTGTCGCGGTCACGGCGCCACAGGTCTCGGACGACCTCGGACACCTTGATCACGTTGCCGGAGTGCAGCTTCTCCATGTTGGCCTTGAACCGGCGGGACCAGTTCGACGGCTCCTCGGTGTGCTCAGCACGAAGGACCGCGAACACCTTCTCCAATCCGTCGGCATCAACCACGTCACGAACGCCCACCAGGTCCAGATTGCAGGCCGGTACGCTGATCACAAGGTCGTTTTGTCCGATGACGCGGAGGACCAGGTACAGCCTGTCCTCACCTTTGATGGTCTTGTTCTCGATGTCTTCAATGACAGCCGTCCCATGATTGGGGTAGACCACCGTTTCACCGATCGAAAAAGTCATTCTCACTGACCCCTTTCCAAGACCCAATTCTAGCAGCCCGCCCACCCATGGCCCAGACGACGATTCTTAGCCGACCCCGAACCGCCCCGGTGGATGCTTCGTGGTACACGCCTCGCTGTTCCGGTTAGGATGTGCCTAGCCCACGCCCCCACAGCCGGAGGACACATGAGCAGCACCCTGCGCCGCACCGCGGCCCTCGTCGCCACAGCGGCGCTCGCCGTCTCGATGAGCGCGTGCACCGCCGGGCAGTGGGAGTACGCCGCGCCGCCCGCCGCAGGCGTACAGAAGGACGAGGGCGGCCTGAAGCTGCGCAACGTGCTCGTCGTCACCGACGGCGAAGGCAAGGGCATGATCCTGGGCGGCATCGCGTCACGGGATGAGGCGGCCACCGTCGTGGGGCTCGGATACGCGGCTGAGAAGGACGACGGCAGCTACGGCGAACTCAACGCCGTCGCGTTCGAGGCGGACATCCCCAAGGGCAAGACGATCATCCTCGACGGCGCGGACACCTCGTTCAACAGCTCCGAGCTGCTGATCGGGCGCCTCGCCCGCGTGGCAGTGGTGTTCGAGAGCGGGGAGCGCGTGATCCTCACGGTGCCGGTTGTGTCAGCCGAGCACGCGGACTTCGCCGACGCGTGGCAACAGGCCAACGCCTGAGGCGTCAGCCCTCGTACTTGTAGCCCAGGCCCCGCACGGTGATGAGCCGCTGCGGGTTCGCCGGGTCGCGTTCGATCTTGGACCGCAGCCGCTTGATGTGCACGTCGAGGGTCTTGGTGTCGCCCACGTAGTCGCTGCCCCAGATCCGGTCGATGAGCTGGCCCCTGGTCATGACACGGCCGGCGTTGCGCAGCAGCAGCTCCAGCAGCTCGAACTCCCGCAGCGCGAACCGCACGTCCACGCCGTCGACATTGACCTGATGGCGCTCCACGTCGATGCGGACACCGTCGACCTCCACCACCTCGGGAAGGAGCACCTGGTCCTGCCCGCGGCGCAGGACGGCGCGGATACGCGCGACGAGTTCCCTGTGGCTGAACGGTTTGGTCACGTAGTCGTCGGCGCCGAGTTCGAGCCCCACCACCTTGTCCACCTCCGAGTCCCGGGCGGTGACCATGACGATGGCCACGTTGCCACGCGACCTCAGCTGGCGGCACACCTCCACGCCGGGGATGCCCGGCATCATGAGGTCCAGCAGCACCAGGTCCGCGCCGGACTTGTCGAATTCGGCCAGCCCCTCGGCGCCGTCGGCGGCGGTGACCACATCGAAGCCCTCCTTGCGCAGCATGAAGCTGGTGGCGTCGCGGTAGGAATCCTCGTCCTCGATGATCAGGATGCGGGTCACCTAGTCCTCCTCGTCGGTGTCGGTGGGGTCCGGCCCCAGATAGGCCGGAAGGCGGAGGGTGAACGTGGAGCCCTGCCCTGGCCGCGACCATACCCGGACGGTGCCGGCGTGGGCGTTGGCGATGTGCCGGACGATGGACAGGCCGAGGCCGGTGCCGCCGCTGTGCCGGGACCGGCCGTAGTCCACGCGGTAGAAGCGCTCGAAGATGCGCTCCTGGTCCTCGGGCTTGATGCCGATGCCGTTGTCGGAGACCTTGATCTCGACGAACTGGTCCCCGTCTGCGGTGACGGGCAGGATGCTCAGCGTGACCCGGGCCCTCTCGTCGGAGTAGTTGATGGCGTTCTGGATGAGATTGGTGACGGCGTCGGCGAGCTGGAACCAGTCCCCGAGGATGCGTGCGTGGGTGGTGCGCGCGAGGATCAGACTCACGCCCCGCTGGTTGGCGCGCTCCTGCGAGCGGGAGATGGCCTCGCCCACCACCTCGGCGACGTCCACCACCTCGCGGCTGAGCAGAGGGTCCGTGGACTGGAGGCGCGACAGGTCGATGATCTGGTTGACCAGTTCTGCCAGCCGAGAGGTCTCGAGCTGCATGCGGTGGACGAAACGCTGCACGGACTCCGGGTCGTCCTTGGCGGCCTCGACGGCTTCCGCCAGCACCGAGATGGCGCCGATGGGGGTCTTCAGCTCGTGGGAGATGTTGGCGACGAAGTCCCGACGGACAGCCTCCACGCGCTTATGGGTGGACTCGTCGTCGGCGATGACGAGGACGTTCTCGTCGACCATCGGGGCGATCCGCGTGCTGAGCTCGAGGCGCTCGGCGCCGGGATGCAGCTCCCGCACGACGGGACCCCGGAACGGCTGCTGGGAGGCGCGAACCTCCCGGACGCGCTCGAGGAGTTCGGGGAAGCCCACGCGGCTGCCCCTGGCGAGGCCGAGCGCGACCCCCGGCTCGTTGACCATGAGGATCTCGTCGTGGGGGCCGACGAGGACCGCCCCCGAGTGCAGCGTGTCCAGCACGTCGTGAAGTTCCCGCGAGGCCTTGTCCGCCATGCGCCGGGCCTCCAACTGGTCCCAGCTCTGTCTGCCCCTGATCAACATGTACGCGAACAGGCAGCCGATCAGGGCCACGCCAGCCCCGATGAGTCCGGCGAGGGCTGGGTGCATGCCGCCATCATATGGCGGGCGCGACGTGAGGACCCACGCAGGGTTACCCCGCGGCAATCCTCTCCCCAGCTCTTCACCGCGCGTTCACCAGCGGTTCACCCGCACGCCATGCCCGGCTACCCGGCCTGGCTATCGTTCGTGACGGTCCTGCCCCGGCTAGACTGGCCGATGACCTGACACGCAAGGAGCACAGCACATGCGCACCAGCTACCACGAGGAGCTCGATTCCATCCTCGACCGCCTTGTCCACATGGCGGAGATGGTGGAGACGGCCATCAGCGAGTCGTCGGAGTCGCTGCTGACCGCGGACCTGGAACGCGCCGAGGCTGTGATCAGCAACGACGTCGAACTGGACAAGATGCATGAGGAGATGGAGTACAAGTGCCTCTCTCTGCTCGCCCTCCAGGCCCCCGTCGCCGGGGAGCTGCGGATCATCGTCTCCGCCATCCGCGTCGTCTTCGAACTTGCGCGCATGGGTGACCTGGCGGCGCACGTGGCCAAGATCGCGCGCCTGCGGTACCCGGCCAACGCGGTGCCGGACCAGTTCACCGAGAGCTTCCGCGAGATGGCCGCCATCGCGCTCGAGATCGTCACGCTCGCCCGCCGCTCCCTGCAGGACCGCGACGCCCTGGGCGCCCACCGCCTGGTGGAGATCGACGAACGGATGGACGTCCTGCGCCGCGAGCAGTTCACCGCCATGCTGGCGGAGGGCACGGACATCTCCATCGAGGGCGCCGTCGACGTGGCGCTGTTGGGCCGCTATTTCGAGCGCTTCGCTGACCACGCCGTCGCGGTGGGTCGGCGCGTGATCTACATCATCACCGGTGACGTTCCCGAGGGCGAGGACTGGCCCAACGCCTGAGATTCCCGCACGGCCGGCGCATCCCTTGGGGGGCGCCGGCCGTTCCCGTCCCTGCCCACCACCACCGCCGACCTCGCCTGTAGGGTTGGGCGCATGACCGCGAAGTTGATCCTGCTCCGCCACGGCGAGAGCGAGTGGAACGCCAAGAACCTGTTCACCGGCTGGGTGGACGTGGACATCAATGAGAAGGGCGTGGAGGAGGCCAAGGCCGCCGCCGGCCTGCTCCAGGCCGAAGACCTGCTGCCGGACGTCCTGCACACCTCCCTGCTGCGCCGGGCCATCCACACCGCCAACATCGCGTTGGACGGCTGCGACCGGCACTGGATCCCCGTCAAGCGCCACTGGCGGCTCAACGAGCGCCACTACGGCGCGCTGCAGGGCAAGAACAAGGCCGAGACGTTGGCACAGTACGGCGAGGAGCAGTTCATGCTGTGGCGTCGCAGCTACGACACCCCGCCGCCGCCCATCGACGTCGACGACCAGTTCTCACAACACCACGACCCCCGCTACGCGGACATCCCGGAGGCGGACCGCCCTCGGACGGAGTGCCTGAAGGACGTCGTCAACCGCATGCTGCCGTACTGGGAGGCGCACATCGTGCCGGACCTGGCCGAGGGCAAGACGGTGCTCGTGACGGCGCACGGCAACTCGCTGCGCGCGCTGGTCAAGCACCTGGACGGTATCTCGGACGAGGACATCGCGGGCCTCAACATCCCCACCGGCATCCCGCTGTACTACGAGCTGGACGAGGACTTCAAGCCCGTCACGCCCGGCGGCCGCTACCTGGACCCCGAGGCCGCGAGGGCCTCGATCGAGGCTGTGAAGAACCAAGGCAAGAAGTGAGCTTGGTGGGGCGCCCCGACGGGCGCCCCACCCTCACTCCCTGAGGAGCACCGCGTCGCGCAGCGACCGCAGGGTGTGTCTCGAAGTGTTGTGTCGCGCAGCACCCCAGGAACCGGTGGCCAATACAGTGAGCCCCATGAAGACTGCACTGGTGACGGGCGCGAGCTCGGGAATCGGCGCCGCGACGGCGCGACTGCTGGCTGACGCGGGCTACCGCGTGATCTGCGCCGCTCGTCGCACGGACCGCATTGAGTCCCTCGCTGCCGAGATCGGCGGCGTCGCCGTCGAATGCGACATCACCCGCGACGACGACGTGGCCCGGCTCGCCGAGGCGGCGGGCGACTCCCTCGACGTTCTGATCAACAACGCCGGTGGCGCGCTGGGCCTGGAGCCGGTGCGCGACGCCGACCTCGGCGCCTGGTCGACCATGATCCAGACCAACCTCCTGGGCACCACCCGCGTGACGAAGGCCCTCCTGCCTGCGCTGACCACGGCAGAGGGCGTCATCGTGTTCGTCACGTCGACAGCGGCCGACAGCGGCTACGAGGGCGGCGCCGGGTACTGCGCCGCGAAGGCGGCCGAGCGCGCCGTCGTCGAGTCCCTGCGCCTCGAGCTGTACGACGTGCCGGTGCGGATCACGGAGATCTGCCCCGGGATGGTCCGTACGGACGAGTTCGCGCTGACCCGGTTCGGGGGCGACGCGGAGCGCGCCGCCAAGGTCTACGACGGCGTCGCCGAGCCGCTGACCGCCGAGGATGTGGCGGACGCGATCGTCTGGATGGCCACCCGGCCCGGTCACGTCAACGTGGATCGGCTGACCATCCGGCCACGCGCCCAGGCGGCGCAGCACAAGGTCCACCGGCAGGGTTAGGGCCTGCGGCGGCGCATCTTGTCGAGCCAGGAGGCGTGGGGTTCGTGGAACCGGTCGTCGGTCACCTCAGCAGCAGCGGCATCACCCTCGTCGTCCTGGCGCTTGCGACGCAGCCGGACAAAGGCCCGGAAGAACTGCGCTGCCCGCTCGGACTCGCTGGCGACCACGCGACCGTCCGCCGTGGCCCACTCGATGTCGCCGGCCGAACGCTCGCCTGTCCTGATGTCGATGAGGTCACCCAGATAGCGGAAGATCACCGCGAGGACGGCGGCCACCGGCACCGCGAGGAACGCGCCGATGATCCCGAACCACACGCCGCCGAGCAGCACCGCCAACAGCACCGCGACGGGGTGCAGCTTCATCACGCGCGACTGCAGCATGGGCTGGAGAACGTTGCCCTCAACCTGCTGGACGAGGACGATCAGGCCAAGCACCAGGAGGGCCGTGGTGAAGTCGTTGGACACGATGGCCACGAGCACCGCCACCGCCCCCGCCGTCACGGCACCGATCATGGGGATGAAACCCGCCATGAACGTGATGATGGCCAGGGGAAACGCCAGCGGCACGCCGAGAACCGCCAAGCCGAAGCCGATGAGCACCGCGTCGACGAAGCTGACGATGGCCTGGGTCCGGATGTAGCCGGACACGGTTCGCCACATCCGCGTCAGCAGCTCGGTGGCGTGGAAGCCGGCGCGACGGCCCACGACCTTGCGCGTCCAGCCGAGGAAGTGCACACCGTCCTTGAGAAAGAAGAAGCTGAGCACGAGCATCAGGAGCAGCGTGACGACCACGTTGCCGATGCTGCCGCCGAAGCTCAGTGCCTGGGACAGGATGTCGCCGCTGCGGGACTGCAGGTAGTCGAGTCCCTGGGTGATCCACTCGTCGAGTTGCTCGTCGCGCAGGTTGAGGGGCGGGCCGGCCGCCCACTGCTGGAGGCGCCGCACGCCCTGTACGGTCTGGGAGGCCAGGGTGGGCCACTGCGAGGCGACGCTGGGCGCGATGATCGCGATGAGGCCCGCGAGGATGCCCACGCCGCCCAGGAGTGAGATGGCGGCCCCGAGCGCGTAGGGCAGGCCGACCCTCTTCAGGGCGGCGGTGGCGGGCCACAGCACCGAGGTGAGGAGCAGCGCGAGCAACACGGGCAGGACACCGTCCCAGAACTGGCCGAACACCCATCCGATCACGGCCAGCGCCAGGGCGATGAGGATGAAGCGACCCGCCCACAGGGCGAGCCAGCGTCCCCCGGCGCCGATCACGTCTGACCTGTCAACGGGTTCGGATGGATCGGGCGCGGACAGGGCATCCATCGGATCGATCGGCTTCGCCACCTCCACGACGGCATCTGAGTCCGCGAGAGTGGCACCGGGTGGCGGCGCACTGCCGGCGGGTGGGGACAGCGGGGGGGTTTCGTCCGCGTGCGGAGCCTCGTCGTGGTGGGGCACCCGTCCTCCTTCAGTCACGGCCCCGAGCGCGGGGCTGGTCTGACGTTCAGCGTAGCGGGCCCACCGATCCCCTTTGTTCAGGCGGCGTCGCGGAGGATCCCTGCCACCTCGTCGCGGGTGAGGACGATCGGGTTGCCCTTCATCGAGCTGCCCTTGAGGGCGGCTTCGACGACGGCGTCGTGGTCCTCACCGGCCAGGCCGAGCTCGGCCAATCCGGGGAGCTCGAGCCGGGCGTGCAGCTCGCCCAACCAGTCGTCGAGCGCCTCCAGGGACCACTCGCCCGTGAGCGCCATGGCGGCGTCGGCGTACCTGGCCAAGGCGGGATTCTCCGGCTCGCGCCCGCGCATGGCGGCGATGTTGGCCCGTGTGGCGACCCGCAGCAGCGCGGCGCAGATCGCGCCGTGCGGCGCCCCGGTCACGCCCCCGAGGGGGCCTGCGAGCCCGTGCACGGCGCCCAGCTTCGCGTTGGCCAGCGACAGCCCGCCCATGAGGGAGCAGTACGCCATGTCCGTGCGCGCCTCGAGGTTCTCGCCGTCCTCGACGGCGGCCGCCAGGCCCCGCGCAGCTGCGCGCAGACCGGAGGTGGCCAGCGCGTCGACCATCGGGTTCGCGAGGCGCGACGTGAGCGGCTCCAGACACTGGGTAAGGGCGTCCATGCCGGACTGGGCGGTGACCAGAGGGGGGCAGGAGAGCGTGAGTACGGGATCGACGAGCGCCACCGTCGCGAGCATCGACGGGCCGCGGAGGGAGACCTTCACCCGGTGTTCGGTGGAGGTGAGCACGGCATTGGCGGTCACCTCGGAGCCCGTGCCCGACGTGGTGGGCAGCGCGATGAACGGCAGCGCCCGGTGGGGCAGCGGGTGTCCGCCTCCGATGACCTCGGCGTGGTCCATGGGGTCGGTGTCTCCGGCCGCCAGCGCGGCGACGGCCTTCGCGAGGTCGAGGACCGCTCCCCCGCCGATCCCGATCACGTGGTCCGCCTTGGCCGAGCGCGCGGCGTCGAGGGCGGCGCGGGCGTCGTCGAAGCTGGGCTCGCCGGAGAGGGCGAAGGAGCCGACGGCGGACACGTCGCGCAGGACCTCTGCGTGGCGATGGGTGTTGCGGCCCGTGAGCAGGAACGGCCGCTCTCCGAGGCGGCGACTGTGCTGTGGCAGTTCCGCCGCCACCCCCACCCCGAACCGGATCGACGTGGCGGTGGCGAAGGTGAACTCGGTCATGTGGTCAAGCCTGCCAGACAGGCGGCGGCGCGGCAGCGGAAAGCCCCGGGATGCTCACGCACCCGGGGCTCGCCGTCGTCGTAGAAGGGCTGGTCAGAACTCGATGAGAGCCTGTCCGCCCTGGACCGCGTCGCCGGGGGCGACGAGGATGGCCGAGACCACTCCCGCCGCCGGAGCGGTGATCTCGGTTTCCATCTTCATGGCCTCCAGGAGCAGCAGGACCTGCCCGGCCTCGATCTCGTCTCCGACGTTGACCAGCACGCGCGCGACCGAACCGGCCAGCGGCGCCACGACGGCGTTGGAGCTGACGGCGGACACGGACGCCTTCGTCGGGATCGGGTTGGCGCCCGCGTTGACGCCGATGATGACGGGGCCGAGCCCTTGACGCTCTTCCTCCTCGACCTCGACGTCGATCTCGTATTCCGTCTCGTTGACGGTGACCTTGAGTTTCATTGGTTCTCCTGTGGCTGTGTCAGCGAACGTGGGGGACGGACCGGTCGTGGACGCGGGCACGGCTGGCCGCCGCCCACCTGGTCTGCGACCCGTAGCGGATGGCGCGCACCTTGGCCTTGTGGCCGAAGTACGCCGCCACCGCGGCGCCGATGGCGATCAGGTCGTTCTCCGGGATCTGGCGGCAGTCCTCCAGCACGGCGACCTGCGCCTCGAGGACCGCGACCTTCTCCACGAGGGCCGCGACCGTTGCCTGCAACTCCTGCAGCGTGGTGTCTTCCATCTCGAATCCGATCAGGCCGGGCCGAGGCCGTGCTTCTTGGCGGGGCGCACTTCGCGCTTGCCGACGAGCAGCTCCAGGGCCATGGCGATCTCGCGACGGGTGTCGGCGGGATCGATGATGTCGTCCACCAGGCCACGGCTGGCAGCCATGTAGGGGGTGGAGAACGTCTCGCGGTACTCCTCGACCAGTTCGGCGCGACGCGTGGCCTTGTCCTCGGCCGCGTCGATCTCGCGGCGGAACACGACGTTGGCCGCACCTTCGGCGCCCATGACGGCGATCTCCGCCGTCGGCCACGCGAACACCTTGTCCGCGCCAAGGTCCTTCGAGCACATTGCCAGGTAGGCGCCGCCGTAGGCCTTGCGGAGCACGACGGTGATCTTCGGGACGGTGGCAGCCGAGTAGGCGTAGAGCATCTTGGCGCCGTGGCGGATGATGCCGTTGTGCTCCTGGGCGACGCCGGGGAGGAAGCCGGGGACGTCGACGAGGTTCACCACAGGGATGTTGAAGGCGTTGCAGAAGCGGACGAACTTGCTCGCCTTGTCCGAGGAGTCGATGTCCAGCACGCCGGACATGACGCTCGGCTGGTTCGCGATGATGCCGATGGTGCGGCCCACGATCCGGCCGAAGCCCACGACGATGTTCTTGGCCCAGCCGGCCTGCACCTCGAGGAAGTCCGCGTGATCCACGATCTCAGCGATGACCTCGCGGACGTCGTAGCCCTTGTTGCCCTGCACGGGGATGATGTCGCGCAGCTTGGGGTTGGGCTCCACCACGTCGTCTGGATCGACGATGGGGGCATCCTCGGTGTTGTTCTGCGGCAGGAAGCTCAGCAGCTTCTGGGCGATCAGGATGGCCTGCTCGTCGTCGTCGGCCACGAAGTGCACCACGCCGGAGCGGGCCATGTGAGCGTCGGCGCCGCCGAGATCGTCCTGGGAGACGTCCTCGCCGGTGACCTGCTTGATCACGCCGGGGCCGGTGATGAACATGTGGGCCTTGCGCGTCTGGATGATGAAGTCCGTCAGCGCGGGCGAGTAGGCGGCACCACCGGCGCAGGGGCCGGCGATGATCGAGATCTGCGGCACCGCGCCCGAGAGCAGGACGTTGGCGTAGAACACCTTGCCGTACCCGGAGAGCGAATCGATGCCCTCCTGGACGCGGGCGCCGCCCGAGTCGTTGATGAACACGAACGGCGTGCCGGTGGTCAGCGACGCCTTCAGGGTCTCGGTGACCTTGATGGAGTGCGCCTCACCCGCGGAGCCGCCCATGACGGTGAAGTCCTGGCTGGCAAGGTGCACCGGGCGGCCCATCACGGAGGCGGATCCGGTGACCACACCGTCGGCCGGCATGTCCGCCTGGTCCATCCCGAAGGTGGTGGTGCGGTTGCGGCGGAAGGCGCCGGTCTCCTGGAAGGAGCCGTCGTCGACGAGGGCGGAGATGCGCTCGCGCGCGGTCAGCTTGCCCTTGTCGCGGTGCTTCTGCAGCTTGCTCTCGCCGCCGCCGGCGTGGACGTGGGCCCGCTTCTCGGCCAGCTGCTCGAGGCGCTCGGCCATCGTGTGTTGCTTGGTCATCTGCAGGCTCCTCAGACTGGCTCGACGGCGACGTGGTGCTCGCGCCCGGCGAGCGTCACCTTGTACTTGATGGGACCGGTGATGCCCTGGTGCGACGCCGTGGCGGCGGTCTTCTCCGCGTTCATCTGCTCGGGCGTCTTGGCGACACTCTTGGGGCCCTCGTCGCGGATCTTGAAGAAGGCCGGCGCGACACCCGGGAACATCGCGTTGGTCAGCACATCCTCCTCCGAGCCGTCGAAGCCCTCCAGCGCCTGTGCCTGCTTGTTCAGCTCGTCCCATTCGGGCTTGAGGTGGTCCGCGGGCCGGCCGGTGATGATGTCCTTCTTGGTCTGCTTCTGCGCCATCTCGATGACCTCGGGGTTGCGGTCCCCGAGGCACTCGCCGTAGTAGCCGAGCATGAGGTCGGCGAACTCGCCGGTCATCACCTTGTAGCGGCCCATGAGGACGTTGAACACGGCCTGCGAGCCGACGATCTGGGACGAGGGGGTGACCAGCGGCGGGTGGCCGGCATCAGCCTTGACCCGCGGGACCTCTTCCATCACCTCGCGGATGCGGTCTCCCGCGCCCTGGGCCTTGAGCTGGGACTCCATGTTGGAGAGCATCCCGCCGGGGATCTGGGACAGGAAGATGTCGGTGTCCACCAGGGTGGCCGACTCGAATTCCTTGTACTTGGGGCGGACGCCGGCGAAGTGGTCGCGGATCTTCAGGAGTCGATCCATGTCCAGGCCGGTGGTGTACCCGGTGCCCTCGAGCATCGCGACGAGCGACTCCGTGGGGTTGTGGCCGGGGCCGAGCGACATCGACGAGATGGCGCTGTCCACGACGTCCGCGCCGGCCTCGATGGCCTTCATCAGCGACACCAGCGTGACGCCGGTGGTGGCGTGGCAGTGGACGTTGATCTGGACGTCGCCGTAGGTCTCCTTGATGCCGCGCACGATGTCGTAGGCGGGCTGCGGCTGCAGCAGCGCGGCCATGTCCTTCAAGGCGATGGACTCGGCACCCATGTCGATCAGCTGGCCGGCGAGCTTGATGTAGCCCTCGACGGTGTGGACCGGGGAGATGGTGTAGCAGATGGTGCCCTGGGCGTGCTTGCCCACCTTCTTCACCGCGGCCATGGCGTGGGCCATGTTGCGGGGGTCGTTGAGGGCGTCGAAAACCCGGAAGACGTCCATGCCGTTCTCGGCGGACTTCTCCACGAACGTCTCCACGACCATGTCCTCGTAGTGGCGGTAACCGAGGAGGTTCTGGCCGCGCAGCAACATCTGCAGACGCGCGTTGGGCATCAACTCGCGGAAGGTGCGTAGGCGCTTCCAGGGGTCCTCGTTCAGGAATCGGATGCACGCGTCGAACGTCGCGCCACCCCAGCATTCGACCGACCAGTAACCGGCCTGGTCGATGTCTTCGCACGCGCCGACCATGTCCTCCATGGCCATGCGGGTCGCCATCAAACTCTGATGCGCGTCGCGGAGTACAAGCTCCGTCACGCCGATCTTTCGGGCAGTCATAAGGTAATCCAACCACGGGCCCGGACCTCCTGGAACGGCACCCCCGAGATAATCGGTCGGACCAACCTCGTGTACGCTGCTGGACCTTGCGTGCGTCGGCATCGATCCTAGTAGGCGGGGTTCTGGCGACGTCGACGGACGGGCCGCCAGCACCTTCCCAGCGTGAGCGAGGCGCATGGTCCGGCGGGCGCACCTCGCCCTGCGGCCGACAGATTGAGCCGCTGATCGCGCCGGTTGTGCAAGCGGGCCGGAGCCCGGCCAGGCTGCCGTGATCAACTTCCGGTATTCCCTGGGCCGACGATCCCCGACCCAGGACGCCCATCACCGGAGATGCCATGATCGAGAAGCTGACGACGTTGGAGAAGGCCGCCCTGCTGAGCGGCAAGAACGTCTGGGAGTCCCGTGATCTTCCCCGGCACGGCATCGCCTCATTCTTCATGGCCGACGGCCCGCACGGCGTCCGCAAGCAGGTTGGTTCCGGCGACCACCTGGGGCTCAACGCCTCCGAGCCGGCGACGTGCTTCCCCACCTCCGCGACGGTGGCCTGCAGCTGGGACGTCGACCTGGCGGACGAGGTGGGTCACGCCCTGGGCCGCGAGGCCCGCGCCCTGGACGTCGACGTCCTCCTCGGCCCCGGCCTCAACCTCAAGCGCAGCCCTCTCGGCGGGCGCAACTTCGAGTACTTCTCGGAGGACCCCTACCTCAGCGGGAAGCTGGCCGCGGCCTATGTGCGTGGGATTCAGGCCGAGGGCGTCGCCGCGACCCCGAAGCACTTCGCCGTGAACAGCCAGGAGCTGCGCCGCATGGCGTCTGACTCCGTCGTCGACGAGCGGACGCTGCGCGAGCTGTACCTCACCGCCTTCGA
The DNA here is from genome assembly GCF_055326215.1 of Tessaracoccus pujii. Classification (NCBI taxonomy): domain Bacteria; kingdom Bacillati; phylum Actinomycetota; class Actinomycetes; order Propionibacteriales; family Propionibacteriaceae; genus Tessaracoccus; species Tessaracoccus pujii. The sequence goes on along the minus strand of NZ_JBUZNP010000005.1, from coordinate 74,873 downwards.
GATCGTCGTGCGTGAGTCCTCACCCAGGGCGCTGATGAGCTCTTACAACCTGGTCAACGGCACGTATGCCCACGAGCACCGCCATCTGCTCACCGACGTCCTGCGTGACGAATGGGGCTTCGACGGCGTGGTGATCAGCGACTGGGGCGGCAGCAACGACCCCGTGGCCGCCGTCAATGCGGGCGCGAACCTCGAGATGCCCGCCCCTGGGCTGGACTCTGTGCGCCAGCTGGTGGAGGCCGTCCGTGACGGCCTCGTGACCGAGGCGGACGTCACGGCCCGCGCGGCCGAGGTGGTGCGGCTGGCCATCGGGGCCCGCCGGACGCCGCGCACGGAGATCGACCGCGACGCCCACCACGGCCTCGCCCGCCGCGCCGCCGAGGAATCGATGGTCCTCCTCCGCAACGAGGGCGGCATCCTCCCGCTGGCCGCCGGCACACGGGTGGCGCTGATCGGCGACATGGCCGACACCCCCCGGTACCAGGGCGCCGGCTCCTCGGCGGTCAACCCGACGCGCCTCAGCAGCGCACGGGAGGCGATCGCGGCCAGTGGCCTCGATCTCGCCGCCTACGCTCAGGGCTACCGTCGCCACTCCCCCGTCGACCACGCCCTCGAGAGCGAGGCGGCTACCGCGGCCGGGTCCGCGGACGTGGTCGTGTTGTACCTCGGCCTCGACGAGATCAGTGAGTCCGAGGGCGTCGACCGTCGCCACATCGACCTGCCCGAGGCGCAACTGTCCTTGCTGCGGGCGGTGGCCGCCGCAAACCCCGCCGTCGTCGTGGTGCTGAGCGCCGGGTCCGTGGTCGACATGGCCTGGGCCGGCCAGACGCGCGCAGTGCTGCACGGGTACCTGTCGGGGCAGGCGGGCGCCGAGGCGGCGATGCGCGTGCTCACCGGTGACGTCACGCCGTCGGGCAAGCTCGCCGAGACCTACCCGATGTCGCTGATCGACACCCCTACCTTCGGGCGCTTCCCGGCCGAGGGCCGCACCAGCGTGTACCGCGAGGGTCTCTTCGTCGGCTACCGCCATGCGGAGGCCGCCGGGCGCGCCGTCCGCTACCCGTTCGGCCACGGGCTCAGCTACACCACCTTCGGATACTCGGACCTGCACCTCACAGACGCCGGCGCAGAGTTCACGCTCACCAACACCGGAAGCGTCGCGGGCGCGGAGGTCGCGCAGCTGTACGTCTCGATGCCGGCCAGCAGCGTCGTCCGGCCGGACCAGGAGCTCAAGGGGTTCGTCAAGGTTCACCTCGCTCCCGGCGAGTCCCGTCGCGTCACGATCGCGTTCGACCGCTACACCTGGCGGCACTTCGACGCCGCTACCGGAGCGTGGGTGACCGAGGACGGCGCACGTCGCGTCGTCATCGGAGCCGGCTCCGCCGATCCACGCCTGAGCGGCGAACTGCGCGTCGACGGCGTGAGCCTCAGCCCCACTGTCGACGCCGCGACACTGCGCCGGGCCATGCTGCGCGGCCTCACCGACGACGAGTTCATCAACCTGTTCGGCCTCACGGTGCCGCGGGAGGTCACCTCCGGCGACCTCGACCGCAACGACCCACTCGGCGACCTGCAGCGGGCCCGCAGCCCGCTCGCCCGGTTCGCGCACTGGGTGCTGGCCACCCTGCGCAGCCGAAGCGAGGCCAAGGGCGAGCCAGACCTCAACATCCAGTTCATGTACAACATGCCCTTCCGGGCGATCGGGAAGATGACCAACGGCATGGTCAGCGACGAGATGGTCGACGGCATCGTCACCCTCGTCAACGGCCACCACCTCCGCGGGCTGCGGGCCGTCATCGGCGGATTCCTCCGCAACCGGCGCACCGCCAAGGACCTCACCCGCCAGCTCACCGAAGCCCGCTGACCACCCAAGGAGTAGACCCGCCCATGTTCACGAAGATCCGCACGATGTGGAGTGGCTTCAGCGAGCGCCACCCGGAGCTGTCGAAGTTCCTCATGTTCTTCCTCCTCAGCAACGGGGTCACCGTGCTGCAGATCGTCATCATGCCCGTGTTCCGCGCCATCTTCGGCCGGACCGGGCTGATCGACACCGACTTCCAGGTGTGGCCGGTCGGCTCCAACGTCGACGGCTCCCAGTACTTCGTCTTCGACTACGCCGCGGGTGCGCTCCCCGAGGGCGGCGGTGGCCTCGCCTACTTCCTGGCCGTCCAGTTGGCCATCGGCATCGCGCAGGTGATCAACTTTTTCGCGCAGCGCAACATCACCTTCAAGTCCAACACCAGCATCTGGCGGGCCGCCTTCTGGTACGTCGTGGCCTACATCGTCATCACGCTGGTGGCAGCCGCCGCCCAGGGCTTCTACAAGGCCCCGATCTACACCTTCTTCATGGACACCCTCGGCTGGGGGCAGACCGGCGAGACCACCGCCGACATCATCACGATGATCATCAACGCCGCCATCTCGTTCTGGGTGTTCTACCCCATCTTCAAGGTGATCTTCAAGCAGGTCCCCGTCGCCGACGAGGCCGAGTCCGCACCGCACCCCGCCTGACAGGATGCCGGACGTGACAACCCTCACCCTGGTGGTGCCGAGCTACAACTCGCGCGACTATCTTCACCGTTGCCTGGACTCCATGCTCCCGTTCGACGACGACCTCGAGGTGATCGTGGTCAACGACGGTTCCACCGACGACACCTCAGCCATCGCCCACCGCTACGCCGCGGCCCACCCCGGGAGGGTCCGCGTCATCGACAAGCCCAACGGGGGTCACGGTTCGGCGGTCAACGCAGGGATCGACGCCGCGGCGGGCCGCTACGTCAGGGTGGTGGACAGCGACGACTGGCTGGATCGCACCGCGCTGACGGCCCTGCTGAACGTCGTGCGTGGCCAGGACCGGCTGGACATGGTGGTGACGAATTTCGTCTACGAGAAGGAGGGACGGACACGGCGGCACGCGATGCGCTACCGCTCCTCGCTCCCGGAGGACCGCGAGTTCGGCTGGGAGGACGTGAGACGGTTCCGGCCCAACCAGGGGCTGCTCATGCACGCCCTCACCTACCGCACCGCGGTGGTGCGCAACTCGGGCATGAGGCTGCCGGAACACACGTTCTACGTGGACAACCTCTACGCGTTCCTGCCGCTGCCCTACGTCCGGCGGATGCGCTACCTCGACGTCGACCTGTACCGCTACCACATCGGCCGCTCGGACCAGTCGGTCAACGAGGCGGTCATGCTCCGGCGGCTGGACCAGCAGCTCCGGGTCAACCGGCTCATGATCGAGGCCCTGCCCTCGGCCGGGTCGACACCCGAGGCGCTGCTGCGGTATCAGGTGCACTACCTGGGTCTGGTGTGTGGCGTTTCCTCGATCATGCTGATCCGCGCCGGTGGACCTGAGCAACTGCGGCTGAAGCGCGACCTGTGGAGAGACCTCCGCGCCGCGCACGCCCCCGCGCACCGTCGGCTGCGGCGCAGTGGGATCGGCCAACTCGTGAACCTGCCCGGCCGCGCCGGCCGCAGCGTATCGGTGCTGGCCTACCGGGTGGCACAGCAGGTGGTCGGGTTCAACTGACCACGCGCCAGGCTGTGGGCAGCAGGACCGTGAGGGTGAACCAGTTGTCGCGGTCCGTCACCGAGGCCTGCCCGCCGTACTTCTCGGCGGCGTGGCGAATGCTCTTCAGGCCGAGGCCGTGGGCCCCGCCCACCTTTCTGGTGGCCAGTTCGCCCTCCTCGTAGCGCAGTTCGCCGTCGAAGTAGTTCTCGAAGTTCATCACGACGAACCTGGCCTGGTTGTGCACCGCCACACGGATGATCCGATGCTCCGGATCATCCAGCCGCGACACGGACTCGATCGCGTTGTCCAGCGCGTTGCCGAGGATGCTGGCCAGGTCCATCACGTCGACGAAACCGAGCGCCGTGCCGTCGGCCACGCACGTGAAGTTGATGCCGCGGGCGCGACAGTAGCGCGCCTTCGAGGTGAGCACCGTGTCGAGGACCGGGTTGCCGGTGTCGAAGGCGGCCCCGAACTGATCGAGCGACTCCTCCAGAGCGTCCAGTTGCCGTCCGCGACGCTCCGGATCCAGCTCGGTACGGATGACCGCCAGGTGGTGCTTGAGGTCGTGCGAGGCGCGGCTGACGAGTTCGATGTCGCGTTTGGCCGCCAGGTACTGGTCGTGTTGCGTGCGCAGGATCGCGTCCATGGCCGCCAACTCCAGGTCCGCCCGCTGCTTGCGCAGCTGCTCATGCTGGGCGTAAAGCGCGATGTAGCCGGCAAGATCCACCAGGGTGCGGATGTAGAAGACCTCGATCGAGATCTCGCCACTGAACGGAGTGTTGGGCGTGATGAAGCTGAGGTTGCTCAACGCGAAGGTGGTCAGCGCCATGGCGACGGCGATGGCGAGCATGCGGGGGCCGACGGCGGGGGCGGTCCCGTCGAAGTGGCGCCGTTCCAGGACATGGGCCGCCCCGAAGGCCGCCGCGTAGAGGACCACCAGCACCACCGTCGGTACCAGGCCGGTCACCCCCGGCTCGGGATGGAAATAGAAGGCGTGGATCTGCCACTCCAGCGATGCCACCAGCTCGGCGAGCACGAACGCGCGCGCGGTCACGTACCCGATGTCGCGGAGACCGACCGTGGTGGCCGCCGCGATCAGCCCCACCATGCCCGCCACGGCCAACGCCATCCCCAGCGTCCACAGGTTCAGCGGCAGTGTCCCGGCGAACAGCTGGATCGCCACGAGCGCCCCCAGCCCGACCGCGAGTGTGGTCGCGGTCCCCACCGCCCCCCAGCGTCGGGGCAACACCAGGATGTAGACGACGCAGGCGAGCCACTCGGCAAGACCGGTGAAAGCTCGAGGGATGTGCGGCAGGACGTCGATCACGCCGGATTTCCTCCGAAGTACCCCGTGAGCGCCTCGAGGAACGGCTTCTTCCGGGCGCGGCTGACCGGCAGCGACACCCCTCCCGTGAGCTTGGACTCGCCGTCGCTGAACCCTTCCACGTGACGGAGGTTGACCAGGAGGAAGCTGTTGGAGCGGTGGAAGCCACGGGGCTCCAGCTGGGCGGCCATCTCCTTGAGCGTGCCGATCATCGACAGCTTGCCGTCGCTGGTGTGGAACACGAGCCGGTGCTTGATGCTCTCGATGTAGACCACGTTCGCCAGGTTGACGCGGAGCACCTCGCCACCCACGCTCAGCACGATGTGGTCGTCGCGGCTGCGGTCCAGACGCTCGAGGGAGCGCTTGAGCTCCTGGGAGAACGCGAAGTAGGGCACGGGCTTGAGGAGATAACTCATCGCATCCACCTCGTATCCCTTGATGGCGAACTGCGCCATGTTGGTGACGAAGATGAGGATGACGCCAGGGTCCACCTCGCGGATGAGCCGGGCGGTGGCGAAGCCGTCGAGGTTCTCCATCTGGACGTCGAGGAAGATGATGTCGAAGCGGGGGCGGTAGGCAGCCGTCAGCTCAGAGCCGTCGGTGAACTCCTCGACGGCGAACTGCATGCCGTGCTCATGCTCGTACCGCGCCAGATACGACTGCAGGAGGTTGCGGCTCTCCTGCTGGTCGTCGACCACTCCGATCCGGATCATGCGCCCTCCTTTACGGGTCGCAACACATTATCAATGGGCGGCGGGACGCCGCTGGTAGCCTCGCCCTGAGCTGCCTGCCGGGAGGAACGATGGATCTGTTGGTCGTTGGGTCCGGCCTGTTCGGGTTGACCATCGCCGAGCGGGCCGCGAGTGAGCTCGGCCTGCGGGTCACCGTCGTCGAGTCGCGGGACCACATCGGCGGCAACGCCTGGAGCACCGTCGACGAGGCCACCGGCGTCGAGGAGCACCGTTACGGGGCCCACATCTTCCACACGTCCAACGACAGCGTCTGGGGCTACGTCAACAGGTTCACGGCGTTCACGCCCTATGAGCACCGCGTCTACGCCCGGCACCGCGGCGAGGTGTTCCCGCTGCCGATCAACCTCGGCACCATCAACCAGTTCTTCCGCAGCGGGCTGGGGCCGGACGAGGCGCGCCTGCTGATCGACGAACAGGCCGGCGAGCTCGCCGGCCGCGAGCCCGGCAACCTCGAGGACAAGGCCATCTCGCTGATCGGCCGGCCGCTCTACGAGGCGTTCATCCGCGGGTACACCGCCAAGCAATGGCAGACAGATCCCCGGGACCTTCCCGCCTCCATCATCACGCGGCTGCCCGTTCGGTTCACCTACGACAACCGCTACTTCAACGACACCCACCAGGGCATGCCCCGGGACGGGTACGCGGCCTGGCTGCAGAAGATGGCCGACCACCCGCTCATCGACGTACGGCTGGGCGTGGACTTCCTCGACAGCGGGCACGAGTTCAGCAGAGAGGCCGCGGCGGGCCAGGTACCGGTGGTGTACACCGGCCCGCTCGACCGTTATTTCGGCCACCGGTTCGGGGCGCTCGGCTGGCGCACGCTGGACTTCGATCGCCGGGTCCTCGACGTCTCGGACCACCAGGGCACCGCGGTGATCAACGAGTGTGACGAGGACGTGCCCTTCACCCGGACATTGGAGTTCAAGCACTTCCACCCGGAGCGGACCCACCGCGGTGGCACGATCGTGGTGCGTGAGTTCTCGCGCTTCGCGGAGAACGGCGACGAGCCGTTCTACCCCGTCGCCACCCCCGACGATCGGGCGAGGTTGGAGCGGTACCGCGCAGCCGCCGCGGAGGAACCACGGGTGCTCTTCGGCGGACGGTTGGGGACCTACCAGTACCTGGACATGCACATGGCCATCGGCTCGGCCCTCAGCCGCTTCGACAGCACGGTGCGCGGCTGGTTCGCGTGATCAGCGGCACCGTCCGCGGTGGGCAGTCCTGACGCACAAAGCACGCGGGTGCGGGACCCGGTAAGGCCCCGCACCCGCGTGCGTCGGAGGGATCGGTCAGCTTGCCGCGGAGCCGGCCTCCGTGGTGCTGGTGTGGCGGCGCACCCGACGCCACACCAGGAACGCACCGAGGAGGACCAGGGCGCCCAGGACGGCGGTGACCGCGTACTGGATGTAGACCCAGGTGGGCGGCGTGTAGTCGACCGTCGCGCCGGGGGCGAGGCCGTTCATCGCGTTGGAGTTGGCGACCGTGAACAGGATGTTCTGGGTCGCGTTCCGGATGTCGGTGACCGCCTTGGCCGAGGACGTGTCGCTGAACGACTTCGACGGCTGGAAGGTCAGGGTCAGATCCGTGCCGGCGCTGATCGACTGGTTCGGGTTCATGTAGGGGTACAGGTTGAAGTCGGAGATGGCAAAGCCCTCGAACCCCCACTCGGTGCGGAGCACGTTGGTCATCAGCGCCTCGGAGCCACCGGCCCAGGTGGTCCCGATCCGGTTGAACGAGCTCATGACACCGCCCGCGCCCATCGTGGTCTCCTCGACGGTGCCGCTGTCATCAGCGATGTAGGTGACGTCCATCGAGATGCCCTTGACGGCCATCTCGAAGGGCTTGAGGTACAGCTCACGGATGGTCTGCTCCGTCGCCCAGGTGGCGATCCCGTTGTTGACGCGGTTCGTCTCCTGCTCGTTGAGCGCGAAGTGCTTGAGCATCGTGTAGACGCCCTTCTCCGCGACACCGTCGGCCACCGCGGTGAGCAGCGCGCCGGAGAGGACCGGGTCCTCCGAGTAGTACTCGAAGTTGCGGCCGCCGAACGGCGAGCGATGCAGGTTGGCCGCCGGCGCGTACCAGCCGTTGATGCCCTTCTGCAGCGCCTCGTTGCCGAGCATCCGGCCCATCTCGGTGCCGAGATCCACGTCCCAGGTCTGCGCGATGAGGACCTGCGAGGGGTACGCCACTCCGTTGATCGAGGAGTTGATGAAGGAGGAGAAGCCCGCCGGACCGTCCGGCTCCAGCGTCTGCGGCTTGCCGATCGACCCGATGCCGGCGGTCTGGTAGGCGCCGTTGAGCAGCAGGTCGGTCATCTCGCTCACGGTGAGGGAGTCCATGATCTCCTCCCACTGCGGGTCGTCCTTCGCGAGCCCGCGCATGTCGATGAGCGTCAGATCGGACCCGTCGCCGGTCGCCGGCTTCTCACCGTCGAACTCGCCCGCCGCCGCCTCGTGATCCCACGGGGCGAAGCCGGCCACGACCGCATCGTCGGCGACGAACATGTCGGCCGTCGGCGCCTGCGGGAAGGTCCCGGCGAAGTCCGCACGCGACATCGAGAGGATCCTGCCCTCCTGGGGCTCGCTGGTGAAGGCGTCCGAGACGTCGTCGAACTGGTTGGTCACCTCGGCCAGATCTGTCGAGCGCTGGTTCTCACCGGAGAACACCACATCGTCGTCGACGGAGTAGGTGATCGGCTCGACGCCCGGCGCGACGGTGTGCGAGTCGGTGCGCAGGCTGATGACGTAGTCGCCGGGCTCGAGGACGTAGGCGCGGTTGTCCAGGTGGTCGTAGGAGGCCATGTCCTCGACGGCGATCTCGAGGGTGAGCGTCTCGGACGCGTCCGGCTCGAGCAGGCCCGTCTTGTCGAACGCCCCCAGCACGACCTCGGACTTCTCGATGCCGCCCGGAGTGTAGGGCGCGGTGTAGTAGAGCTCGACGACGTCCTTGCCCGCGACGTCACCGGTGTTGGTGACCTGGACCTCGACGGAGATGGTGCCGTCGACAGCGCCCGCCTCGGTGGAGACGATCTCCCACGTGAAGTCGCTGTAGCTGAGGCCGTACCCGAACGGGTAGACCACCGCGTCGTCGTAGTCGACGAATCCCTCGGCCGCGGCCGTCTCGTAGTACCGGTAGCCGATGTAGATGCCCTCGGCGTAGTTGACGAACGGGGCCTCCGACGTGAGCGTCGCGTTGGAGGTGGCCTGCTCGACGGCCGAGATCGGGAAGGACGCCTCGATGTTGTCGTAGATGAAGCTGCCGAAGTTCACAAACGTCGGATCGGCCGTGAAGTCCGCCGCCCACACGTCGGCGGTGCGTCCGGAGGGGTTCACCTCACCGGTCAGGACGCTACCCAGTGCCGAAAAGCCGCTCGCGCCAGGCGATCCCGCAAGGAGGACGGCGTCGATCCCGGGATCGTCCTGGACGTCGCCCATCTCGATGGTCGTGGACGCGTTGACCACGACGACCACCGTCTCGAAGGATTCCTTGGCGAGCTCGAGGAGGTCGCGCTCGTCCTGGTTCAGTTCGAGCTGGTGCTGGCCGTCGGCGGCGTTGTCGTCCCAGTCGGTCATGTCCCGCGTCAGGTCGCCTCCCTCGCCGCCGGGGCGGCCGATGACGATGATGGCCGCGTCGGAGTAGTCCGCGAACGAGGCCTGGAGGGACTCGTAGTCCCCGACGGGAAGCTCACCGATGTTGTAGCTGGAGGCCCCGGGGTTGTCCATCTCGATGTGTCCGCGCCGGTTCTCGGCGGCGAACGCCTCGATGGCCGCGTAGACCTGGTCGTTGACGTCGAAGCCGGCAGCTTCGAGCCCGCCGCGCGCGGTCACCGCAGACCTCGTGTCGACCGAGCCGGAACCAGCGCCGCCGAAGACCGGGTCGGCCGCAGCGCGGCCGAGCATGGTGACCCGCGACGCCGACGGGAGCGGCAGCGCGCCGGCCTCGTTCTTCGCCAGGACGATGCCGCCGGCGGCGATCTCCTCGACGAGGGCCTTGGCCGCCTCGTCGACCTCCTCCATGCTCGCGAAGTCGGAGGTGTAGTACTCGGTGTCCCAGTCCGCCGATTCCTCGGCGTTGGTGAATGTGTAGGTGCCGGACCCGAGCTGGGACTCGACCCATCCGCCTCCGACGACGAGCGCCACGTTCACGGCGACGATCAGCGCAGTCACCGTGGCGAGCACGGGGATCCAGATCCACAGGAATCTCTTGTTGGGCATCGGCGTCTTCACGCGATCGGCGTTCTTCTTCGGGGTGGCGTTCACTACTTGTCTCCTTCGAGCACTGGCGGCGTGGGTGTGTGTCTGGCCGGAGGGTTACTCGGTGACCTCGGTGATGTTTCCGTCCTGGTCGATCTTCCAGGTCTTGCCGGTCTCCGCGGAGTCGGCCTCGATGGTGAACTCGTCGCCGTCGATCTCGATGGTCCCCTGCACGCGGGAGGTGGCCTCCGAGTAGGTGTAGGGCATCACCAGGAGTCCGTACTTCACAGTGGGCGCGTCGACGTCGCTGGCGAGCATGACCTGGGCCCAGTCGTCGTCTTCGAGGGCCTCGAGGACCGTCTGGCGGGCGTTCTCGAGGTCCTCCGCCACGTCGACGGTCGCCGCGACGTCCGATGCGGAGCTCTGCGAGGCGCCCGAGCCGTTGTCGCCGGAGCACGCGGTGACCCCGAAGACGCCGGTGAGGGCGATCAGCAATCCGAGTCCGGTGGTCAGGATCTTGTTGGTCTTCACTTCTACTCCTTGTGGTCACTGGCCATGGGCTCGTCCCGCAGCCGAGGGTGGGGGTGGCCGACGACTTGTCCCGTCGGCCACCCCTCGGGGTTTGGTTGCTCAGCCGTTGATCTGGCCGGCGTAGTTCAGGCCGAAGCCGTAGTCGTACACGTTGCCGTTGGCGTCGGTGTAGGGCGTCATGTCCTTCGCGACGTCTTCGAGCTGCGCCTCGACGGTGTCCATGTCCGCCGGGAACTGGATCGGCAGGCGGCCCTGGGGCTCGTAGAGACCCAACGACACCTCGATCAGCGCCTGGTCGCTCGTGCCGAACCCGACGACGATAGCGTCAGACTTCCCCTCGAACTCCGTCGGGACGACCGGGTTGATCGCCTTGAGGACGGTGACGACGGGGATGTCCTTGCCGCTGGCCTCGACGGCCGCGATCGCACGCTCGAACGAATCCAGGTCGGCCTCGTTCGCGATTCGCGAGGTGTTGCCGAAGTAGGAGCGGTTCTGCCTGGTCCCGTCCTCGAGGATGTCGCCCGAGATGGACACCTTGCGGACGTTCTCGCCGTCGGCGGTGTACGGGCGGTACTGGAGGGACAGCGGGTACCACTCGTCGGTCTCGAGGTCGTGGCCGATGTTGGAGAAGTTGCCGCCGTTGTCCGGGCTGTCCATGCCGACCAGGACGAGGTCGACATCGCTGAGGTCGGGAGCGGTGTAGCTGGTGACCACGCCGTCGGCGTCGGTCACGGCCTCATCGGTGACGACGGTGCCGAAGTACTGCTCGGCAACCTCGAGATCGATGGTCGGGCCCTCGGTGTACTCGCCGGGCCCGAAAGCGCTGGCGAAGCCGTTGCTGTAGGAGCGCGGGATGTAGACGGTCTTGTCGGACCAGTCAGCGGCCTCGGCGGCGGCGATGGTCCCGCTGTCGTTCTTGACCATCACGACGGAGTCGAGCTGTGCGGCGTAACCGGCCTCGACCTTGTCGTCGCTGGCGAGGATTTCCGCGGACTCCTCCGGGTCGAGGAAGGCGCTCTCGCAGAGGCCGGGCTTGAAGAGCATCGTGAGGATGCGCGCACCCGACTCCTGGAAGCGGGTCTCGGCGTCCACGTCGAGTTCACCGGCCTCGAACTTCTGCTGCCACAACTCGGCGCCTTCAAGGAGGAAGGTCGCGTCGTTGACGCCACCGAACATGTCGTGCCCGGTACCCAGCACCTCGAGGTAGCGCTCAGCGGGCGTCAGGTCTTCCGCGCCCCACGCCATCCCGAAGAAGGCCCCTTCGTCCTTGGCGCCACTCATGACACCCCAGTCTGTGACGACGACGCCTTCGTAGCTGTTGTCCTCGCGCAGCACCGACATGCGCCCGCTGTCGTACGCAGTGCCGACACGCTCGCCGAACAGCGGCTCGCCGTCGGCATTCAGCGCGATCGAGTAGGCCGTCATGACAGCCGCGGAGTCGAGCGAGCCCAGGAAGCCCGCGGCGTGCTCGTCGAAGTTGTCGCCGGGGTAGACGCCGTACTTACCGGCGTCGGTGTGACCTTCACGGCCACCCTCGCCTGGGCCGTCGCCGGCCCAGTGCTTGATCATGGCGTTGACCGACTCGGAGCCCCAGACGTCCTCGCCGCCGGTTCCCTGGAAGCCGTCGACGTAGGCGGCGGCAAGTTCGGTGTTCTGGTCGACGTCCTCGCCGAAGGTCCCGCCGACACGAAGCCAGCGCGGCTCGGTGGCAAGGTCGATCTGGGGGCTGAGGGCCGTCGCGATGCCCAGCGCGCGGTACTCCGCGGAGGCCATCTCGCCGTAGTTCAAGGTGTGCTCCGCGTTGAACGTGGCCGCGAGGCCCAGGCTGGCGGGCCAGCGTGAAATGTCTGCGCCCTCTGCGTTGTAGCCGCCGGATCCGGCGGTCGAGCGGGGGTCGGAGCTGAAGTTGACGGGCACGTAGGGCAGGTCTGCCGTGGCAAGGGTCTCGACGTAGGCCTGCATCTCGTTGACCCACGGGACGGTGACGGCCGCGTCGCTGCCGGCGGCGTTGAGGACGTTGCGCAGATTGGACTCCGACAGGTAGGTCTTCTGTGCGTCGGTCAGGCCATCGGCGGGCGTGCGCTCGTGGGAGCTGAACAGCATGAGGCCGGCGATCTGCTCGATCGACATTCCTTCGGCGAGGTCCGCCGCGCGCTCGGTGGCGTCCACGCGCCAGTCCTCCCACGCGTCGAGCTCACCGTTGGCGTTCATGTCCTTGAACGCGTACGTCGCTCCCTCGATCTCCTCCTCGAGCAGCGTGATGCCGCTCTCGGCGCCGTAGGACAGGGTCGGGCCGTCACCCGGGTTGTCGACGACCATGAAGGCCGTGGTGCCGTCGGTGACCTCACGCTCGGTGTAGGTGCCGCTCACGGCCTGCTCGGACGTGGCGGCCGGGGACTGTGACTGCTCGGGACCGGCGGTGCATCCCGACAGTGCCATGGCGGCAATGCCGGCGAAGGCCATGATTCGCACAGCAGGACGCCTCATCGGACGCCCTCCTGCGCTCGCGGTCTGGTGAACCTTCATCAAACTCTCCTCGTTGAGTATCGCGGGCCGGTGGCAGCCGAGGAGTCGGGGGTGTGCGTCCACCGCCCGTCCCGCCGTGCTGTCACGACCCTGTTGGGACCTGGCACTCGTGCCGCGCGGCCGCTCCTTCGCGCTGCAGGCTGCAGTACTCGGGCCGTCGGACTCACGTCACGTGTTGCCGAGGGCAACTCAATCAACCGCGTGATTTCCCTTGGTTACCCCGAGCACAACCTGTCGGTCTGCGCGCACAACCTGCGCGCTGCTCGTGCAGGGTCTGGACGGACGCAGGGCAGGAGCGGACTCATCGGGGCGACGGTCTCTGAGGCGATGACGTGTCACGGTCCCACAGTGGGCCGACGCGACGCTCGGGCGCGGAGCGTTCGGGCTGGGGACGGCGAAGGGCTGACCGGGGTTACGGAACCCGGACGCACAGAGACGGGGCCGCCCGGAAGGCGACCCCGTCCCGCTTGTGGTAATGCCAGGCGTGGCGTCAGTGACGCTCTGCCCTGAAGTTGAACCTATCGGCGAAGCTGGTCGTTCTCGATCAAGTCGCCGGGGCCTTCATTGGCCTTACCGATGGTCTCTTGAATCTTGGCTTCGAAGCCCATACTTTGCCTCCCGAGTTGATCTAGGAAATAGGACGAGTCCCACGGTACGCCCTCGGATCAAGCTAGGGAAGGGTTGCGGTGAACTCGCGCCGTGCGGTCAGCGTTGGGAGATGTCCTCCACCACGTCGCCGGTGGTGCGCGCGTCGAGATCGCGGGCCACGTCAGCCTGCGCGATGACGCCGACGAGCCTGCCGCCGTCGACCACGGGGACGCGTCGCACCTGCCGCTGGCCCATGATGCCGGCCACCTTCTCGGCGTCGTCGTCAACGTCCACGGTCACGACGTCGCCCGTCGCGACCTCCGCGACGGTGGCGCTTGACGGGTCCAGGCCTTCGGCGATGCCCCGGACCACGATGTCGCGGTCGGTGACCACACCGGCCAGATGATCGCCGTCGAGGATTGGGAGCGAGCCGACGTTGAGATCCCTGAGCTGGCGGGCGGCCTCGGTGAGTGTCGCGGTGGGGGCGAGCGTCTCCGCCGGCGTCGTCATGATGTCGCGCGCTGTCTTCATCGTTCCTCCTACGGTCAAGGTCAGCCGTTGTGGGCTTCCCACCTACCATGTACCCAACGGACGGGGAACCAAACGTCAGTGACGGCTCCGCGGCGCCTCCGCGGTACCCCCGCCAGCCTGAGCGGCGGATCTGGAGGCGTTGTCGCGGGCAGATCCACCGGATAGCCCTGTGGTGTTGTCGATGGTGGGCTGGGTGTTGTCAGCCGTGTTCACAGCACGCGACGCGGCGCTCGTCTTCGGCACGCTGGTACGCGTGCACCCACGTCAGAGCCTCAGCCCATCTCTCCACGCCCTGGCCAGGCGCCAGGAGGGCGTGCTCAGCACCCGCCAACTGATCGACGGCGGGCTCACCCGGGCCGTCGTCGGCAGGATGGCCCGGGAGTGGGGCCACCCGGCCGACGGGCTGCACTTCGTCGCCGAGCCGACCTGGCTTTCTGTCGCCTGGGCCGGGCTTCTCCGAGCCGGCGCCTCGGCCGTCCTCGGTGAGGACGCCGCGGCCCATCTCCACGACGCAGTGCGAGACGCACCCTCTCGGATCGCGGTCTGGACCGACGCGAGACGTGACGGCTTCACCGCTGGGCCCTGGCGGGTGGTCTATCGTCGCGGCACTCGCGATGGCATGGGGAGCCCGCCGCGGACGTCGGTGGAGCGGTCGCTGGTGGATCTGGCGCGGGTCAATACCGAGGACGCGACCATCGCGGCGGTAGCGCGTGCCCTCGCCCAGGGCCGGACGATCCCCACCAAGATCCTCGCGGCGCTAGGCACGCGGGAACGGACCAGGCACTCGGGGATTATCAGGGACCTCTGCGACCGCGCGGGTGAGGGCATCGAGAGCGCCCTCGAGTGGCGGTTTCAGACCGGTGTGCTGCTCCCGCATGGACTGCCCCTACCCGGGAAGCAGGTACGCAGCACCGTCGGGCGCGCCGACGCACTGTATCGCGAGGCGCGGCTCGCGGTAGAGCTCGACGGGATGCGCGATCACACCGACTGGTCGAAGGACATGGCGCGCGACAACGCACGCCTCGTGGCGGACGACACCACCACCCTGCGCTACGGGTGGCAGGCGGTGACGCACGACGCGTGCGCCGTCGCGGCTCAACTGTCCCAGGCGCTGGCGGCACGAGGGTGGGACGGGCAGAAGGTCGCCTGCCCGAAGTGCCCGTCATCCAAAGAGGGAGATGTGGTGGCGTAGTCGCTGCCACAAGTGCCGCCTAAGGATCGGCCGGGACTCGACGATGGGTCGGCAACGCTGACCGGCGGATCTGGTGGCGTAGTCGCTACCAGATCCGCCGCCTAGGGATCGGCAGGGATCAGCTGCTCAACTGACCTGACCGTCGGTCACGGGCACCGCAGGGCCTTGTCGAGCCCGCGGGGCGACTAGGTTCGCGGCGACCGATTGTGCCGCTGATCGGACCGATCATGTGACGACTCTCTGAGCTGCACACCGCGCGGCAGGGGAATGTTCTTGTCCGCCAAGATCTCCACGACGGGAGGCCCCGGCGGACCGGACAAGTCCAGCCCAGACGAAGGAGTCTAGAAATGATGGAACGCCTCAGCCGACGTGCCCTGCTCGGTTCGGCCGCAGTAATCCCCGCAGTTGCCGCCATCCCACAGGTGGCCTCGGCCGCAACCTCGGTCGGCTTCGACCTGAACGCCACCGTGCTCGACGGTGGCGAGCAGGTGACGTCGCTGACCATCCGGGCGGGCGCGCTCGGGCAGTTCGATCCTTCGAGCCTGACCCTCGGAACCTTCTCGGTGCTGGCCAGGGCGGAGAGCCCGCTCCCCTCCTCGTCGGGCCAGCTCACCTTCGGCAGCTACGACGTCCAGCGCGAGGTGACCGCGGCCCGGACCGACAACCGGGGCAACCTCACCCTCGAATTGGCCACCGCCGAGGGCGTGCCCGGGGGCGCCACCCTGGGCTACACCGTCCCCGCCGGGCGCAACGTCGAATTCGACCTGACCTACACGATCGCGCAGAACGCCCCACTACGGCTGCGCAACCAGCGCCAGGTGATGATCGACAGCTTCACCCAGCGCGAGCTGACGAACCCCGAGGCGGACGCCTTCAGCTACGGGACGTCTGCGTCCGGGCTGAACTACCGCTTGTTCAGCCCCTCGAACAACGGCCACGGCCGGGCGGGCAGGCACCCGCTGATCGTCTGGTTGCACGGCGGAGGCGAGGGCGGCATGGACTCGCGCCAGACGAACGAGGCGCAGCTGCGCGGCAACCGTGGGGCGCTCGGCTTCGTCACGCCGGAGGCGCAGCAGCTCTTCGGCGGGGCATACGTCCTCGCCCCGCAGTCCCCCAGCATGTGGATGGCCGACGGCGACGGGTTCGCGCCGCGGATCGCCGCGCTCGTGGACGAACTGCTCGCGTCGAACCACAAGATCGACCCGCAGCGGGTGCATGTCCTCGGCTGCAGCAACGGTGGGTACATGTCGCTCAAGATGGCGGTCGAGTACCCGACGAAGTTCGCCTCGATCGTCCCCGTCTGCCCCGGCGCGACGCCCAACTTCTTCACCGACGCAGAGTTGCAGAGCGTCAGCTCGACCCCCACGTGGCTGGTGCACTCGAAGGATGACACCGTCCTCCCGTGGGAGGCCAACACCGGCCGGGCGGCGGCGCTGATCGAGGACTCCATCGTCACGCTGTACGACACGGTGACGTGGCAGGGCCACCAGTTCATGGGGCACTGGTCGTGGATTTATGTCGCCCGCAACGACCCGCAGCACAACGGTCAGCACCTCTGGGAGTGGATGGCCGAGCAGCACCGCTGACCCGCTGTCGGCGTCGCCTCCGAGACGCTCGACCGGCGGATCTGGTGGCGTAGTCGCTACCAGATCCGCCGTCGAGCAGGTCAAGGGGCTCTGCCCCAGGTCAGCTGCTGAGCATGACCTGTCCTCCGGTGACCGGGATGGCCTGGCCCGTTTCGTAGGCCTGCTCGACGATGTAGTACACCGCCCGCATCACATCGGCGCCGGTGGTGCCGCGACGCATCGGGACCTTCGCTTCGTAGAACTCGCGCACCTCAGCGACGGTGGTGGCGCCGGGGACCTTGCCGGAGCGCAGGTACTGCGCGAACAGCCCGCGGTCGGGGTCGGACCACAGCGGGCCGTCGTAGAAGTTGCCCGGGCAGATCGCGTTGACCTTCACGCCGAGCTCGACGAGTTCCAGCGCGAAGCTCTGGACCAGGCCGATGCCGCCGAACTTCGAGCCGGCGTAGGCGCCGTTCTTGTTCGAGCCCACCAGGCCGGACTTCGAGTTGATCTGGATGATGTCGGTCATCCAGCCCGGAGCGGCCGAGTGCTGGGCGGCCAGCAGCCGGCCCAGGTGCTTGGTGACGAGGAAGAACGCCGTGTAGTTGATGTCCGTGGTGAGCGCGAACGCGGACAGATCCTGTTCCAGCACGCTGCCCGCGCGGACGATGCCTGCGTTGGAGATCACCAGGTCGAGGCCGCCTGTGGTGGCCGCGATCTGCTCGGCCATCGCCGCGACGGAGGCCTCGTCGGCCACGTTGACGGTGATGGCCGCGGTCTGCTCTCCCAGCTCGGTCACCAGCGCCGCCGCGCCGTCGGCGTTGAGATCGGCGATGTAGACGAACGCGCCGGAATCGACGAGCCCGCGCACGATCTCCGCGCCGAAGCCCTGCGCGCCGCCGGTGACGACGGCGACCTTGCCTGCGACGACGGCCGAACGGGAGGCCGCGCTGCGCGCCTCGGCCGAGCGTGCGCCGGGGAGGGGGGTGAGGTCGCCGAGGGTGCGGACCGAGAACGCGTGCCGCTCCCCCGCCACCTCGACGACGACGTCGCCAGGCAGGGGGAGGTCGGCGTCGCGCAGGGCGGCGAGAATGGCGTCGGTGGAGTCCGCGCTCAGCTCCAGGGGTTTCGACGCGGGGCGGCCTCCGGCGGCGCCCGGCTCAACCAGCGGAGAGACCACGACGGGGACGCCGTGCCTCGCCAGGTAAGAGCCCCGGACCACCGGGGCGATGTCGACGATGCTCATGCCAGAGCCCTCCTCAATTGACTGACACTTTCCTCGACGGTGGTCTCACCGGCCACGAGGGTCCGGCCGAGCGCGCCGTAGCGCGCGACCCGATCCGTCAGCCGCAGGACCGCCAGCGGCGAGTCCGGCGCGAACAGGCCGAGCGACGCGTCCGCGTCGGCCAACTGCTCGTGCGCGACCATCGCCCAGGTGGCGTCGTTGAGGTGCGCCAGCTCGGGGCGCTGCAGCTCCGGGCAGTTGAACACCTGACGGGGCGTGTTGATGTCGACGCCCGACACCTCCAGCAGACCGTGCTCGGCGGCCAGCTCGGCCACCCGCGCCATCTGCTCCGGGGTGTTGCGCGGCGGCATGTAGGTGATGGCAGGCATGCCCATCCGCTCCAGTTCGATGACGAGCTCCTCCAGGAAGTCGTCCTCGAACTTCTCCGCCTTCTTGTCGCCAGTCGGGGACGCTGTGACGTCGCCCAGGTAGGCGTAGGCGGGGATGGCGCCGACGGACTTGGCGAAGGCGATGACCTCGGCCATGCTGGGGCACTCCCCACCGTTCTCCATCCGCTCCGGGATCACATAGACCTGGTCCAGGAACTCGGCCTTCATCACGCCAAGCAGATCGAAGACGAGGTGCGGGTTGTCCGGGTCGGCGAGCTGGTCGCGGACCTTCCCGGCCAGGTTCAGGCCCATCTCGGCCAGCCCGCCGACGAGCGACTGGCCGGGGCCGAACCGCTCAATCAGCTTCGCGGCCATCGCCGCGAGCAGGTGGCGCTCGGTCACCGTCCCACCGCGCAGGAACTGCGATCGCTCGACGATGTCCTCCTCCAGGTCGATCAGCGGCGCGCCGAGGCGGCCCAGGATCTCGTTGGCCCGCTCCACCATCTGCGCGGTGCGCTTGAGGCGCGCCTCGCGGATGGGCACCAGGTACTCGGCGACGGCGTCGCGTGACCCCGCCGGGATGCCCTGCACCGTCATGTAGGCGATGCCGGCCGTGTCCGGGTTGTTGAGCTTGCGGGTGTGCATCGGCGCGCGGCCGGAGCTCACCTCGTCGGCGGTGTGTACGTAGACGCGGCACTCGAAGCCGGTCACCGCGCCCATGCCGAGCAGCGTCGCCGCCTCCGCCATCTCCGCGGCTGCGGCGGCGGAGTCGTGGTCCACCGACCCCACCACCATCAGCCCGGCCTCGCGGGCCCGCAGCGCCGCCATGGCCGGCGTGTACGGGCTGAAGCTGTAGATGGTGTGCACGTGGTTGTTGGACTCTGTGACGAACTCCGGGAACACCGGGCCGTCCTGCAGGTACTCCCGCAGGGCGGCCAGGCGCTCGGCCGGCGTGATCGTCGGATCGTTGATCACGTCTCGCGACATGGCGGTCAGAGCCCCATCCGCGACCGACGAGCCAGCTCGGCGTTGGTCTGGTTGGTCGTCGGCACGTGGCCCTTGAGCGGGAGGATCCGCTCGTGGATGGCGTCGATCAGCCACTCGATCTGCGGGAAGAATTCCTTCTCCAGCTCCGCGGCGGGGGTGATCGCGTTGCGCGAGCCCACCACTGTGACGGGGGCGTCGAGGTGATCGAACGCCAGCGTCTGGATGGAGGAGGCCACGTTGTGCAGGAACGAGCCGCGATCCACCGCGTCCGAGGTCAGCACCAGGCGGCCGGTCTTCTTCACCGACTCGACGATGGGGTCCAGGTTCAGCGGGGCGACGAAGCGGAGGTCGATGACCTCGGCCGAGATGCCGAACTTTTCCTGCAGCACGTCGGCGGTCTCCATCACGCGGTACAACGTGGGGCCGATCACCGCGATGGTGAGGTCGGTGCCCTCGCGGCGCACCACCGGCTCGCCCTCGGGCACCTCGTAGTAGCCCTCCGGCACGCCGTCGACGGCGAACTGCTCGGCCACGTCGTAGAGGAGCTGGGACTCGAAGAACATCACCGGGTCCGTCCCGCGCAGGGCCAGGTTCATCATGCCCTTGGCGTCGTAGGGCGTGGAGGGGTAGTAGACCTTGAGCCCGGGCATGTGGGCCACGAGCGCGGACCAGTCCTGGGAGTGCTGGGCGCCGTACTTGGAGCCCACGGACACGCGCATGACCAGCGGCATCGTCAGCAGGCCGGCGGACATGGACTGCCACTTGGCGGCCTGGTTGAAGATCTCGTCTCCGGCGCGGCCGAGGAAGTCGCAGTACATGAGCTCGACGATGGCGCGGCCACCCGAGAGGGCGTAACCGACGCCGGCGCCGATGATGGCGGCCTCGGAGATGGGCGAGTTGAACAGGCGGTGGTACGGCAGCAGCTCGGTGAGACCGCGGTAGACGGCGAACGCGCCGCCCCAGTCACGGTTCTCCTCGCCCCAGCCGGCCATCGTCGGGTCGATGGCGAAGCGGTGCGCGACGGCCTCGAACAGGGCGTCGCGGTAGGAGTAGGCCTTCGCCTTGGAGACGGGCTTGCCGTTCTCGTCGGTGGCCTTGCGCACCTTGTTCTTCAGCGACTTGACGCGGGCGTTCTCCTCCAGCGGCTCGAGCAGCTCGGCCTCGCCCTCGGCCATGGCCTCCACGTTGCCGTTGGAGAACATGACGGACTCGATGAAGTCCATGCCGACGCGGGGGCTGGATTCCTCGTCCTTCGTCGCGATGGCGATCACCTTGGTGAGGCGCTCGTCGAACTTCGCCTGGATGTCGTCGACCTCGCCCTGGCTGAGCACCTTGTTCTCGACGAGGTAGGCCGCGTAGTTCTTGAGGCCGTCGTGGGTCTCCCACAGCTCCACCTCCTCGCGGGTGCGGTAGGAGGAGGCGTCCGACGGCGAGTGGCCGGAGAAGCGGTAGGTGATGGTGTCGGTGAGCACCGGGCCCTTGCCGGACTCGAGGATCTGGCGCTTGCGGGCGACGGCGTCGGCCACGGCGAGCGGGTTGAGGCCGTCGACGCGCTCCGAGTGCATCGCCTCGGGGTTCACACCGGCGCCGACGCGGGCCAGGATGTCGTAGCCCATGGTCTCGCCGGAGGTCTGGCCGCCCATGCCGTAGAAGTTGTTGAAGAAGTTGAACCAGATGGGCGGGTTACCCTCCACGCCGTGCTTCCACAGGGTGCGGTACTGGTCCATGGCGGACATCATCATGGCCTCCCACACGGGGCCGCAGCCCATTGAGGCGTCGCCGATGTTGGCGATCACGATGCCGGGCTGGCGGTTGATCCGCTTGAACAGCGCAGAGCCGGTGGCGATGTCCGCCGAGCCGCCCACGATGGCGTTGTTGGGCATGGAGCCGAACGGCGCGAAGAAGGCGTGCATCGAGCCGCCGAGGCCGCGGTTGAAGCCCGCCTTGCGGGCGAACGTCTCCGCCACGGTGCCGTAGAGGATGAAGTTCTCGGCCAGGTCCAGCAGGCCGTCGTGGCCCACCTTCTCGGCGAACCCGAGGGTCTCGCCGTCGAGGAAGGTGGTCATGATCTTCTCGAGCTCGGCCGGGTCCAGCTTGCGGGCGGCGGAGTAGCACTTGGCGAGGATCTCGCCGTGGCTGCGGTGCGAGCCGAAGAGGTAGTCGGTGGGATCCAGCTGCGAGGCCTGACCGACGACGGCCGACTCCTGGCCGATCGAGAGGTGGGCCGGGCCGCGGTGGTTGTACTCCACACCGTTCCACGCGCCGGTGGTCTTGATCGAGTTGAGCATGGTCTCGAACTGACGAACCGCGATCATGTCGTGGAGGATGTCGACGAGGCCGTCCTTGCCGTGGGTCTCAAGCTCCGCAGCGAAGTTGGGCTGGTACTGGTTGACGGGAATGTCGGGCGTGGTGATGAACGACGCCGAGCGGACGTTGCTCGGATCGACGACGAGGGTGCGTGGCATGGGTGACTGCTCCTAGTTTCTTGTGATCGCTCAGGCCTTGGCAGCCCAAGCCGCCTCTCGGATGAGTTCGCTGACGGTGGGGTGGGGGAAGACGACCTGGCGCAGGTCGGTGATGTTGAGTTCGGTCTCGAGCACCACGGAGGCGCCCCAGATCATCTCGGAGGCGTAGCTGCCGACGACGTGCATGCCGAGCACCTGCAGGGTGTCGCCGTCGTAGACCAGCTTGGCGGCGCCGGGGGCCTTGACGCCGTTCTCGGCGACGAAGCGGCCCGACATGGCTCCGGGGACGGTGACGGTCCGGACGTTGCCGCCCTGGGCCTTCGCCTGGGCCTCGGTGAGCCCGATGCCGGCGGCCTCCGGAATGGAGTAGACGGCCCACGGGATGGTGGACCAGCGCATGACCTCGCCCTTGCGGTGGGCCTCGGGGTCGAGGATGTTCGCCGCGGCGATCTCGCCCATGCGGTAGGCGGCGTGCGCGAGGAGCGAGCGACCGGTGACGTCGCCGATGGCCCACACGTTGGGCAGGTTGGTGCGCATGCGGTCGTCCACCGCCACGCCCTTGCCCGAGACCTCGAGGCCGGTGTTCTCCGCACCCCAGCCCTGGACGGCCGGGCGACGGCCCACGGCCATGAGCACGACGTCGGCCTCGATGGCCTCGCCCGCGCCGGCGGCCGTGGTGTATCGGACGGTGCCGCCGTCGATCGCGGTGACCTTGCACGAGAGCTTGAAGTTCACGTTGCTGAGCGCCTTGCGGAGCATGGGCGCCAGCTCGGCGTCCATGAACGGCACGATCTCGGGCAGCATCTCGACGACGGTGACCTCGGAGCCGAGCGTGGCGAACAGGCTGGCGAACTCCAGGCCGATCACGCCGCCGCCGATGACGGCCAGCCGCGGCGGGATGGACTCGACGGCGAGCATGCCGGTGGAGTCCACCACGTGCGGGTTCTCCTTGGCGCCGGGGATCGGCGGCATGACAGGCACCGATCCCGTGGCGAGGATCACATGGTCGCCGGTGTGGGTGGCGCCGTCGACGGTGACCTTGCCGGGTCCGTCAAAGGTGCCGTAGCCCTTCACGACGGTGACGCCCGCCTTCTTCTCCGCGAAGCCCACACCCTTGACCAGGGTGGTGACGGTCTGGGCCTTCCACCTCTGGAGCTCGGTCCAGTCCACCGAGATGTCGGAGGTGTGGATGCCGAGCTGGGTGCCGTGCTTGGCGTGCTCGTAGGTCTTGGCGGCGTTGAGGAGCGCCTTGGTGGGAATGCACCCCACGTTGAGGCAGGTGCCGCCCAGTGCGTCGGCCTCGATGAGGAGGACCTTCTTCCCGGCGTGGCCGAGGCGCTCGGCGGCGATGTAGCCGCCGGGCCCTCCGCCCAGGACGATGACGTCGAAGTCACTCATGGATGTGTCAGTTCCTCTCAGCCGAGCACGGTGATGTCGATGGCCTCGATGAACTTCACGAGGTCCTGCAGGAAGCGGGCGGCGTCCGCGCCGTCGATCGCGCGGTGGTCCGCGGTGAGCGACAGGCCGATGCGCTGCTCGGCGCCGACGGAGCCGTCGGCGTTGACCTTGACCCGGGGGAAGATCGCGTCGACGCCGAGGATGGCGGTCTGCGGCACATTGAGCAGCGGGGTGAACGACTCGATGCCGAATCCGCCCAGGTTCGACACCGTGAAGGTGGCGCCGGAGAGTAGATCGGGGTTGATGGAGCCCTGGATGGCCTCGTTGGCGAGCTGCTTGCTGACGGCCGAGAACTCGCGCAGGCTCATCAGCGACGCGTTGCGCACCGTCGGCACCAGGAGGCCGCGGGGGGTGTCGCACGCGAAGCCCATGTGGACCCGCTCGAAGGTGGTGAGCACGCCGTCGCTGAGGTGCGAGTTGTGCGAGCGGTTCTTCGCGGCGGCACGGACGGCGGCGTAGCCGACGAGGTCGCCGATGGTGACGCCGTTCATGCCGAGCGACGGGTCCGAGTTCTTCAGCTTCTTGCGCAGGTCAAGCAGGCCCTGCGCGTTCGCGGTGGTGGTGTAGGTGAGCTGGGCGGAGGTGGCCAGCGAGTTCATCATCCGCTCGGAGATGACCTTGCGGACACCCTTGACCTTCGTGGCCTCCGACGGGCCGGGGAAGTCGGCGTCGACGGCGCTGGCCGGGCGCGGCGCGGAGGGGGCAGCAGCAGCGGCGGCCGGTTGGGCCGGGGCGGCGAGGTCTGCGGTGGTCACGCGGCCGCCGAGGCCGGTGCCTTCGGCGCCCGCGGCGTGGGCCCCGGCGCGGGCGGCGCCGGTGGTGGCGGAGGTGAGGGCCTCCTTGACGTCGCGCTCGATGACGCGCCCGCCGGGGCCGGAGCCCTCGGCGACGGCGCCGAGGGCCAGCGAGTTGGCGGCGGCGAGGTTGCGGGCCCGTGGGCTGGAGGCGCCGGTGGCGGCTGTGCGCTCCACCTGGGGGGCGGCTTCGGGCTCGGGCGCGGCGGCGGGGGCAGCGGCCTCTGCGGCGGGAGCGGCGGCACCCTCGCCGTCGGCGCCCTTCCAGCCAGCCGCGTCGAGCGCGGGCTTGGGGTCCTCCCCGGCTGCGCCAACGACCAGCAGCGGCTCCTTGACCGGGACGTCGTCGCCCTCGGCCCAGAGCAGCGCCAGCACGGTGCCGGCGGCGGAGGTGGGGACCTCCATGGAGGCCTTGTCAGTCTCGACTTCGCAGACGATGGCGTTCTCGGCGATCTCGTCGCCCACCTTCACCTGCCACGACACGATCAGGCACGACTCGACACTGTTGCCGAGCTGCGGCATGACTACGACGGTTGCCATGAGTTCTGTCCTTCTTACTGGTTGGTTGCTTGGACGACGCGCACCTGGGTGTGTTCCCGCAGCGCTTCGACGGCGCCCTGGGGGAGCCCGTCGTCGGTGATGATTCCGGTGATGCCTGCCAGGGGCAGGAAGCTGACGAAGCCTGCCTGGCCGAACTTCGACGAGTCGGCCAGCAGCCAGGTCTCCTCGGCGCGGTCCGTCATGAGTGAGGCCACCTGGCCGCCCTCGACGAACCGCGTGGTCAGACCGCGCTCAGGGGAGAAGCCGTCGGTGCCCAGGAAGGCGAGCCGGGTGTTGAAGTCCGCGATGGCCCGCTCGGCCAGCGGTCCGACGAACGACTCGGACTCTCGGCGGAACACTCCGCCGGTGAGGATGATGGTGAGGTCCGGGTTGATGCGGGCCGTGCTGAACACCAGGGCCGAGTTGGTGACCACCTGGATGCCGCGGCGGCCGGTGAGGTTGCGCACCACCAGCGCGGTGGTGGTGCCGGCCTCGATCATGATGGTGTCGTCGTCGCGCACCATCTGGGCGGCCGCGGCGGCGATGCGCTGCTTGGCGTCGACGTTGAGCTGCTCGCGCTGCAGGATCGACTTCAGCGTGGTGGGGCGAGCGCCGCCGCGGGTGCGCACGAGCATGCCGCGCTGCTCCATGCCACGCAGGTCCCCGCGGATCGTCACCTCGGAGACGCCAAGCTCGGCGGCGAGCAGGGTCACCGACAGCGATCCGTCGTCCGTGAGTCGCGACATGATCTCGTGCTCACGCTCGGTGCGCTCGACGGTCACTGTCTCACATCGCTTTCGTTTGCTTCCGAAATGCTTTCGATAGTCCGACTATAAACCCGTTGATTCGGTTTCGTGCGGCGGGTCGCGAAAGACTGGGCATCTGCTCAGGGGGTCACGATCGGGGTCACGCCACCGACCTCGCATCGCGCCGGATCTACGCCTGGCGGAACTTGAGCCGGACACGGCTCCCGGTTGGCCAACTTGAGCCGGACACGGCTTCCGTGAGGCCGGGTTGAGCCTGCTTTCGATGTCGCGGCGGCTTGAACGTTCAAGACCGACGATCCGGTGGTCGAGTGCCGTTTCCGGCTCATCGTCCACGCCGGCAGAGCTCAGGCCAGCGTCGCGCTCATCTGCGCGAAGGGTCTTACGCAAGTACGGTGGGGGCGTGTCATCCCCCGCGCCGGCTCCCGCGAGCCGCGGTCTTCCGTCCGCCTGGAACGTAGTACTGGGGTTCGGCCTGGTCAGCCTCTTCGCCGACATGGTCTACGAGGGCGCCCGGTCCCTGTACGGGCCCGCGCTCCTGGCGCTGGGCGCGTCGTCGGCGATCGTCGGCCTGGTCTCCGGGGCGGGCGAGGCGATGGCCCTGGTGCTGCGGCTTTTCGCGGGACCGGTGGCCGACCGACGGGGGGCGCACTGGTCGTTCACCATCGTCGGCTATGCGCTGACCGCGGTCTGCGTGCCCCTGCTCTGGCTGTCCCCGCAGCTCGGCGCCGCAGGGCTGGTCTTCGCGTCCACGATGATCCTGCTGGAGCGCGCCGGCAAGGCAGTTCGGTCCCCCTCGAAGTCTGCGCTCCTGGCCTACGCGGCCAAGGCGGTGGGTCGCGGCAAGGGGTTCGGCGTGCACAAGGCCCTCGACCAACTGGGCGCGTTCGCCGGCCCGCTGCTCATGGCCGCGATCGTGGCGGCGACAGGGTCGATCTGGCTCGGCCTGGGCTGGCTGGTCGTGCCTGGCGTCATCGCCATGCTCGTCCTCCTGGCGATCCGACGGGCCGTGCCCGACCCCAGCGTCTACGCCCCCGAGCAAGGGGCTAAGCAGGCGGCCCAGACCTCGTGGTGGCGCGGGGCCATGGGAACCGACCTCCCCGGGCCGTTCTTCGGCTATGCGCTTGCCGCCGCGCTGACCACCGCGGGCCTCGTGACCTTCGCGGTCATCTCCGTTCACCTGACGCGGACCCTCGACGTCGAGACAGCGGCCGTCCCACTGATCTACGCGGGCGCGATGCTGGTTGAAGCGATGGCCGCGCTGGCGACGGGGTGGGCGTTCGACAGGTGGGGGTCGCGGGTGCTGTTGGTCGTGCCAGTGCTGGTGGCAACCGTGCCGGCGATGGCGTTCGCGCCGTCCCTCGGCTGGGCACTGGTCGGCGTGGCCGTGTGGGCGACCGCGTACGGCATCCAGGACTCGACCATCAAGGCGCTGGTCGCCGACCTCGTGCCGGCGCCGCAGCTGGCCACCGCCTACGGCATCTTCGCCGCGATCCAGGGCGCCTTCGCCATCGTCGGCGGCTTCGTCGCAGGTTGGCTGCTCGACGTCTCCATCGGCTGGCTGATCGTGGTGATCGGCGCGGCGCAGGCGGTCGCGTTTCTGTTGCTGGTGGTCACACTCGGGCGGGCGCGGGCGCGATGATCGACCAGCTCAGAGCCAGGCGGGGATGAGCTGTGCCGCCCAGGCGACGACGAGCGCGAGAGCCGCGACGAGTCCCGGGGCCGGACGACGACCGCTGCGGCTGCCGGCAGGCGCGAACTCGACCCACGACCGCAGCTCCACCGCGGCCCGCTCCGCGCTCGACTCCCCCTCGATGAGCACCTCGGGGTCGAAGCCGATGACGTCGTCGGGATCACGCAGCCGGACCGCCACCGCGGTCCGACCTGCCACGACTATCTCAACCCGATCCCGCGCGACCACCTCGTCGAACGCCAACCCGTACCAGGCGAACCCGGCACGCACTCGCCCGAACTCGAGCCACGACCACGACGTTGCCCAGAAGGGGGCGATGACGGCCGCCACCGCCAGTCCGGCGACCCGGGCGAGGTCCCACCAGTCTGCGGTCGGGTCCAGCGCCAGCCAGGGGATGAGCACAGCCAACGGCATGGCGACCCCACACGCGGCAGCCCATCTGGTCCAGGACGCGTGCCTCAGCGCCCAGGCCTGCAGTCGCTCGGCCGGCCCGGCGGCGGCATCGTCCACATGATCCCAACCGGGCGTCTCAGGTCGCAGGGCGCCGAGGAGCCGTCGCCGACCCTGGAAGGGCCGGGGTTCGCTCGCCTCCGCCAGCCAGACCTGGCCCGTGGTGCGCGCCAGCGCCACGGAGTGGCCACTCGCCCAGCTGCCGACCAGGATGAAGGGCTCGGCGCCGTTGGTGTCCGGACCCACCACGGCTTCGGCGAGGATCTTTTCCTCGCTGGTCATCGTCTCCTGGTCTTCGCTCTCGATCTCGTCGCGCACCCCGTCGACCCAGGCTGCGAGGTCTGCTGCGTTGGCCGGGAGGGGCTGGCCCACGTCGACCGAGTCGACATCCTCGTCCTCGTCGTCCCAGGCACTCTCATGCTTCTCGCTCACGGCCAGGACTCCGGCGCGGTCGGCGTGTCCATCAAGGTGGGTGAGCTCGAGCACAGGCCAATCTGCGTCCACGGGCAGCACCAGCGCCACGTCGCCATCGCACACCACCCGTACGGTTGCGCTGGGCCCGCCGTTGGCCACGAGCGCAGCCCGACGGCGGCCAGGAGCCAGGAACCTCCCCCACAGTGCGACCCCGATGAGGGGGAGCGCGCCGAGCGCACCGAGCAGCCACGCCGGGTTGTCCTGGCCGGGGCCGATCAACGTGGCCCGCCCGGCCCCGTCGGTCAGCAGGTCCACGGTCTCGCCAATACCCGGGCCGTCCCCGAGCCACGGGTCCTCGAACTCCACCTCCTGGCCGTCGACGGACACGATCAGCACGGCGGAGTCCTCCTCGACGCGGACGATCGGGGCCGAGACGGTGGTAGCTCCGGCTTCGAACGCGGCAACGTCGGCCACGAACACCTGGTGCGCGATGAGGAGGGCTACACCGACGACGGGCAGCGCGATCATCGACGCCACCCCGATCCAGCGGTTCAGCGCAGGGCTCGCGGCCCAGGACGACGCGAAGGGCACGTCCGTGCGCGGCACGACGAGGCCACCGGTCGGGCGGCTGCGGCTGTCGCGCACGAGCAGGAAGGACAGCAGCGCGGCCGCGAGTGTCGCGACCGCCCACCAGGCCCCCGGCTCACCGGGTACGGCCACGGCGCCGAAGACGGCCACCGCCATGGAGGCCGCCAGGGTGCTCCTCGGCGCGTACCAGACCAGTCCGCCTCCGGCGATCACGGTCAGGGTCAGCCCGAAGGCCACGTATCCCGGCGACCACAGCGCCGGACGTTGGAAGTCCACCGCCGACGACGAGACGATGAGCGAGACGAGCACGGACGCCGCGACCACGGTCCACGCAACCCGGAGGACGAGGAGGTGGGGACGGCTGCGTCTCAGGTCGCGGGCAGAGAGGCGGTGCATCCCCGCAGTATGGCGGAACTCGGCCCTCGACCGCCCCATGGGCCTACTGCGTGGGAGAGGGCTCCGGGCCGAGGAGTGCGTCCAGGTCCGTGGCGAGGTCGACCGGCGGCTTCCAGGAGACCAGCTGCGTCACCGGGCCGGGGTCGACGGCGAAGTTGCCGTCGAGCAGCGGCACCAGCGACATCGTCGAGCCCCACCCATCGACGAGGACCAAGGCGCCGCGGTCGTCCATGTCCACCCCGGGCACCTCGCCGCCCACGTCCGACTTCAGCGACTCGATGATTCGCGCCACGAGATCATCCGGGATCTCGCCGAGGACGCGGATGTCGCTGTAGTCCCTGGAGCACACGAAACCCGCGACCACGGCATCCGGCGTGGTGGCGAGCAGGGTGCTCAGTGGCGGGCACACCGCCGGGGCCTCCGTCGGGGCCTCCAGCCCGGCGCGCTGCTCCTCCCAGAGGCCGACGAGCGCCTGCAGGAACCCTTCGCCGCCTGAGAACAGGCGCTCGCCGTCGCTCACCACCCGGCAACCGTGCAACTCGCCGCGCAGCCGCTTCGACCCATCGGCGTAGTCGACGACCACGACGTACGTCATGCGGTACTCGGCAGTGCAGGCGATGTCCGCGGGCAGCGGCTCGAGCGCGTTGAAGGAGCCGACCAGGTCCCCCACGCCCTCGGTGAGCGGCTCCGCCGGTCCGCCCGTGGCCGAGAATCCCTCATTCGGGTCTCCGCACAGCCAGGCGCGGACGGCGCCGTCGGGGAGGTCGCCGTCGAAGGGGGTGAGCTCGAGCGTGCCCTCGCGCGCCTCCTCGGCGATCCCAGGGCACGGGTTCTCGCCGGAGGGAGCGCTCGGCTCCGGGCTGGGAGCGGGCTCGGTGGGCGACGGCGTCGGATCCCCGGGCGACTCCGAGGCCGACGGGGTGGCGCTGGGAGTGCCGCCAGGGACCGCCCCGTCAGGGCCTCTCAGCGCCTGGTATCCCAGGGGGATGGCGAGGGCGGCAAGGACGAGTCCGCCGGCAACAGCCCAGGCCCAGGCTCGCGAACGCCGGGGGCCGGTCCGCGCGCCCGCATCATCCACGTCGACCGGTTCGGGGACCGCGTCGTCGCCGGCCATGGAAACCCTCGTCTCTGGGACACGGCCGCCCGGGGCGATCCCGCTGGCCGTGGTCCCTGGGCCCATTCTCGCGCCCCGGGCCGACGGGCGGTAGTGCCCAGTGGGCATCCGCCCGGATCGCCTCCGATCCCTCACGTTCACGCCTCGCCGGTGGTGGAATGGTGCGAGGGCGCAATCCCGCGACGCTTCCCGAAAGGCTCCCATGGACATCCTGTTCGACACCGCCAACCTCGACGACATCGAGCGGCTCACGCCCATCTACCCCGTCACCGGTGTCACCACCAACCCCTCGATCCTGAAGAAGGAGGGCCCGATCGACTTCTACGCCCACCTGCGGCGGATCCGCTCGATCATCGGCCCCAACCGCACGTTGCACGTCCAGGTGCTGGCCAAGGACGCCCAAGGCATGATCGACGAGGCCCACCGGCTGCTGGACAAGATCGACGCCAACGTCTACCCCAAGATCCCCACCACCGAAGCCGGCATCCAGGCCATGCGCACGCTCAAGGAGCAGGGCGTCAAGGTCACCGCCACGGCGATCTACTCCAAGACGCAGGGATTCCTGGCCATCGCGACCGGTGTGGACTACCTTGCGCCGTACTACAACCGGATGCAGAGCCTGGACATCGACACCCGCGGGACCCTCAGTGCCCTGGCCAGCTTCATCGACCGCTTCGACGCGCCGAGCAAGATCATGGCGGCCAGCTTCAAGAACATCTCGCAGGTCTCCCACGCCCTGGAGGCAGGGGCTCACGCGGTGACGCTGTCGCCGAAGCTGCTGCGGCAGGCACTGTCGGCGCCGATGATCGAGGACGCCGTGGACGCGTTCATCTCGGACTGGAAGGAAGTGAACGGTACGACGACCCTCCCTTGAGCGCCGCTGACCAAGGGATACCCCCCAGGGTATATACTTCCTTCAAAACGAAGGAGTGACCCATGGCACGAATCATCACCATCGCCACCCCCACCCTCGGCGACCGTAGCTACGTGGTGCACGACGGCACGTCCGCGTTCGTCATCGACCCACAGCGCGACATCGACCGAGTGACCCAGATCCTCGACGACGAGGGCGTCGAGCTCAAGGCGGTCTTCGAGACCCACATCCACAACGACTACGTCACCGGCGGCCTCGCGCTCGCCAAGGAGCGCGGCGCGGACTACTACGTCAACGCCGAGGACCAGGTGCAGTTCGAGCGCTCCCCCATCGTCGACACCCAGGTCGTCGAGATCAGCCCCACCATGTCGGTCAAGGCGCTCGCCACCCCGGGCCACACCTACACGCATCTGTCCTACGTGCTGTTCGACCCCACCGCGGACGACGACGACGCCAAGGGCCAGGCGGTCTTCAGCGGTGGCTCGCTCCTGTTCGGAGCCACGGGGCGCCCGGACCTGCTCGGCGAGGCCCACAAGCATGAGCTCGTTCGCCACCAGTACAACTCGGCCCACCGCCTCGCCGCGGAGCTCCCCGACGCCACTGAGGTCCTACCGACGCACGGGTTCGGGAGCTTCTGCTCCGCCACCCAGACCGACGGCACCGAGTCCACCATCGGCCGCGAGAAGCGGATCAACCCCGTGCTCACGCAGGACGAGACCGAGTGGATCGAGGAGATTCTGGCCGGGCTCGACGTCTACCCCGCCTATTACGCACACATGGCTCCGGCCAACTCGACCGGCCCCGATGCGCCGGACCTGTCGGAGCCCACGCACGCGGACAAGGACGAGATCCGCTCCCGCCTCGAGAATGGCGAGTGGGTGGTCGACCTTCGCAACCGCACTGCTTACGCCGCCGGCCACGTGCCAGGTTCCTTCAACTTCGGCATCGACGGCCAACTCTCCACCTACATCGGCTGGATGATCCCCTGGGGGACCCCGATCACGCTGCTCGGCGAGTCCAGGGAGCAGGTGTCCGAAGCCCAACGGGAACTCGCGCGCATCGGCATCGACCACATCGCGGCCAGCGCCCACGGCACGCCCGAGGACTGGACCGACGAGCCCGCCACGCTGCAGCAGGCGAAGTTCGGCGACCTCAGCCAGGTGCGGCACCACCGCGAGGTGCGGATCCTCGACGTCCGCCGGACGTCGGAATACACCACCAAACACATCGACGGCGCCAGCAACATCCCGCTGCACGACCTCATCACCCGCATCGACGAGGCCCCCGACGGCGAGATCTGGGTGCACTGCCAGAGCGGATACCGGTCGTCGATCGCCGGCTCGATCCTCGCGGCCTCAGGCCGGAGAGTCGTCACGATCGATGACAACTTCGAGAACGCCGAGAAGAACGGCCTCCCGATGGTGAGCGGACAGTGACCGACGGCGAGGTCACCGAGTGCACCATCCCTGATCTGCACCGGGCCTGGAAGCGGGGCGATTTCATCCTGGACGTCCGCGAGCCGACCGAATACGCCGAGGCGCACGTCCCGTCCGCGGTCCTCATCCCCCTCGGCGAGGTGGGGTCGCGCGTCGCGGAGGTGCCGGAAGACCATACCGTCTACGTGATCTGCCGCAGCGGTCACCGGTCGATCACCGCCAGCCGCATCCTGGCGCGCGCCGGGCGTCGACCCATCTCGGTCAGCAGCGGAACCCTGGGCTGGATCGCGGCCGGGCACCCCGTCGCCACCCGCCCGCACGGCGCGGAGCAGGTCAGCCGATGACGTGGTGGATGGTGCCGATGGCCGTAGGGGTGGGGCTCATCATGGGTGCCCTCGGCGGCGGCGGTGCCATCATCACGGTCCCCGTGCTGGTGTACCTGGCCAGCCAGCCGCCCAGCGCGGCGATGGTGGGCTCGCTCATCGTGGTCACCGTGACCGCGAGCGCGGGCCTGATCGGGCACTGGCGTGCCGGGTTCGTCCGGCCCGCTGAGGGCGTGGCGTTCGCGGCCCTGGGGACGGCAGGAGCGGTGGGCGGCTCGCTGGTTTCCATGCAGATGCCCGGCAACGTGCTGATGGCCATGTTCGCCGTTCTGCTTCTGGTGGTCTCTGCGGTGATGGCGAAGAAGTTCCTCCGCCCATCAGCCGCTCCCCCGCCCCCGGTGCCGCACATGGTGGAGCGGAACCCGTTGCGCATCAATTGGGGGCACCTGGGCGTGGTGGCCGCGACGGCGACCGGCGTGGGCCTCCTCACCGGATTCTTCGGCGTGGGCGGCGGTTTCGCGATCGTGCCGGCTCTGGTGATCGCGCTCGGGTTCACGATGCAGCAGGCGGTGGCCACATCGTTGCTGGTCATCGTGCTCAACTCGCTGGTGGCCCTGACCACACGACTGACGGTGGCCATCGACGTCGACTGGACGCTGATCGGATGGTTCAGCATCCTCGCGGCCGCCGGCGCGATCCTCGGCGGCAAGGTGGGCCGTCGCCTGCCTGCGCGCACGCTCGGCCTCGGCTTCGCCGCCCTGCTCGCGGTCACGTCGCTCCTCATCCTGATCCAGACCCTGCTCCAGATCTAGACCTGGCCGGGGCGGTAGGCCGACCCCGTCTCCGCCGTAGTTTCAGGGGGCGTACGATTCAATCATGCTTGAATCAAGCGTCATTGAACTGTCGCTGCGCGAGGACAGGGCCGTGGCCGTGCTGCAGGCCGTCGCGGATCCCGTCCGGTGGCGGGTGCTGTCCATCCTCACGTCCCGCACGCAATGCGTGTGCGACCTGCAGGCGTCGATCGACATCGCCCCCAACCTGCTCAGCTACCACCTCAAAGTGCTGCGCGAAGCGGGCCTCATCGTCGGTACCCGTCGAGGGCGGTGGGTGGATTACACGCTGGCCGACGGCGCCGCAGCCCTCGTGCGCTCTGCGCTCCCCGGAGAGTTGCGGGGTTGACCATGTCGGCCCCCACTCTCCCCGGCTCTCGACAACTCGTCGGCCTGCTCGTCGGCGCCGCCGCGGTCTGGGCCGGGCTGTACGCCCTCAACGAGGTGGCATGGGACGCCCTGTTCACCCGGGCCCTGGGCTTGGACCTGACGGAACGGCTCCCCGGCGCAGCCCACTTCTTCCTCTACGACACCTCGAAGATCCTGCTCCTGCTGGTGGGGATGATCTTCGCCATCGGGATGCTGCGCACCACGCTGCGCCCGGAGCGCGTGCGGCAGTTCCTCGCCGGCAAGCCGCTCTGGCTCTCCCTCGTCCTGGCGGCGCTCTTCGGCGCGATCACCCCGTTCTGCTCGTGCAGTTCCATCCCACTGTTCATCGGCTTCGTCGGCGCAGGCATCCCGCTGGCCGTGACGCTCACATTCCTCATCGCCTCGCCGCTGGTCAACGAGGTGGCGGTGGTGCTGCTCGCCGACACCTTCGGCATCCCGAACACCATCGCCTACGTCGCTGCCGGACTCATCGCGGCCATCACCATCGGCTTCATCTTCAGCCGCCTCACGCTCGATCATCTCGTGGCGGACTTCGTGTTCAAGACCCCGGTGTCCGTCCTGCAGGCCGAAGGCAGGCGCCCCACCCTGCACGAGCGCGTCGAGGCCGCCGTGGAGGAGACCCGCGACATCGTGGGCCGCGTCTGGATATGGATCCTCGTGGGCGTCGGGGTGGGCGCCCTCATCCACGGCTGGGTGCCCACGGAGTTCTTCGCCGCGTACGCCGGCCCGGACAACCCCTTCGCGGTCCTGCTCGCCACGCTCGCCGGCGTCCCGCTCTACGCCAACGCCGCCGGCGTCATCCCCATCGCGGAGGCGCTGTGGAGCAAGGGGATGTCGCTGGGCACGGTGATGTCCTTCATGATGGCCACCGTCGCGCTCTCGCTGCCTGAGTTCATCCTCCTCAAGCAGGTCCTCAAGCCCAAGCTGCTGGCGTTGTTCTTCGGCAGCGTCTCGCTGGCCATCATCGCCATCGGACTCTTCGTCAACCTGTTCGCCTGATCCTGGAAAGAAGGAACACCCATGCTGATCGAGGTCCTCGGCCCCGGCTGCAAGAACTGCGTCAACCTGGAGAAGAACGTCCGCGAGGCCCTCGCCCGCCTCAACCTCGATGCCGAGGTTGAGAAGGTCACCGGGTACGCCGACATCATGGCCCACGGGGTGATGAGCACCCCTGGGTTGGTCATCGACGGCGACGTCGTCTCGTACGGCCGGGTGCCGACGCCCGGCCAGATCGTGGAGCTGATCCGGGCCCGCTAGTCTCGGGGGATGCGCGGTGAGTACAAGGTCCCTGGCGGCAAACTGGTCGCCGTCGACATCGAGGCAGAGGGCGGGCGGATAGCGCACGCGGCTGTCTCCGGGGACTTCTTCCTGGAGCCCGACGAGGCCCTCGACGACATCAACGGCGCGCTGCTGGGAATGCCGGAGTCGTCGTCGGTGGCCGACCTGGCCGCGGGCATCACCGCCCGGCTGGATCCGGCGGCCACGCTCATCGGCTTCACCCCCGAGGCGGTGGGGATCGCCGTGCGCCGCGCGCTCGGCCACGCGTCCGACTGGTCGGATCACACGTTCGACGTGATCGGCCCGGTCTCGATGGACCCCCGAATGCACGTGGCGCTCGACGAGGTGATCGCGGCCCGGCTCGCCCGGGGCGAGATCAACCCCAGCCTCCGCATCTGGGAGTGGGACCAACCGCTCGTGGTGATCGGCTCGTTCCAGTCCTACCGCAACGAGATCGACGACGAGGGCCGCGCCAGGCACGGCATCAACGTGGTGCGACGGATCACCGGCGGCGGGGCCATGTTCATGGAGCCCGGCAACTGCGTCACCTACTCGCTCGTGGTGCCGGCCTCGCTCGTCGAAGGGCTGAGCTTCGAGCGCAGCTACGAGTTCCTGGACCAGTGGGTGATGGGCGCGCTGGCCGAGCTGGGCGTCATTGCCCGATACGTGCCGCTCAACGACATCGCCTCGGACAAGGGAAAGATCGCCGGCGCGGCGCAGCGTCGGGTGACTGGCGGCGTCGTCGTGCATCACGTGACCATGGCTTACGACATCGACGCGGACAAGATGCTGGAGGTGCTCCGGATCGGGCGGGAGAAGCTGTCCGACAAGGGGACGAAGTCCGCCAACAAGCGCGTGGACCCGCTCCGTTCGCAGACCCGGCTGCCCCGCGACGCGATCATCGCCTCGTTCCTGGCGCACTTCGAGGGCCGCTATGCGACGCAGCGACGCACCTACGGCGACGACGAGCTGGCCGCGGCCAAGGAGCTGGTGGAGACCAAGTTCAGCTCGGAGGCGTGGACGAAGCGGATCCCCTGAGTATCCTGCGTCGGCTACTCGCCGGGCTGGCGAACCCCGACGGTGAGGAGCAGGTTGGCGTAGAGCCGCTGGTCCGCGCTGACGATCACCACGGACACATCGGCCGACTTCGCCACGTCGTAGAAGTCCCATCGCGGGATCTCCACCACGGCGATGCCCGGCAGCGCCGCCCGGTACTCGTCGTGGGCGGGAATCGACGCGGGCCGCTCGCCGGCGGGGACGTCCGCCGCGGGGACCATGATCCCCGCCTCCTCGATCGGGATGGTGAGCTTGAGCACCTCGAGGATGTCGGAGACGGTGAGCAGGCCGGGCGCCAGGTTGAGGTAGATCCGCTCCGCCGTCGCCGGTGCGCCCGTGGCCGCCGGGTAGTTGCCGTCGGTGATCAGGATCTTGCTGCTGTGCCCTGCGCGGCCGAGGGCGCCGAGGAGCTGCGGATGGGTCATGGGTCCGTAGAGCATGTGATCTCCTTGCTTGGGCCGGGCGAGCGCCCGGCACTGATGAGGCGCGAGGCCTCAGTGGATGTCGTCGTCAGGTGCTGGCTCGCACCACGAGGGCGGGGGTGATGGTGGTCGGCTCGGCGGGCTGACCGTTGAGCAGCAGGTTGAGGGTGGCCACGGCCGTCTCCCCCACCGTGCGGAAGTCCTGCCGCACCGTCGTGAGCGCGGGAAGGAAGGATTCGGCGCCGACGACGTCATCGAAACCGACCACCCGGACGTCGCCCGGCACCGACCTTCCGGCCAGCT
The DNA here is from genome assembly GCF_055326215.1 of Tessaracoccus pujii. Lineage (NCBI taxonomy): Bacteria > Bacillati > Actinomycetota > Actinomycetes > Propionibacteriales > Propionibacteriaceae > Tessaracoccus > Tessaracoccus pujii. The sequence goes on along the minus strand of NZ_JBUZNP010000005.1, from coordinate 37,971 downwards.
GCAGCGTGGTCATGCAGCCCAGCGCCAGGTGGTCGTTGGCCGCGAAGATGGCGTCGACGTCCGCGGGCAGCTCCCGCATGAGGGGCGCGGCTGTCGCGGCGTCCCAGGATCCCGCATGCAGCACCACCGGCTCCATGCCGGCGGCCATGCACGCCTCGAGGTATCCGTCGTGCCGCTGCAGCGCGTCGGACCATTCCATCGGTCCGGCGACATGTGCGACGCGCCGCGACCCCCTCGCGACGAGATGGTCCACGGCGAGCCTGGCCCCGAGCCGGTGATCCAGCGCTACCCCCACCGCCGGCGCCGGCAGGTCCTGGATCTGGCCGACGTACACGGTGGGCAGCCTGCTGGCGACGGTGTTGACCCACAGGCTCGGCTCGTCGCGTCCGCCCAGGATGATCACGCCGTCGGCACCCACGGGGACCAGCTCGTGCAGCGGGAGCCCGTCCAGCCCGGAGCGGATGACGGAGGTGGAGATGTGCAGCCCCAGTGCCGCGAGTTGCTGGCAGATGACGACGAAGCTGGTGGCATGGCCGTGCAACAGGGGGACCGCGTCGATCACGTGCACCGACCCGGTGCGGTGGGCCGACAGCGACCGGGCAGCCATGTTGGGTTGGTAGTGGAGCCGCTCGACGGCCTCCAGGACGCGCTGGCGGGTGGGTTCGGCCACCACGTCCACCCCGCGCACCACGCGTGAGGCCGTCTGCATGGACACGCCTGCCGCCTCGGCGATATCGCGCAGGTTCGCGCGCTGCCCGCGGCGGCTCACGGCCGGGCCTCGTACCGGATCGTGTGGGCAGAGGCCGCGATGACGTCGTTGCGGTCCGCCGGATCAAGGTGGCCCATGACCTCCAGCTGGGCCAGGAGGGAGCCGAGCGACGACGCCTCCACCGGCCCCGCGACCACCGGCACCCCGACGGCGTCGGCCGTCAGTTGGCAGAGCAGGGTGTTTCGGGATCCGCCGCCCACGAGATTGAGCTGCCGCGGTGGGTGACCGGTCAGTGCGGAGAGGTCCGCGATGCCTCGGGCGTAGCGGGCCGCCAGCGACTCGAGGATCACGCGCACGATGGCGCCCTCGTCGAGTGCCTCGGTGTCCGCGCCCTGGCCGGCGAGCGACGCGGTGATCCGGGCCACCATGCCGCCGGGCTGAGCGAACTGCGGCTCGTCGGGGTTGATGACGCAGCGCAGCGACGGAGCGGCATTGGCCCTCTCCACCAGCTCGACGATGTCGTGCACGCCCCCGGCGGCCCTCCACTCCCGCTGGCATTCCTGCAGGATCCACAGCCCGGTGATGTTGAAGAGGGGGCGCAAGCCGTCGTCGGCGCGGGCCTCGTTGGTGAGGCCGAGCTCGTAGGCCTCGCGGGACATGAGCGGCTCGTCGCGGAGAACTCCGAGCACGGACCACGAGCCGCAGGACAGGAAGTAGGACTCATCCGCCGCGTCGCGCTGCAGTGCGTGTACGGCGCAGGCGGTGTCGTGGGCACCGGCCCGCACCACCGTCAGCTGCCCCAGCCCTTCCACGGTGCACGGGCCGACGACCGTGAGCTCGGGGGTGACCTCCCCGACCCAGGATCGGGGGATGCCGAGAGCCTCGAACACCTCGTCGCTGAACTCGTGGGCCCCCGGGCGCGTGAGGCCCGACGACGAGGCGTGGGATCGTGACCACCCGCGCACGCCGGACAGCAGGAATGTGACGTAATCAGGCAGCAGCAGGACCTGGTCGACGGTGGCCGCGACGTCCGGTTCCTCCGTGAGGAAGGCGAACAGCTGGTTGGCGGTGTTGATGGTGGCGGGCGCGATGCCCGTGGCGTTCCAGGCGGCCTCGTCGCTGAGACGCTCGCGGAACGCGGCGTGGGTGCGGGCGGTGCGCTCATCGCGGTAGGCGCGGCCCGGTGTCAGCCTCGAGCCGACGGTGTCCACCGGCACGTAGTCCACGCCCCAGGTGTCCACAGAGACGCTGACGGCGCCGGGGAAGCGGGCGACTGCGTCGCGCAGGCCGGCCACAACCTCGGCCCAGATGTAGTCCAGATCCCAGGCGAGGTACCCGTGCCGGCCTGAGCCTGCCAAGGGGCCCTGCAGTGTGGCCGCGTGCTCGAACCGCCGCACTTCCACCTCATGGACGACGCCGTCGTCGAGGGTGCCGGCGATGATCCGGCCCGACGACGAGCCGAGGTCGACGGCCAGCGCGGTGACGGTTGACACTTCTCTTCCTCCTGAGTGGTGGTTCGGTTGATCGATCAAGCGAGCCTGGGGAACCGCGAAGAAGGAGCCTGGTTCCCCGGAACATGGAATCGCGCGAGCGAAGCGAGCCCGGGGAACCGCGACGAAGGAGCCTGGTTCCCCGGAACATGGAATCGCGCGAGCGAAGCGAGCCCGGGGAACCGCGACGAAGGAGCCTGGTTCCCCGGAACATCGAATCGCGCGAGCAAAGCGAGCCTGGGGAACCGCGAAGAAGGAGCCTGGTTCCCCGGAACATGGAATCGCGCGAGCGAAGCGAGCACCGCGGGGCGAAGATGGACGCACGGGGCCGGAGCCCCGTGTTGGGTCACGGGGGCGCACGGGGGGCTTGCCCCCCGTGCGGGGGGTTCACGGGGGGCTCGCCCCCCGTGTGCTAGTTGTAGAGCGGGCCGAACTGCGCGCAGGCGCGGTAGTCGGCTCCCTCCAGATCGGCGGTGCCGAAGCCCAGCCAGTTCTTCGGCCGGAAGATCCGCTCACGTGACACGTTGTGCATGTTCACAGGGATGCGGAGCATCGAGGCCAGCGTGATCAGCTGGTGTCCGATGTGGCCGTAGGTGATGGCTCCGTGGTTGGAGCCCCAGGCGTTCATCACGTCATAGACGGACGTGAAGGCGCCCTCGCCGGTGATGGTGGGCACGAACCAGGTGGTGGGCCACCCGGGATCGGTCCGCAGCTCGATAGTCTTGGCCGCTTCGTCGGGCAGTTCGACGGTGTAGCCCTCGGCCAGCTGCATCACGGGACCCAGCCCGTCGACCCAGTTGATGCGCGTCATGGTCACGGGCACGTCCCCGGCGGAGCGGAAGTGCGTCGAGAAGCCGCCGCCGCGGAAGTAGCCCATGTTGGCCGGGTGGAACGTGGTGGCCTCGGTCATGGCGGAGATGTCCTGATCTGTCAGGTCCCACCAGGGCTTGATGACGTGGTCGCCCTCGTCGTCGGTGGCCGCCAGCGTGCCGTCCAGCGTCGTGGCGCCGGAGTTGCGCAGGTCGATCACACCGCCGGCGGCACGCCCCTCCGGGCGGTGCCCGGTGACCCGCTCGATGGCGTCCGCGCTCCAGTAGGTGCGCACGTCCGAGAAGATCTGCGCCCGGTTCGTGAGCAGATAGTTGACCATCATGGAGGCGCCGTTGAGGTTGTCGTTCTCCGTGGCCATGAGGCTGGGGCGGCGCTTGCCGTTCCAGTCGAACTGCGTGTTGACCAGGGTCTCCATCAGGTCGCCGTTGGGCAGGTAGTCCGTCCACTGGCGCTGGCCCTGGAAGCCGGAGATCAGCGCGCCGTGGCCGCCGGCCTCCTCCTCGAAGCCCATCTCGGCGAGCTTCGGGTTGCCCTCCATGAGGTCGCGGCCGATGAGCACCATCTTGGTGCTGTAGGCCCACCATGCCTCATGCTCCTCGGCCGAGGCCTGCCACTCCTCGGGGTTGAAGTCCTCGCCCTGGGTGAGGTTCTCGCGGACCCACGCGTAAGCGGCCTCGTACTCGTCCTTGTCGTAGATGCCCTGCTCGATCCGGCGCTCGATCTCCACCATGTCGACGTACTCGTTGCGCATGCCCAGGTAGTAGTTCCAGAACTCCTCCTTGACCACGCAGCCGGCGATACCCATCGACACTCCACCGATGGAGAGATACGACCTGCCCTTCATGAGCGCGACGGCCAGACCGGCACCCGCGTAGTCCAGCAGCCGCTGGCGCACCTCGGAGGGCACGGAATCGTCGTCTGCGTCCTGGACCTCTTCGCCGTAGATGCCGAAGGCGGGGATGCCCAGCTGGGTGTGGCCGGCAAGGGCAGCCGCGAGGTACACGGCGCCCGGGCGCTCGGAGCCGTTGAAGCCCCAGATGGCGTGCGGAATGGCGCGATCCATGTCGATCGTCTCGGACCCGTACGCCCAGCACGGCGTGACCGACAGCGTGAGCCCGACGTTCTCGCGGCGGAACTTCTCCGCGCAGGCCTGCGCCTCGGAGACGCGCCCGATGGTGGAGTCAGCGATGACGACCTGCACGGGGCTGCCGTCGGGGTATCGCAGCTCCGCCTCGTAGAGTTCCTTGACCCGCAGAGCCATGTTCATGGTCTGGTCTTCAAGGCTCTCGCGGACGCCGCGTCGACGGCCGTCGATGATGGGGCGAATGCCGATCCTGGGGTAGTTGGTCACGAATCACACCTTCTTTGTTTCTTCTTTGTGAGGTTCTTCGGTGGTGTCTGGACGTGGGCCGGGGTGGGCCCTGACGGACCCACCCCGGCGTCACTCACTCGTACAGGTTTGCGGCGATCTCAGGATCGTCGATGTTGCTGGCGTCGTACCAGGCGAAGCCGGAGTCGATGATCTTCGGCAGTTCCTGTCCGTTGATGGCCTTGATGGCCGCCACGACGGTCTCGTAGCCCATCTTCACGGGCGACTGGGTGATGGCACCGGCCTCCTGGCCGCTGCGGATGGCGTCGAGCTGGGCCTTGCCGGAGTCGAAGCCGACCACCTTGAGTTCCTTGCCGGACTCGATGGTGCCCTGGAGGGCGCCGATGGCCGAGGCCTCGTTGGAGCCGTAGATGCCGGTGATGTCCGCGTTGGCCTGGATGAGCGCCTTGGCGGTGTTGGCGGCGAGGCCGACCTCACCCGCGTACTGCGGCGGCAGCACCTTGATGTCGGGTGCGTTGGCTGCCATGTACTCCTGGAAGCCCTCGCACCGCTGCTTGCCGGTGGCCGAGGTCTGGTCGTGGCAGACCATGCCGACTGTGCCCTTTCCGCCCAGCAGCTCCACCATGTTCTTGGCAGCCTCAGCAGCGGCGGCCTTGTTGTCGGTGGAGACGGTGGTCAACGGGATGTCGGAGTCCACGCCGGAGTCGAAGGCGATGATCGGGATGTTCGCGGCCTGGATCTCCTCGAGCACCGGGCCGGCTGCGCCGGAGTCCAGTGCGGCGAAGCCGATGGCGGCGGGCTGCTGCTGGAGTGCGGTGCGGAGCTGGTCGAGCTGCTGCGTGACGGCCTGCTCGTTCTCCGGGCCGACGAACTCGACCTTGTACTTGTATTCCTCGCCGGCTTCCTCAGCGCCCTGCTTGACTGCCTGCCAGAAGCGGTGCTGGAAGCCCTTTGACACCAGGTAGATGGTCTGGGTGCCATCGCCCATGGGGACTTCGCCCTCGGCGGGCGCCGAGGATTCGGCCGGAGCGGAGGACTCGGCCGGCGCGGACGAGCTGGTGCTTTCCGCCGGGGCCGGAGCCGACGACGTGGGGGTCGAGGAGGTGGAGCAGGCCGTGAGGCCCAGGACGAGCACTGACGACATTGCCAGTGCGGAGCGCAACATGCGCATGGCGGTTTCCTTTCGGTTCTGGGAGGACCGCCCTCCCATGAGGTGGATGAAGTTGTGAGGGTCTAGACGGCAGAGGCGCGCTGGCGGCGCACGATGTCCGCGTAGACGGCCAAGAGGACGACGACGCCAGTGACGACGAGCTGCCACTGCTGGGCGACGCCCATCATCTGCAGCCCGACGGTCAGCGTCATCATGAGCAGTGCGCCCATCATGGTGCCGACGATGTTGGCACGGCCGCCTGACAGCGACGTGCCGCCGATGACCACAGCCGCGATGACCTGCAGTTCCATGCCCAGGCCCTCCGCGGGCTGAACGAAGCCGAACCGGCCGGAGTAGAGGATGGCGCCGAGGGCGGTGAAGATGCCGGCGGTGATGTAGACCAGCGCCTTCCACAGCTTGACGTTGATGCCGGAGAGCCGGGTGGCCTCCTCGTTGGAGCCGATCGCCAGTGCGTAGCGGCCCAGCAGCGTCTTGCCCAGGATCACGGCGGCGACGATGCCGAGGAGCACGAAGATCAGCGCCGCGTTCGACAGGAAGGGGATGATCCGCCCGTTGGAGATGAGCGAGTAGTCCGGGTTGGCGATCTTGATCGACGAGGCGTTGGAGATGATCAACGAGAGACCTCGGGTCACCATCATCATCGCCAGCGTGGCGATGAACGGCGGGATGTGCAGGTACGCGATCAGGAAGCCGTTGACCATGCCCATCACCGCTCCCACGAGGATCGTGAGGAGGAGGCCGATGCCGAGCGGGAGGTTCATGAACTCCGCCGACATGAAGACGCCCGCCATGACCGCGGTGAACGTCATGCCCGTGCCGGCCGACAGATCGATGCCGCCGGTGCCGATGACGAACGTGGCTCCCAGCGCGATCGTGCCGATCGCAGCGGCCTGGAGCAGGATGTTGGGGATCACGACGCCGGCGTTGAAGTTGGGGGCGAAGACCATGAAGAACACAAAGACGACGATCAGCGCTGCGAAGACGAACAGCTGCTGAAGCGAGGACTTGAGGAACGTCCGAATCTGTGACTGCTGGGCAGGGGCGGCCTTGGAGGCGGCTTCAGTGCTCACGCTGCGTTTCCTTTCAACTGAGCCTTGCCGACGGTGGCGAGCTCCATGATGTTCTCCTGAGTGGCGTCCTCGTTGTCGAGGAATCCCGTGATGTGGCCGTGGGCCATGACCGCGATGCGGTGCGAGACCCGCAGCACCTCCGGCAGTTCGGATGAGATGACGACGATCGCCTTGCCCTGGCCGGACAGCTGCTCAATGAGGTTGTAGATCTCCTCCTTGGCGCCGACGTCGATGCCTCGGGTGGGCTCGTCGAAAATCAGCACGTCGCAGTTGCGCACCAGCCACTTGGCGATGACCACCTTCTGCTGGTTACCGCCCGAGAGCTTGCCGAGCAACTGGTTGACGTTGGGCGTCTTGACCCGGAGCTTCTTCGAGTACTCGGTGCCCACGGTGCGGATCTTGCCGTCGAGGATGAAACCGCCGATGTGGAAGTCCTTCATGGCCGCCATAGCCGTGTTGGCCTTGACGTCCTGGTCCAACAGGACTCCGAACTGCTTGCGGTCCTCCGAGAGGTAGCCGATCCCGGCCCGGACCGCGTCGGCCGCCGTCCGGATGCCCACCTTCTTCCCGTGCAGCGAAATCTCTCCGCTGGTGCGGGGATCCGCGCCGAAGACGGCCCGGGCCACCTCGGTGCGACCGGCGCCCATCAGCCCGGCGAATCCCAGTACCTCGCCCTTGCGGACCTCGAAGCTGACGTCGCGCACCAGCTTCGTGGTGTTGAGACCCTCGACCTTGAGGACCACCTCGTCGGAGACCGGCTTGGTGCGGGGGCGCGCGTCGCCCGAGACCTCGCGGCCCACCATCATCGAGATGATCTCGCGGATCTCCACATCCTTGGTGACGACGGTGCCGATGTACTGGCCGTCGCGCAGCACGGACACACGGTCCGTGATCTCCTCGATCTCCGGCATGCGGTGGGAGATGTAGATCAGCCCGGTCTCCGGGGTGACGAAGTCACGGATCATGCCGAAGAGCGCGTCGGTCTCGGCGAGCGTGAGGGCCGCCGTCGGCTCGTCCATGACGAGGATGCGCGAGTCATAGGACATCGCGCGGGCGATCTCCACCATCTGCTGCCGCGCGACCGACAGGTCCCGCACGTAGGTCTTGGGGTTGAGGTTCATGCCGAGGCGCTCGATCAGGTCCGCGGCGTCGCGGTTGAGCTTGGCGTCGTCGATGTAGCCGCCCTTGTGGCTGCCGGGACGGCCGAGAAACAGGTTCTGCGCCACAGTGAGATCCGGCACCATGTTGAGTTCCTGGTGGATGATGCTGAGCCCCAGGTCCCGCGCGTGGTTGGTGTTGCGTACCTCCACCTGCTTGCCCTGCAGCCAGATCTCCGCCCCCGGATCCGGGGTGTAGATGCCTGTGAGGATCTTCATCAGGGTGGACTTGCCCGCGCCGTTCTCACCGCACAGACCGAGCACCTCGCCCGCATTGAGATCCAGGTGGACGTTGCTCAGCGCCTTGACGCCGGGGAACGTCTTCGAGACGTTCTTCAGCTCTAGAAGTGTGGTCACACGTACTCCTTCGTACCTGCCGGGCCCCGGGCGGAACCGCCCGACCAGCAACGATGTTAACGCTATCTTACGGGCGTGGTGTTGGCCAGCGCCGTTATAGAAGTGTGATGAACCGATACCCACTGGGGTATACGATGGCGCCCATGAACCTACGCACACCACTCCTCGCCCTCGTCATTGCCCTGGCCGCCCTGGTGGGGCTCAGCGCATGCTCAGACGCCGGCGCTGATACCGCGCGCACGGCTATCTCCGACGGCGCAGCCGTGATCGACGTGCGGACTCCGGCCGAGTACGACAGCGGGCACCTCGACGGAGCGCTCAACATCGACGTCCAGGCCGCGGACTTCGCGGACCGCGTCGGAGAACTCCCGAAGGACGACACCTACGTCGTCTACTGCCGTTCCGGCAGCCGCTCGGCGGCCGCTATCGACATCATGGAGGACCTCGGCTTCACCAACCTCGTCGACGGCGGCGCGTACGCGTCACTGAAGTAGCCCGAGCCAGAAACGGCGAGTGGCCGGCCCCCGAAGGGACCGGCCACTCGCCGTGTGAACCGTGGTTCAGCTCACTTGGCGCCCATCGTGGTGCCGGCGGAGCGGAGGTTCTCGCACGCCTCGACGATACGGGCGGCCATGCCGGCCTCGGCCAGCTTGCCCCACGCGCGCGGGTCGTAGTGCTTCTTGTTGCCGACCTCACCGTCGATCTTCAGCACGCCGTCGTAGTTGCGGAACATGTGCTCCACCACCGGACGGGTGTACGCGTACTGCGTGTCGGTGTCGATGTTCATCTTGATGACACCGAAGTCCACCGCGTCGGAGATCTCCTGAGCGGTGGAGCCGGAGCCGCCGTGGAAAACCAGGTCGAACGGCTTGTCCTTGCCGTACTTGGCGCCGACGGCGTCCTGGATCTCCTTGAGGACCTCGGGACGCAGCTTGACCGCACCGGGCTTGTACACGCCGTGCACGTTGCCGAAGGTCAGCGCCGTCATGTAACGACCCTTCTCACCCAGGCCGAGCACCTCGGCGGTGCGCATGCCGTCCTCGATGGTGGTGTAGAGCTTGTCGTTGATTTCAGCGGAGACGCCGTCCTCTTCGCCACCGACGACGCCGACCTCGATCTCGAGGATGATGTTGGCGGCCTTGGTGAGGGCCAGCAGCTCGTCAGCGATCTGCAGGTTCTCCTCCATCGGCACCGCGGAACCGTCCCACATGTGGGACTGGAACAGGGGCAGCAGGCCGTTCTTCACGCGCTCGGCCGAGATGGCCAGCAGCGGACGGACGAACGAGTCCAGCTTGTCCTTGGGGCAGTGGTCGGTGTGCAGCGCGATCTGGATGGGGTAGTTCTTCGCCACCTCCGCCGCGTAGGCCGCGAGCGCGGCTGCGCCGACGACCTTGTCCTTGATGGTGGAACCGGACGCGTACTCGGCGCCGCCTGTGGACACCTGGATGATGCCGTCAGAGCCAGCCTCCGCGAACCCCTGGATGGCCGCGGTCACCGTCGACGACGAGGTGATGTTGATGGCCGGGTACGCGAACTTGTTCGCCTTGGCCCGATCGAGCATCTCGGCGTAGATCTCGGGAGTAGCAATGGGCATGGATGCCTCTTTTCTGAGTGAGACTTCTGGTCGGCCCAACCCTATCGCCTCGCATCCCCCCGGGGGAGGCCGGGGTCACGCCGGCACGTCCGGGAGCGCCGCGTCCGAGGCTCGGCATGCGTGTTCAGCAGGCGCCTAGAGCACCCTGTCGAGGGCGCGGACATCCAGGCCCACTCGCCCCAGCGAGTACGCGCGGGCGGCGGAGTCGATGACAGCCGGGGTTGCGTCGAGGAAACTCAGCGGCACCTTCGCGACGGGGCCGGCGGCGGTCTCGAGCACCATGGATGGGCCGGCGCCGGACAGCCCCCCGCCGAGCTTGAGCGCGGCCACGCGGTCCCAGGGCACGAGCGCGGCGGGCGGCGTGATGAACTCGACCCCGTCGTGATCGAAGAAGAACGCCACGCCGTCGTGGATGCGGCCGAGGTCACGCTTGGCGCGCTGCAGCCCGACGATGGAGATCGCCAGCCAGAACACCGACGATCCCACCCAGAGGGCGACCATCGCGATGGTCCACTCCTGCGGCCAGTCGCGGCCCAGGGTCAGGATGATGACGGCCAGGATGGCCAGCGAGACGAGGGTGGAGATGACCCGCCAGCGCAGGGCACCGCGTTTCTGCGTCACGCGTGCCGCCGTCGGGAGAGGGGTCAGGCCCGCCGCGAACCGCTCTGACTGCATGCCCGCCACAATAGCGTCCAGGTCAGTGGGGAGCGGCGTGCTGGAGGGTCCAGTGGTACATCGCGATCGCCGCGGCTGCACCTGCGTTCATCGAGCGGGTCGAGCCCCGCTGCGTGATGGCGACGAGACGCTCGCAGCCCTCGACCATCGCGTCAGTCAGGCCCGGCCCCTCGGAACCGAACACGAGGCAGCAACGCTCCGGCAGCTGGGCCGATTCGAGCGGCACCGACCCCGGCAGGTTGTCCACGCCGACCGGGGTCACGCCCTCCCCTGCCAGGTACGCCAGGAGCGAGGCCTCGTCGTCGTGGTGGAGGACATGGAGGTAGCGGTCCGTGACCATGGCGCCGCGACGGTTCCACCGCCTTCGGCCCACGATGTGCACCGCCGCGACATTGAACGCGTTCGCCGTCCTCACGATCGAGCCGATGTTGAAATCGTGCTCCCAGTTCTGGATGGCCACGTGCAGCGGTACCCGGGTCCGGTCCAGGTCCGCGACGATCGCCGCCAGCCTCCAGTACCGGTATTGGTCGACGACGTTGCGGCGATCCCCCTCGGCCAACAGCTCGGGGTCCAGGTGGTCACCCTCGGGCCAGGGCAGGGGGTGCGGCTCCACGCCGACGGCGGGCGCCGTCGGATCCTCGGGTACTGACTCGGTCACGAGGCGAGCTTGTCCCAGTTGACTCAGCGAGGCAAACCAGGAACGCGACAGCGCCCCGGCTAATAGCCGGGGCGCTGCGTGCTGCGGAGGATCAGGCCTGCTGGATGGCCGAGATCTCGACCTCGATGGTGACCTTGTCCGAGACGAGGAAGCCACCGGTCTCAAGCGCGGCGTTCCAGGTGAGACCGAAGTCCGAGCGGAGGATCTGCGTGGAGCCCTCGAAGCCGACGCGGGTGTTGCCGAAGGGGTCCTTCGCGGAGCCCTGGTACTCGAGCGGGAGGGTGATGGAGCGGGTGGTGTCCTTGATGGTGAGGTCACCGGTCACCTCGACGACGTCGCCCTTGACCGCGAAGCCGGTGCCCTTGAAGGTCCAGGTGGGGAAGTTCTCGACGTCGAAGAAGTCGGCGGAGCGGACGTGACCGTCGCGGTCGGCGTTGCGGGTATTGATCGAGGCGGCGTCGATGGTGACCTCGAGGGAGGTGTTGGCGGGGTTCGCGGCGTCGACGGTGGCCGAGCCCTCGAACTTCTCGAAGGACCCGCGGACCTTGGTGACCATGGCGTGGCGGGCCACGAAGGAGAGCGCGGAGTGGGAGGGGTCGATAACGAAGGTGCCGTTGAGTTCGTTGAGGTTCATGTGGGTGTCCTTTCGTGGGCTGTTGGTACAACCCTAAACTAGGTTTGTTGAAATGTCAACGAGTATTGCCGACTTCATTCTCTGGGTAGCGGAAGGGCCCGCCCCCTCGTCGGAATGCGGGCCCCTCCACGGCTCCTGGTCAGCTGGTGAACGGCGGCCGGTACCCGCCCTCGCCCGCCTGCTGCGCGGGCGGCGGCACCACCGGCTGGCCCTCGGGTTCCTGCTGGGCGCGCTGGGGCGCCTGATAGGGCTGGGCGAGCTCGTCCTGGCGCGGTGCCTGGATCTGCTGTTGCGCCGGCTCCGGCGCCCCCGCCGGGCGCTGCGAGATCTCGCCGAAGTTCACATCAGGAGCCTGGCGCACCATCGGGTCGTTGACCTCGAAGTACGTGGCCTTCTCGAACTTCGCGAAACCGGCGATGATGTTGCTCGGCACGGACTCGATGCGCGTGTTGTAATCACGCACGTTGGCGTTGTAGAACCTACGCGAGGCGGCGATGCGGTCCTCGGTGTCCGTCAGCTCGCGCTGCAGCTCGAGGAAGTTGGTATTCGACTTCAGATCCGGGTACGCCTCCACCGACACGAGCAGGTTGTGCACGGCCTGCGTCAGCTCGGACTCGACGGCGGCGCGTTGCTCGCTGGGCTGCCCGTGGCTCTGCTGGGACAACGAACGGGCCGTGTTGCGCAGCGCCGTGATCTGCTCCAGCGTGTTGCGCTCGTGGGCCGCGTAGCCGCGCACCGTCTCCACCAGGTTGGGGATCAGCTCGTAGCGGCGGTTGAGCTCCACGTCGATCTGGCGCCACGACTCCTGGATGAGGTTGCGGCTCTTGACGAAGCCGTTGTAGGCCCCGACGCCCCAGCCCACCACCGCGAGCGCGATGACGACCAGGACGATGAGGATAATCAGGATGGTGTCCACAGGGATCTCCTTAGATCAGTCGTCTTCACGGTAGCGCAGGCGAGGATTCAGGCGCAGCACCCGACTGCTCACATCTGGTGATGGGAGTCCAGGAACTGGTAGACCTCGGTGTCGTCGACGCCGGGGAAGGTGCCGGGCGGCAGTGCGGCCAGAAGGTGAGCGTGCGTGCGGGCGCTGGGCCACGCGTAACCGGACCACTTCGACGCCAGGTCCTCGGGCGCCCGTCGGCAGCACGTCGGGTCCGGGCACGTGGAGACCGAGTGCTCGCGGGTGTCTCGGCCGCGGAACCACTTCGAGTCGCGGTAGCGCACGCCGATGCCGGTGGAGAAGTAGCCGGAGCTGGTCTGCTCCACCCGCGCCGTGCACCAGAACGTGCCGGTGGGTGTGTCGGTGTACTGGTTGAAGGCGTTGAACTTGTCCGCCACCCCGAACACCTCGCGCGAGGTCCAGTAGCGGCAGGCCGGCTGTCCCTCGATGGCACCCAGGTTGTCCTTGGGGAAGGCGACGCCGTCGTTCTCGTAGGCCTTGTAGATGATCCCGGACTCGTGCACGCGCTGGAAGTGCACCGGGATGCCGAGGTGCCTGGTGGCCAGGTTCGTGAAACGGTGTGCGGCCGCCTCATAGCTCACGCCGAAGATGTCGCGGAGGTCCTCCACCGAGAGCTCCCGGCGCTCCTTCGCCGCCCGCAGGAACTCGACGGCGGGCTCCTCCGGGAGCAGAAGTGCGGCGGCGAAGTAGTTGGTCTCGATGCGTTGCCGGAGGAAGTCGCCGTAGCTGCTGGGCGGCGAATGCTCCAGGATGTGGTGACCAAGGGCCTGGAGCAGCACGGATCGCGGCTCGTACTCGCCGGACCTCGCGGCGGCCAGGTAGATCCGCTTGCTCTTGAGGTCCGTCACCGACCTGGTCGAATGCGGCAGGTCGCTGACGTGGTGCAGCGTGAAGCCGAGGTGGGCGGTGATCTCCCCGATGAGGTGCTGCGAGAGCGGTCCTCCCACGTACCCGCCTCGCTTCAGCAGGCTCGCAGCCTCCTCCTCGATCGAGCCGAAGTAGTTGTCGCGGGCCCGCATCTCGTCGCGCAGCTGCGCGTTGGCCCGGCGCGCCTCCTCCGGGGTGGCCATGCGCTCGGCGGCGTCGTGGGCGAGTTCGCGATGGAGCGCCACCAGCGCCTCCAGCACGTCCAGCGGCATGCGCGGGGAGATCCGCACCGCGGGCAGTCCCTTGGCCTGTGCCAGGGGCGCCCGCATGAGGCGGTCGAGTTCGATCTCCAGCTGGGTCCGACGGCTGGGCACGGGGGCGGTCAGATCCTCGAGCGTGGCGCCGTAGACCCGGGCGAGGGTCTGGAGATGCGACGGCTTGGCCTCACGCTTGCCGTTCTCCATGAGTGACAACTGCGACGGCGCCAGCCCGGACTGCTCGGCCACCTGGCTGAGGGTCAACCCGCGCTCCTTGCGGAGGTGGCGCAGCCGCCTGCCCAGGGAAAACGGGTCGAAAGGGCCCTCGGCGTCCCCGCCTGGAGCGCGTTGCGCATCGTCGACTGGCATGAAGTTCAGCCTAGCGGAATTTCTGCATTTCTTTACGAGAAATACTTCTAGGAATTGCTGTCACAGCGGCGGAGGATCGTCACATCGCAAGGCACACGGCAGCAGGGACGCTGCCCCACCCGGAAGGACTCCCGATGATCACCGAACCCATGTCCGCAGAGCTGCTCGAGTACGACTGGCGCATCAACCCCCGCTGGGCCCACGTGCAGCGCGACTTCACGGCTGAGGACGTCGTCCGACTGCGTGGCCGCGTCCAGGAGGAGCACACGCTGGCCCGACGCGGCGCCGAGAAGCTCTGGCACCAGCTGCACAACGAGGACTTCATCAACGCGCTCGGCGCACTGACGGGCAACCAGGCCGTGCAGCAGGTCAAGGCCGGCCTCAAGGCCATCTACCTCTCCGGCTGGCAGGTGGCCGCCGACGCGAACCTCTCGGGACACACCTACCCCGACCAGTCGCTCTACCCGGCCAATTCCGTGCCGCAGGTGGTCCGCCGCATCAACAACGCGCTGCTGCGTGCGGACCAGATCGAGCACGCCGAGGGCATCCGCACGGTGGAGGACTGGCTGGTCCCCATCGTCGCCGACGCCGAGGCGGGCTTCGGCGGCACGCTCAACGCCTACGAGTTGATGAAGGCCATGATCGCCGCCGGCGCGTCGGGCGTGCACTGGGAGGACCAACTCGCCTCCGAGAAGAAGTGCGGCCACCTGGGCGGCAAGGTGCTCATTCCCACCCAGCAGCACGAGCGCACCCTCAATGCGGCCCGCCTCGCCGCGGACGTGGCCGGGGTGCCGACGGTGATCATCGCGCGCACCGACGCCGAAGCGGCCACGCTCATCACGTCGGACGTGGACGAACGCGACCAGGAGTTCATCACCGGAGACCGGACCAGCGAGGGCTTCTTCAAGGTCCGCCCCGGCATGGAGCCCAGCATCGCCCGCGGCAAGGCCTACGCGAAGTACGCCGACCTGCTGTGGATGGAGACCGGCGTCCCGGACCTGGCTGCGGCACGTGAGTTCGCCGAGGCCATCAAGGCCGAACACCCGGACCAGATGCTGGCCTACAACTGCTCACCGTCGTTCAACTGGCGCAAGCACCTCGACGACGCCACCATCGCGAAGTTCCAGCGCGAGCTGGGCGCGATGGGCTACACCTTCCAGTTCATCACGCTGGCCGGATTCCACGCGCTCAACTACTCGATGTTCGAGCTGGCGCAGGGCTACGCCACCCGCAACATGAGCGCCTACGTGGAGCTGCAGGAGCGCGAATTCGCCGCCGAGGAACGCGGCTACACGGCGACCCGGCACCAGCGCGAGGTGGGCACCGGCTACTTCGACACCATCGCCGCCGCCATCAACCCCGCCAGCTCGACCACCGCACTCGAGGACTCCACAGAGTCCGCCCAGTTCTGACACCACCTCGCTGAAGAGAAGGAGCACTCCCATGACGATCACCCTGACCGCCCCCGCACACACCCACACCGCCCAGGACACCCATGCCCCCGTCGGGCGGCTCTGGGTGGACCGGAGCCTCGTGGACTTCGTCGACAGCGAGGCGCTGCCCCTGACGGGCGTGTCGCGGGAGCGGTTCTGGGCCGGATTCGAGAGCCTCTTCACCAACTTCTCGGGCCGCAACCGGGCCCTCCTCGCGGAGCGCGAGCGGATGCAGCGGGCCATCGACGAGTTTCATCGGGCCACCCCCGGCACGCCCTACGCGCCGCACTACCGACACCTGCTGAGGCAGATCGGCTACCTGCTGGACGAGCCCGAGGGCGTCCGGGCGACCACCACCGGCGTCGACACCGAGATCGCCGAGATGGCCGGCCCGCAGCTGGTGGTCCCGGTCACGAACCGAAGGTTCGCGATCAACGCCGCCAACGCCCGGTGGGGATCCCTCTACGACGCCCTCTACGGCACGGACGTGATCAGCGAGGACGACGGGGCGCAGCGTGAGGGGCGCTACAACCCCATCCGCGGCGGCCGTGTCATCGCCTGGGCGCGGGAGTTCCTCGACCGTGCGGCCCCGCTGGCGGCGGGGTCACATGCGGAGGTCATCCGCTACGAGGCCGGGTCGCGGCTGCGGGCCACGCTCACGTCGGGGCAGGTCGTCGACCTGGCTGACCCCGAGTCGTACGCGGGGTATTCGGGGGCGCCCGACGCGCCGACGTCCGTCGTGATCCAGCACAACGGACTCGGCATCGAGCTGCGGATCGATCCGGCCGGCCGGATCGGGCGCGACGACCCCGCCGGCATCGACGACATCGTCCTGGAGTCCGCCGTCACCGCGATCATGGACTTCGAGGACTCGGTGGCCACAGTCGACGGGCCGGACAAGGTCCTCGGCTACCGCACGTGGCTGCAGCTCAACGACGGTAGCGCGGCGGAGGAGATGGACAAGGGCGGCCGCTCGTTCCTGCGGACCCTCGCCGACGACCCGCGCTTCACCCGCCCCGACGGCGGCGAGCTGCGGTTGCACGGCCGGGCGCTCATGCTGTGCCGCAACGTCGGCCACCTCATGACCACGCCGGCCGTCCTCGACGCCGAGGGCCGCGAGCTGCCCGAGGGCATTCTCGACGCGCTGGTCACGAGCCTGTGCGCCATCCCTGGCCTGTCGTCGGACAACGACCGCCGCAATTCGCGCAGCGGGTCCATCTACATCGTCAAGCCCAAGCAGCACGGGCCGGCCGAGGTGGCCTTCACCACAGACCTGTTCGGCGCCGTCGAGGACATCCTGAGCCTGCCGCGCACCACCATCAAGATGGGCATCATGGACGAGGAGCGACGCACCACGCTCAACCTCATGGCCTGCATCAACGAGGCGGCCGACCGGATCATCTTCATCAACACCGGGTTCCTGGACCGGACCGGCGACGAGATCCACACCTCGATGGAGGCGGGGCCGATGATCCGCAAGGCGGAGATGAAGCAGGCCTCCTGGATGGCCGCGTACGAGGACTGGAACGTCGACATCGGCCTCGCGAGCGGGTTGCCCGGCCGGGCGCAGATCGGCAAGGGCATGTGGGCCAAGACCGACCTGATGGCCGACATGGTGGCAGAGAAGATCGGGCACCCCTCCTCGGGGGCCACCACGGCGTGGGTTCCCTCCCCCACCGCCGCGACCCTGCACGCCACGCACTACCACCGCGTCGACGCCCGGGCCCGCCAGGGCGAGATCGCGGCGGGGGGGCGGCGGGCGACCCTCGACGATCTGCTCGAGATCCCGCTGGCGCCCCACACGCGCTGGACGCCCGAGGAGCGTCAGCAGGAGGTGGACAACTCGTGCCAGTCCATCCTGGGTTACGTCGTCCGCTGGATCGAGCAGGGCGTCGGCTGCTCGAAGGTGCCCGACATCACGGACACCTCCTTGATGGAGGACCGCGCCACCTGCCGGATCAGCTCCCAGATGCTCGCCAACTGGATCCGGCACGGGATCGTCTCGGAGGCGTTCGTGCTGCAGTCGCTCAAGCGGATGGCGGCCGTCGTCGACGCGCAGAACGCCGACGACCCGGCGTACCTGGCCATGGCGCCGACGGCGGGGAGTTCGTTCGAGGATTCGATCGCGTGGTGCGCGGCGCGGGACCTGGTGCTGCAGGGCACGTGGCAGCCGTCGGGCTACACCGAGCCGATCCTCCACGCGAGGCGTCGCGAGTTCAAGGCGAGGTTCGGGATCAGCTGAGGCCCCTGCCCTCTGAGGGGGGCTCAGTCGCTCGCGCCTAGGCGGAGGACTCTCAGAGGCCGAGGTCCGCGAGGTCCACGGCGTAGCGGTACTCGAGGCCGGCGTCGCCCACCTTCTCGGCGGCGCCGGTGCCGCGATCCACCACGACGGCGACAGCGACCACCTCTCCCCCGGCCTCGCGGACGGCCTCGACGGCCGTGAGGGCCGAGCCCCCCGTCGTGGAGGTGTCCTCGACCACGAGGACCCGCCGGCCCGCCACCTCGGTGCCCTCGATGCGGCGCTGCATGCCGTGGCCCTTGGCCGACTTGCGGACTACGAAGGCGTCCAGCCGGCCGCCCTCGGCGGCCTTCGCGTGCAGCATGGCCGTGGCGACGGGATCCGCCCCGAGAGTGAGCCCGCCGACGGCGTCGAAGTCCAGGTCCGCCACCAGCTCGTTCATCACGCGGCCCACCAGCGGTGAGGCTGCACCGTCGAGGGTGACGCGGCGCATGTCGATGTAGTAGTCGGCCTCCTTGCCGGAGGCGAGCGTCACCTTGCCGTGCACCACGGCCAGGTTCCTGATGTGGTCGACGAGTTCGCTGCGGTCTGTCATGTGGGCTCCGTGTTCTCCAGGACGCCGAATCCGACTGCGCGGTCCGGCGTATCGATGAGGTCTTCGTGGGTGGTCAGGGTGAGGATCGCCTCGGTGGGCGCGAGGTCCGGCTTGCCGGGGACGGGGTCGAGAACCCAGGACTCGTCGCGGTGCACGGTGAGCTGCGATGGGGGCAACGTGATCCGGTAGGTGTAGACGGCCTGGGCCGTTTCGATGATCACCTCGTCGCCCTCGGCTAGCTCAAGCACGCGGCCGAAGGGTTCCCCGTGCGTGATGCGCAGCCCCGCCAGGGCGGCGTTTCCCACCTGCCCGGGCAGCGCCGTCGACGGGTACCAGCCGACAGCCGCCTTCAACAGCTCAGTCTCGACGCCGGAGACGATGGGCCATTCGACGTCCTGGGACGGGATGCGCAGGATCCACGCCGGTTTTCCGGGCGCAGGAAGGGTGGGGACCGGGAGTTGCGGATCCTCGGGGGAATCCGGCGACGGTGTGGCTGAGGGTGTCGCGGCGTCCCAGGACGCGCGGAGCTCGGCGACGCTCTGGGCGGCGGCGCCTTGGGCGAGCCACGTGGTGCCGTAGATCTGCCAGCCGAGGAATCCGCTGACTGCGAGTGTCGCTGTGAGAAGCACGACCCCGAGGACGGCGAGGGGCGAGACCCCCGATCGCCCGGCGAGCGTCGGCTGGGGCTCCGCGGCTCGAGCCGGGGCCCCCATCGTCTCCCCGGAAGAGTCGGGAGCAGGGGCGCCGGGAGCCGGCTCCACGCCGTCGTCCGCGGCCCGCTTCGCTTCCATGGCGCCATTCTTCCCTACCCGGCCCACTCAGGCCCCGCCCACTCCCGCTGACTGCGCGCAGTGACTTCGGGCGTGGCGCCGCCGCTCACCGAGGGTCCTGCCCGGCGGTGGCGTGTGGTGACACGCGCGGCGTCCGCAGCAGCGGGACGCCAGTGCAGGGCCTGACGCTCAGGGAAGGGACCAGAGGGTGCCAGTTTGGGCACGATTCCGCGCGCGCGGGCCCTTCATTCACGACGTGGTGGGTGCAGCTAGGGGCACTCCTCCGTTCCTGAATGCCACCGACGTTCACAGGAGAGCGGCGCCCACTCCGCGGAGACGTGCCGGTAGTGCCGGTCACCCCGCCCCCGCCTGAGCGCAGAGGGCGGCACTGGGGCCCCGTCTCCGCGCACGAGCGTCCTGGACCCGGGCGTAACTGCAGGCCGGGGGCCCTCACCCCTCCGCGACACCCGCGGAGTCGAACGTCGCCATCTCCCGAAGGATCCGCGCAGCCGCCTGCACCGTCGGGAGGGCCAGCGCCGCGCCGGTGCCCTCGCCCAGGCGGAGGTCGAGGTCCACCAGCGGCTGCAGGTCCAGCCAGGTCAGCGCAGCCTTGATCCCTGGCTCGACGCCCGCGTGGCCCGCGATGAGGTAGCCGGTCACCGCTTCGTCGATCGCCGCCGCGACACACGCCGCGGACGCGGCGATCACACCGTCGATGATCACCGGCACCCGACGCGCCGCCGCGCCGAGGATGAACCCTGCCAGCGCCGCGTGCTCCAGACCGCCGACGGCGGCGAGCGCTCCCAGCGGATCCGTCGGGTCGGGGCGGTGCAGGGCCAGCGCGCCGTCGATCACCTGGATCTTCTTCGACAGCATGTCGTCGCCGGCGCCGGCCCCACGGCCCGTCACCGAGGTCACGGGCAGGCCCGAGAACGCCGCGATCAGCGCGCTTGCCGGCGTGGTGTTACCGATCCCCATCTCGCCGGTGAGAAGGATGTCGGCACCGGCGTCGATGGCCTCGTTGGCCGTCTCGATGCCCACCTCGAGGGCCGAACGGGCCTCGTCGAGCGTGAGCGCGGGCTCGACGGTGAAGTCGCGGGTCCCTCGCCGGACGTTGCGTGCGCGGATCCCCGGGTGGGCCGGGACCTCCGCCGCCACACCCACATCGGTCACCCAGACGTCGGCTCCCACCTGGCGGGCGATCGCATTGATCGCCGCGCCGCCGGAGGCGATGTTGAGCGCCATCTGGACCGTGACCTCCTGGGGCCAGGGGCTGATGCCCTGGGCACAGACGCCGTGATCGCCGGCGAACAGGCCGATCACCGCCCGCTGGGGAAGCGGGGGCGGGCAGGCGTCGGCGATGGCGGCGAGGCGGTTGCCGATCTCCTCCAGGCGGCCGAGGCTGCCCGGGGGCTTGGTGAGGCGCAGCTGGCGGGCCTCAGCTGCGGCAAGCGCGTGGGCGGAGGCGGGGCGGATGGCCGACAGGGTGTCATCGAGGAGGGTCATGGGTGTCCTTTCACGGATGGTTGTATGGCGTGGTGATTCCGCTCCTGGGTGGCACCGCGGAGGGGCGCCGGTTGGCGGGGGCCCTGGCCGGGCGCGACGCGGTGCTGTCGCTGGCCGGTCGCACGCGTGCCCCGCGGACCGAGGGCGGGGTGCTGATCGCGACTTCGGGCGCGTCCATGGCTGAGCGGCTCACGTGGCCGCCAGGTCGGTCAGGGCCGCGGCCAGGCGGCGGTGGAGGTCCGGAGTGCGGACCGCGAACCGCAACCACGTCGGCCCGAGACCCGGGAACGTCTCGCCGCGACGCACGGCGAACCCTCGCTCGGCCAGGGGCCCGCGCAGCGACGACGGGGACAGTGCCGCGGCGTCGGCGAGCACGAAGGGGGCCTGGCCCGGGACGACGGCGAGTCCGGCTTGGGTGAGGCGGGCGGCGAGGTCGGCGCGGGCCGCGACGGTCTCCTCCGCGAGGCGGGCAGCCTCGGCGGCGGCGCGGTGCGAGGTGCAGGCGACGGCCGCGCGGATCGCAGGCGTGGAGACTGACCAGGGCGGCTGCTGGGCGGCGAGGAGGTCGATAAGGGCGGGGTCGCCGACGACGTATCCGATCCGAAGCCCTGCCAGGCCCCAGGTCTTGGTGAGCGAGCGCAGCACGAGGCGCCCGGGCATCGAGGGCTCGATGAGGGTCTCCCGCTCCCCAGGGATGGCGTCCATGAAGGCCTCGTCGACGACGAGGGTCTTGGAGGGGAGCCCGAGGAGGTCCTCGGCGCGGTGGAGGACGCCGGTGGGGTTGGTGGGGTTGCCGACAATGGTGAGGTCGGCCGTCGGAACCTGGGAGGGGACGAGCCTGAAGCCCCCGTCAGGGCGGAGCAGGTGTCGACGGGGGTCGCGGCCGGCGGCGCGGAGCGCCGCCTCGGGCTCGGTGAACTGGGGATGGACGATCAGCGCGTCGCCCGGGATGGCGCGGGCGATGAGCGTGAACGCCTCCGCGGCGCCGGCGACCGGGAGCACCATCCCGGGGTCGACACCGTGGTGCGCGGCGATTGCGTCGCGGGCGGGGCTTGGGTCCGGGTAGGTGGCGACGTTGCCATCGCCGAAGATCTCTTCGGCGAGCCAGGCCGGTGTCGCTGGGACTCGGACGTTGACGGCGAGGTCGACGAGGCCTGGGGCGAGGTCGCTGTCGCCGTGGTGCAGGAGGTCGACTGTGCCGGGCACGAGCCAGGTTGGGTCGGGGGTGCGCGGTTGCTGTTCCTCCAGGCAGGGTCTCGGACCCCTCAGGGGATCGGGAACCGATCTGGAGGAACACCAGCCGCGCTGGTGGGTCGAGCCGGCCTCGGGAACGTTCCCCTTCGCCGGAGGCGCGAGGCGGGGGATGCGCTCCGCCGCCTCGCGGGAGGCCTTCCTGAGGGAGCGGGAATGGACCGAGTCGGCGAAGCGCTGCGCCAACTGGGGGTGGCCCGCCCAGTGGACGTGCAGGTAGGACGCGTGGAGGCTCCCCCCCGCGACACCGTCAGCCCTCCCGTCCAGCATCCACGCCGGCACGGCGCCCTCGGGCCCGTCCGCTTCCCTGGCTGCGGTCTCCCCAACCGGAGTCACCGTCGTGCGGTGGAACTCGTGCCCGGTCACCTCCTCCCCGGGGCGGCCAAGCAGCGTGGCCCGGTCCGTCGTCGCAACCCGGTAGCCCATCGTCAACCGCGGCCCCATCGCCGCGTCCGCCTCGACGGCGCCCACCATCCCGCGACCGTCCAGGCTCCGGCACAGGTACAGCAACCCGGCACACTCCGCGACCGTCGGCAGCCCGCCCGTGACCGCCTCCCGGATCTCGGCCATCAAGGCCCGGTTCGATGCCAACTCCCCCGCGTACACCTCCGGGAACCCGCCTCCGAGCCACAGCCCGGCGCTCCCCTCCGGCAGCCTCTCGTCCACGAGCGGGTCGAACTCCACCACCCGGCAACCCGCCGCGGCAAGCAGCTCGTCGGTCTCCGGATACCGGAACGTGAACGCCCGGCCGCCGGCCACGGCCACCACGGGCCGACGGTCCGACGGCGGCGACACTTCCCGCGCCGGGTCCCACGCCTCGCATCCAACCGGACCGACGGCACGAGCCACCGCCAGCAGCCCCGCCACGTCCACGTGCGCGGCCACCATGTCGCCCATCGCCGCGACCCTCGAGTCGTCGCGTTCCGCCACCGGCACCAACCCCAGATGTCGCGACGGCGCCTCGATGTCCAGTGCCTTCGGCAGCACCCCCAGCACGGGCAGCCCCACCTCCTCGACGGCGGCGCGGGCCTCCGCGCCGTGGCGCTCGCTGCCCACCTGGTTGAGGATCACTCCCGCCACGTGAACGCGGGGATCGAACCTCGCCATGCCCAGCGCCACCGCCCCGGCGCTGCGCGCCGTGTGCCGCGCGTCGATCACCAGCACCACCGGCGCCTCGAGCAGCCCCGCCACGTGCGCCGTCGACCCGTATCCCCCGGTGCCGAGCCGGCCGTCGAACAGCCCCATCACGCCCTCGATCACCGCCACATCCGCCCCGGCGGAGCCGTGCGCGAAGAGCGGCCCGATGCGCTCCTCCCCGCAGAGGAACGGATCCAGATTCCGGCCCGGCCGTCCTGTGGCGAGCCCGTGGTAGCCGGGGTCGATGTAGTCCGGCCCCACCTTGAACGGCGCCACCTCCAGCCCCCGCGCCCGCAACGCCGCCATGAGGCCGGTGGCCACCGTCGTCTTCCCCTGCCCCGACGACGGCGCCGCGATCACCAGCCGGCTCACCATTCGATGCCCGCCTGCCCGCGTTGGCCCTGCTGGAAGGGGTGCTTGACGAGCGTCATCTCTCACCGCGACACCGCCACGAGGTACGCCCAGCTCACGACGGCGCGCGCCGGCGTCCAGCCGAGCAGGCGGCCGATGGGCGCCGCGTGCTCGTGGTGCAGCCGGGCGAGCTGCCCGCCCCACCGTCGGTATGCCGCGACACACACCTCCTCGGCCTCCACCGTCACCCCGTGCACGACGATCCGGCCCCCAGGCGGCAACGCCTCAACCGCCCGATCCACCAGCGACGAGGTCGCTCCGCCGCCGATGAACACCGCGTCCGGCCGCGGCAGGCCGGCCAGCGCCTCCGCGACACCCGCCTCCACCAGCCGCACCGCGCCCGCCGGCGCAAGCCGGGCCGCGTTCGCCGCGACCCTCGCCGCCCGCTCCGGCACCCGCTCGACGGCGACCGCCCGCGCCCCGTCGGCGGCCCGGCACCACTCGATGGCCACCGACCCGGCGCCCGCCCCGAGGTCCCACAGCAGCTCCCCGGCCCGGGGGCGGAGCAGCGCCAGCGCGGAGGCGCGGATGTGCCGCTTGGTGATGAGCCCGTCGTGCTCGAAGACGTCGTCGGGCAGGCCGGGGGTGCGGCCGAGGAGGGTGCCGTCGGGGTCGGTGATCATGCGCGGGATCCTTCGGCGAGGAGGTCGAGGACCTGGTCGAGGTCGCGGGGGGCGCCGGGCAGGCCGAGGCGTTCGGCGAGTTCCAGCGGCCAGGGGCGGCGGAGGTGGGCGTCGCGGAGGAGGACCTCATCGCCGAGCAGCGACGGTGGCCCCTGCGCCACGCGGCCGCCCACCACGACGGCCACCTCGTCGGCCCAGGCCAGGGCGAGGTCGACGTCGTGGGTGGCCAGCACGATGCCGGCGTCCAGGCCGGCAAGGGTGACCAGCAGGTCGGCGACCCCGGCGGGGTCGAGGCCGGCGGTCGGCTCGTCGAGAAGCAGGAGGTCCGGCCTCATCGCCACCGCCCCCGCCAGGGCCACGCGCTTGCGCTCGCCGAAACTCAACTGGTGCGTGGGGCGGGCGGCGAGGTGCGCGATTCCGAGCAACGAGAGGGCCTCAAGGGTGCGGGCGCGGGCGGCGTCGTCGGTGAGGCCGAGGTTGAGCGGCCCGAACGAGACGTCCTGGGTGACATCCGCCGAGAAGAGCTGGTCGTCGGGGTCCTGAAGCACGAGTTGGACGCGACGACGGTGCGCCCGCAGCGCGGTCCGCGTGTGGGACAGCGGCTGTCCGTCCAGCGTGACCCGGCCGTCGGAGGGGCGCAGCGCGCCGGCCAGGCACTGCAGCAGGGTGGTCTTGCCGGACCCGTTGGCCCCGAGCAGCGCCACCCGGCGCCCCCGCGCGGCCGTGAGGTGTGCGCCGGTCAGCACCGCCGGCCCGCCGGGATACCCGACGACGACCCCCTCGGCCCGCAACATCACGCCACCGCCCATGAGGCCAGCCAGATGCCGGCGATGAGAGCTGCGCCCGCAGCCAGAGTCCAGGGGCGGGTGGAGCCGGTCTGCCGCAGCGTCGGCAGCGACTCCTCGTAGCCGCGCAGCTCCAGGCCCGCCTGCAGCCGGGTGGCGCGGCGCCAACTCATCAGCAGCACCGTGCCGACGCCGTCGACTGCGGCCCGGAACCGGCGCCGGAAGGGGGCCTCGCCCCCGAGTCGTGCGGTCTGTGCGGCCTGCAGCGCGAGCGCGCTGCTGAGGAGGACGAACAGCAGCCGGTACATCAGCTCGGCGAGCTCCAGCAGCGGGCCCGGGATGCCGCGACGGTGCAGCCAGCCGAGAACGTCGACCATCGGCGTGGTGGTGGCGAGCAGCAGGACGGCCAGTGTCCCCGCGACGCCGTGCGCGAGCATCTCCGCCGCCCGGAGCCCGCCGTCGGCGGTGACGCGCAGCCCGTCGCCCACCTCGACGGCCAGCGGCAGCGCGCCCACGAGCAGGAACGCCAGGGGCGGCAGCGCGACGGTGGCAACCAGCCCGGGTCGGATGCGGGCCGGGCCGAGCATCAGGAGCAGCGAAGCCGCCGCCACGAGCAGGCTCCCAGGCCAGGCCGGGGTGAGCAGAGCGGTCAGCACCAGCGCGACGGCGAGCCCCACCTTGTGCCCGACGGCGACCCCCCGCCACGGTCCGGCCCAGGCGGCGTCGTCGACGGCGGTGAGGTGGACGCTCACGTGAGTAGGCCGTTCACGACGTGCGCCGAGCTGTCAATCGGCCGAGCACGAAGCCCAGGAGGAGCCCGCCCAGTCCCGCCTGGAGTGCGAACAGGCCGGACTCGAGTTCCGGGCTGAGGCTCAACAACGGCCCGTACCTCGGGCCTCCGGCGAGTTCTGTGGCCGCAGCGTCAGTGCCGGCGAACTCGGCCCCCGAGGGTGCCAACGCCAGGCTCCCGAGATAGACCGCGACGATCGCGACGACGAGGGCCGCCCCGATCCACAGGTCGCGGCGGCTAAACACGGACATCCCCCCGAAGCAGGCCGAGCCCGGACAGCACCGGGTACGCCGCACGGGTCAGGAACCCGACCAGCAACACGCCGAGCAGCCCCTCGGCGACGGCCAGGGGGATCTGGGTGACCGCAAAGAGCGTGAGGAACTTCACGAGTGCACCCCCGAGCCCACTCACCGGATCCGGGTAGGCCAGCGCCAACTGGAAGGACGTCACGGCGTAGGTGGCGATGTTCGCCACCGCCATCGCCACGAACATCGACAACCACAGCGGAGCCGATAGCCGCGACGTCGCCCGATAGACCCCGTACGCCGCCCACGGTCCGACGACCGCCATCGAGAACGCGTTCGCCCCCAACGTCGTCAGCCCGCCATGAGCAAGCAACGTCGCCTGGAACAGGAGCACCAGCGTGCCGAGGAACGCCATCACCGGCGGCTTGAGCAGCACCGCCCCCAGGCCTGTACCGGTGGGGTGCGACGAACTCCCCGTGATCGACGGCAGCTTCATCGCGCTCACCACCAGCGTGAACGCGCCGGCCGCCGCAAGGATCAACTTGCGCTCCGGGTGCTCTCGCACCGTGGTGAGCACGGCGCGGGCGCCGTGGATGACGAACGGGGTGGAGGCGGCCAACCAGGCCGCGCAGTGCAATGGGGGTAGCATCCCCTCGGCGATATGCATCGCGATCTCAAGTCCCTTCGGCCGGGATGACGCGTCCCGGGCAGTCGGCCTTGAGGGGCCAGTTCCTGACTTCCCGCGCGACGGCGGTTCACAGTGGCGCGACCGTGCCGGCTCAACCCGGCTTCCTGGTCCCCTCGCGGATGAATGTGTGACGCCAGTCAACCACAACCCCCGTCGTCACCCGGCTACGGGGTCCACTACGGTGAGCGGCGTGCGCTACGACTATCTGACCGACGGCTCCGAGATCTACCGGGAGTCCTTCCGGATCATCCGCGAGGAGACCGGCCTCACCCGGTTCCCCGACGACGTGGCCCGCGTCGTCGTGCGGATGGTGCACGCGGCCGGAGCCCCGGACGTCGCCGACGACGTGGCCTTCACCCCCGGCGTCGTGGCCGCCGCCAACGCCGCCCTGAGGGCCGGCGCGCCGATCCTCTGCGACTCCTCGATGGTGGCCACCGGCATCATCGCCTCCCGCCTCCCCCGCGACAACGACGTCGTCTGCCACATCAAGGCCCCCCGCCTCGCGGCGCTGGCCGCCGAGAAGTCGATGACCAAGACCATGGCCGCGATCGACCTGTGGCTGCCCCGCCTCGACGGCGCCGTCGTCGCCATCGGCAACGCCCCCACCGCACTCTTCCGGCTGCTCGAGGTGGTCGCGGAGACCGGCGTGCGGCCGGCCGCGGTGATCGGCATCCCCGTCGGGTTCGTCGGCGCCGCCGAGTCCAAGCAGGCGTTGGCCGACAACGACCTCGGCCTCGAGTACCTCGTCGTCCACGGCCGACGGGGCGGCTCGGCCCTCACGGTGGCCGCCGTCAACGCCATCGCCAGCACCGACGAGCTGACCAACACCTCGCGCCAGGGCTGAGAATCGCTGGCATGACGCCGGCAGGGCTACGCTGAGGCGCATGCCCGCCCGCCGCCACGCACCCCGCGACGAGGTGGTGTACAAGAACAAGTACGTCGGCACGGTGGAGTACCACACCAGCCGCTCCGGCTATGGCGACGCGTCGATGGTGTCCTACCGGTTCCCCTGCCAGGTCCCGCAGAAGACGAGCCCTGACTTCGTGCTCATCCACGGCATCGGCGTGTCCGCGCGTTCGTACGGTCCGACGGCGGTGGAACTCGCCAACCACGGCGACGTCCACCTCATCGATCTGGCCGGATACGGCCGCTCGCCCCGCCCCCAACCGCGACCTGAGCATCGCGGATCACGCCGCGCTCGTCGGCAAGTACCTGCTGGCCGGGAAGGATCTCGACCACCCAATGGACGAGTGTGGCGCCGAGGTCCCCCTAAGAGCCTCGGCGCCACACGCTCACCACTGCGAATGAAGACCTGTCGGCACCCGGGAAGCCACGGGAAGAGCTCGCACAGGTCGGCCGGGGCGCCGACGGACCCCACCGCCCACGACCACTGCCCTGCGACGAGGTATCCGTAGATCGTCATGGGCGCAGTGTCGCCGCGATCCGGCGCGAACGCATCCGAGAGGGTACGAAAGTACCTTCCCGCGCTCCTCCGCTCGTCAGGCGAACGTTGCCGAGCCGTAGGATGACGGCGTGGGACGGAAAGCACTCTCGAGCGGCGCGCTGGAGGTCCTCATCGCGCTCGTGATCATCACGGCCGAATTCCTCGCGCCCCGAGCGCGGATGGTCCTGACTCCTGAGGTCGTGGCAATCGACATCGCCGCGTTCGTCACCGTGGTGGTCGCGGTCCGGTGGCCGCAGGTCGGCGCGGCATTGACCATCACCCTGGCCATCGCGGCGGCCGCAATCGACGAGAACTCCCTCGGCTTCTGGCCCTACCTCCTCCTGCTGCCGGTGGTCGCGGCCCTACGGAACGGCCGGTGGGCCCAGGCGGCGGTCATGGCGGCGACCGTGTTCACGGCGTCGGTGACCGCCTCCGCCCGCAAGCTCGGAGAGGAGTTCAATCCATTCGAGGTGATTCTCGGCTGGCTCGCCCTCGACGGCGTGTTCGTGCTCGTCGGGTTCGGCCTCAACGCCGTGTCGCGCAACGCCGCCGAGGCCGAGGCCCGTCGCCAACGCGACCTTCGCCTTCAGGCCACCCTGGATCTGCACGACTCGGTCGCCCGCGAACTCACCGTCATCGCTATGGAGGCGGACGCGGCCCACCTCGCCGGCGGCGCCACTCCAGAGACCCTGGCCGCACTGTCCGATCGGGCCCGCAACGCTGGAGCCGCCCTCCGCGACACCATCCGCATGATGCAGCTCGGAGAGGCCGAGCCGCAGGACGCGAACTTCCGGGAGACCCTGGCTTCTGAGGTCCGCGAACTCAAGCGTCGCGGCCACGAGGTCACCCTGTCCGGAGACCTCAGCCCCACCCTGCCCGCCTCCGTCGACCGCGCCCTCGCGCAGATCTTCCGGGAGGCTCTCCACAACGTGGCCAAGCACGGCCTCAGGCACGGCCCCTGCACCATCGTCGGCGAGCTGTCCGCAGTGGACTACCAGTTGGTGATCACCAACCGGATGAGTGCCGAGCAGACCCAGGGCACCGGCCTCGGCACGCTCGGCATGCGCCACCGTGCCACTCTGGCGGGCGGGAGCCTCCATATGGCATCGGCGCACGGCACCTGGACCTGCCTGGTGGAGATGCCGCTGACCGTGAGGCAACTGCAGACATGATCAGCGTCGGGATCTGCGACGACGACGCCCTCGTCCTCAGCTACCTCGCGAGCACGCTCGCGCGCGTCGACGACATCGCGGTCGTCCACCAGTGCGCCGGCGGGCATGAGGCTCTCGCCGCGTCCCAAGTCGACCTGTGGCTCATGGACGTCCGGATGCCGGGCATGTCGGGGGTGGAGGCCTGCCGGGCGCTCACCTCCCGCCCGGACCCGCCGCGCGTCCTCCTGCTCACTAGCCTCAGCAGCACCACCCTCACCGAGGCGCTCGGGGCGGGCGCCAGCGGGTTCCTGTACAAGGACACCCCCGCCAAGGCGCTTGTCGCAGCCATCCTGACCGCGCACGCCGGGATCTTCGTCCACTCACCCGACGCGGCGCGCCCCCTCACCACGAGGGTGACCAGCCGGGAGCCAGCGCCCGACGGAGTGCTGCGCGACGCCGTCGACCACGAGTTGATCCGGGCCATCAACGCCGGCCGCAGCTATCACCAGATGGCCGAGGCCTTGGGCATGTCCGTCTCGGGGGTCAAGAAGCGGGTCGGCACCCTCATGAGGCGCGCGGGCGTCAACAGCCGCCCCCAGCTGATGGCACAATCCGTCTCTTGGTCAAACGCATCCACCTGAGATGAGATGCCCCGCCCGGATGGTCCTGCTCCGACCTAGTTGACGGTCCAGCGCGGCTTGGTCAGATCGCAACCTTTCGGGATGTGCGTGTCATCGGAGACCTCAGCCGAGGCCGCGGACTCACCGCCGGTCAGTTCAACCGGCCGACCGAGTTCGAAGGTACCGTGCTCTGTCTCGAGTGCACCATGGTCACCCCAACTCGGGGCGCCGCGGAAGACCGGTAGGTAGTCGGTCCCATCTTCGGCAGTCAGGTATAGGCAGCCATCATTGAGCTGCAGCATCCCGCTGACCAGGGCCGTGGGTCCGCCGTCGTTTAGCGCCCCCTCCCGCCAAGCTACCTCGGGGGCAGCCTGGCTCGACGTGCAGCCGAGGCTCAGACCAACCGCAGCCCAAACCAGCCACACCATCCAGTGCTTCATACCGCCTAGTCAACACAGCGACCCGTCGCCGAACAAGCAGCGGGACCAAAGAGGGTACTTTTGTGCCCACCCATGAGTCGGCGCTACCCGTTCCTCTGCACACTGCAAGGCAGGGAGCGACGCTCGGTCCGACCCCGGCCCCAGCCAAGAAAGCGCTCCCGGTACGCTGGCGACGTGCCCGTCACCGCCCCCCAACCTGTGACTAGAGGCTGCTGACGATGGCGCGCCGCGGGCAACTCGATGACTCCAAGCTCCGGCCCGGCTGGACCACCGGCGCCTGCGCCACCGCGGCCGCGACGGCCGCCTACGAGGCCCTGCTCACTGGCGAGTTCCCGGACTTGGTGGAGATCGAGCTGCCCCTGGACCGCCGGCCGTCGTTCGCCCTCACCCTCGAGCAGCTGAGCGACGGTGTCGCGATGGCCGCCGTCACCAAGGACGCCGGCGACGACCCCGACGTCACGCACGGCGCCCTCGTCCGCGCCTGGGTGCGCCCGGGCCCGCCGGGCTCGGGCGTGCGGTTCGTCGGCGGCGCCGGCGTCGGCACCGTCACGCTGCCCGGGCTCCCGCTCCCTGTGGGCGAGCCGGCCATCAACCCCGCTCCACGGGCGATGATCACGGCAAACCTCTCCGCCGTCGCCCGCCGACACGGCGTGTCCCTCGACCTCGAGGTGACCATCGGGGTTGACGACGGCGAGGCCATCGCCCGGCACACCTGGAACCCGCGCATCGGCATCGTCGGGGGGATCTCCATCCTCGGCACCACAGGCGTCGTGGTCCCCTACTCGTGCTCCGCGTGGATCGATTCGATCAGGCGCGGCGTCGACGTCGCCCGCGCCGCCGGCCTGCAACACCTGGCCGCCTGCACCGGCTCGACGTCGGAGCGCGTCGTCGCCGAGCTGTATGGCCTGCCCGAGCTGGCGCTGCTGGACATGGGTGACTTCGCGGGGGCCGTCCTGAAATACGTCTCCCGGCACCCCGTCGAGCGCCTCACCATCTGCGGCGGGTTCGCCAAGCTCACCAAGCTGGCCGCCGGACACCTCGACCTGCACTCCCACCGCACCCAGGTGGACCTGTCCCACCTCGCGGGCCTGGCCATCGAGGCAGGCGCCGGAGAGGCGCTCGCCACGGCGATCCGTGCCGCCAACACCGCGGCAGAGGCCCTCGGCCTGGCCGAGGCAGACGGCATCCCGCTGGGCGACGCCGTCGCCACCGCGGCCCAGGATCACGCCCTCGCCGTCCTACGCGGGGCCCCCGTCGCGGTCGAGGTCGTCTGCATCGATCGGGGCGGCGCCATCGTCGGCAACTCGGCTTGATGAGGGATGCGGCACGTCGGTCCGGTGAATGTCGGGGATGAGCGCAGACGTTCCAGGGTCCTACCGCCTCAGGTTCTTGAGTCCCTCCCCTACGATCTCGAGCTGCCGCTCATCGCGCACAGATACAAAGCCATTCCCGAACCGTCAGGATCCAGCCAGAGAACCACAGCCAGCCCGGGCAGCAGAAGGCCGATCCCCAGCCCCAGCCAGCGCAAAGCGACAAGCGCCAGCACCAGCGCCAGCACATCCGCCGCCAACGCAGCCACAGAGATCCGACCGCCCACGAACGCAAACACCGAAGCCGCAATCATCAGCAGCGCGACGGCTGACTCAGCCCCACCCCACGCCAGCAGGCGATTCACCACCATTGCACGCTTCACGAGCACCCACCCTAGGACGCCCACAACCCCGACACCCACAAGAAGGATCTTTCGTACCCCATCCGGGCACGAATGAACCCACCCACACCCCACCGGCGCCTACACACACCGGAACCCTGTTGTATGAGCAGCATGTCGATCCTGGTCTCGCTCCTCGCACTGCTACTGCCCATCGTCGGCCCCGCTGACGCGCCCCCGCGCCCCGACGCCGAGGCCCGAGACATCTGCACCGTCTTCCCCTGGTACCCGGGCTGCTGACCACGGGCAGCCCTTACACACCCAGGGGAGCCATCCCTCATGTGAGTGTTGCCCGCCCACCTGACGGAGGCGATGCGGAGCCGACATTCTCGACACGCACGACGCGGCAGCCCCGTTCGACTGGCTCCGCGACGGCGCCATCTACGTTTCCGCGACACCCGGGGTTGGTGAGCAGGCACGAGTCATCGTCGACGATGTGGGTCAACTCGGCCCCACCGAACGCGGTCTCCGGAGGTTGCTGGCGCCCACCGACCCCGGGAACCTGGGCCTCTCCTCCCCACGGGACCTCGCCGAGACCTCCCAACTGGTGGGCGGGGTCGTCCGGTTGGCCGGCTACGAGACCACCCTCATCGTCCTGCTCGTCGGCGCGCTGTTCGTTGGCGCCGTCGCCCTGGCCGACGTGCTCATCCGGCAGCGCGACCTCGGCCGACGGCGAGCCCTCGGCATCAGCCGCTTCGACCTCATGAGCCTGATCGTTCTTCGCGCCGCGCTGTCCACCACCGCCGGCGCGGTGCTGGGCATCGTCGCGGTAACGGCCTTCGGCATGGCCACGGAAACCATCGCTCCGCTCGGGCATACCGCCGCCACCGCCACCCTCGTGGTCGTGGCGGCCCTCGTCGCGACGGTGCCCGCAGGCATGGTGGCCGCACACCGCGACCCCGTGGCGGTACTCCGAACGGCCTGACCAGTCGCGGATGTTGTGGGATCCGGTCCCTGGCCCCGCGTGCCCGCGGACCCAGCTGGACCTGCCTAACTCGTGCCCTGTCTCGTGACCTGGCCGACGAGCAGGGCGTGACCGTGCGTCGATCCGACATTCTGCGCGCCTGGATCACCGCGTACGGCACCGCCACCGCTGGCCCCCCGGCCTGGGAAACCGTCAGGACCGCCGCAAGCCCCGTCGACGTGGACCGGCCCAGCAAGGCGACCACCATCCGCTACCGGGACTGACTGACTCCGCTGTGGCTGCTCGACCCAGTACCCGCCCCGTTACTCTACGGCGCCTCCCTCAATGGCCTGTCCGAAGGCCCCCAAACACCACCACGCGGACCCCGCCCTGGCCCCCCGGCTCACGAAGACCGGAGCATCCGCCCTCCTTGACGGCGCCGCCCGCTGATGAGCGGGAGATACCACACTGGTATCATGAGGACATGGCGATGACACTTCGACTGGAACCAGAGGACGAGAGGGCCCTCGCACTGCTCGCCGAGGCAGAGGGGGTGAGCAAGCAGGAAGCCACCGTGCGCGCCATCCGTGAAGCAGCAGCACGACGGCTCCGCGAGGACAAGGTACGACTCCTGTCCACTGCGGCTCGGGCACGCTACGCCGATCTGCTCGACCGGTTGGGCCATTGATCGAGTACCTCACCCTCGAGGACGTCTTGTCGTTGGTGGAGGACCTTGGAGTTGGCCCCGTTCGCGACATCGGACTGCTCGACTCCGCGGTCCACCGCCCGCGTGTGAGCGTCTTCGGCAGGGATGCGTATCCCGGCCTCGACGACAAGGCAGCGGTGTTACTGGAATCGTTGGTCGGAAACCATGGCCTGGTCGATGGGAACAAGCGTCTTGGCTGGCTGTCGCTGGTGGTGTTCTACGGCCTCAATGGCATCGACTTGGATGCGCCTGACGGCGAGGCGTACGACCTGGTTATCGCGGTCGCCAGCGGGACCGCGACGTACCAGGAAGTATCGACCCGCCTCACGTCTTGGCAATGACCACCAGCGGTAGATCCGGATGGCTTCAGGCGGTCTTGTCCTGGTTGAGTCGGTCGAGGATCCAGGAACGCACCAGGGTCGACGGTGGAAGGTGCTGGGCGTCGGCGGCCTGCTGCACCCGGGCCTGCTCGTCTTCGCTGAGCCGGATCGAGTACACCTTTGTCCGGTTCGGGCGGGACGGTCGCGCGCCCTCCGGGTAGTCGTTCTCGCGGGTTCTCTCAGACTCATCTCGCAGGCGAGCCGCCAGCGCAGGATCAATTGTCTTTGCCATGTCTAGTCCCCTCTCGATAGAACCTCAGATCGGCACCCGTTGCCGGCCACGCATTGATCCCGTGCAGATCCCCATCAGCGTCTCGGAACGCGATGACGACCAGCACTCTTCCAGCAGCCGTGGAGAAGCCGATGAATCGAGAAGCACCCATCCGTGACTTCGGGTCCGGCTCGAACGCCGCGAGGTCCGGATCATCCATCACCTCCTGCGCCCAGTTCGGTTCGACGCCACCCCCGCGCGGGGTAACGGTCGCCGCGATTTCGGATGTACGCCGCGGACTCGTCGTCCCAGTTGAGTTCCTCTCCCACGTCGCCCAGTGTACCTTGCGTCGGACAATGTAGTACGACACCGGGTTCGTAGCATGTCAGGTGCCGGAGGCCATGTAGGCGGCGAGGATGTAGTTGGGGTGCCTGTCGAGGTTCTTGCGGGCGCGGTCGTAGCGCATGGTGGTTCTGGGGTCTGCGTGTCGGGCGGCGATCTGGACGTCACGTAGGTCGACTCCAGCGTCGAGCATCGTGGTGACGAACGTGTGCCGCAACATGTGCGGGTGCATCCGCGGCAGTTGGATCGCGGCGGACTCGGCGAGGTGCTTCAGCCGCCGGGTGGCAGCGTGGCGGTCCATCCGAGAGCCGCGACGGTTGAGCAGGATCGGCCCTTCCGCTCTTCCGGCGACGGCGTGTTCGACCGCCCGTTGAACCGCGGGCGGGAGTGGGGTGAGGACGACCTTGCCGCCCTTGCCGTGGACCTTCAGCACGCGGTGACCATGCTCCTCACCGAGGTCCTGGATGTTGGCGCCGCATGCTTCGAAGATCCGGAGTCCGAGCAGTCCCAGCATCACCACCAGGGCGAAGTCGTTGACGTTAGCCGACAGCCGTGAGGCGCTGAGCATGGCCTCGAACTGAAGGTGCGAAAGGCCCAGAGTCGGGGACTCCGGCGGCACGTTGGGGCGCCTGACGTAGTCAGCAGGCGACGCCGGGATTACTTGGTCGATAACGCAGGTGCGATAGAAGCCTGCCATCACCGAGACCCGACGGCTCACGGTCGAGGGCTGGAAGTGTCGCACCTCCTGCATCCAGCGCACGTACAACTCGATCTGCGCCCGACTAGCCTCCAACGGCTCCAGACCCCGCTCGCGACACCACACCAGAAATGCCCGCAGGTCTGATTCAGTATGGATGAGTATTCGGTCTTCTGAGCGCCAGCGGTATTGCGGTTGAGCGCCATCCGTCGCCGTGCGGGTTCGTGGGGTTGAGCGCCACCGGTTCGTGTCGGTGAGCGCCGGGTGCGGGGTTCGTAGGCTCCTCCTGCCGTGTGGCCTATCACGCGGCAGAAGGAGTGATTGGGATGGTACGCAAGATCAAAGCGAAGCTGGTGCTTCGGCTCCGCGAGGAGGGGTTCTCGGGCAGGCAGATCGCCGCGCAGGGCATGTCACGCCATAGCGTGACCGCGGTCATCGAGGCCGCCGAGCGGGAGGACGTCGGCTGGGACGACGTCGCCGACCTGGACGAGGCGCAGGTGTATGCCCGTCTGTTCCCGGGCCGCGGGGAGCATGAGAGCGTCCATGCGCAGCCGGACTGGCCGTCGGTGCATCGCGAGCTCGCCCGGGTCGGGGTGACGTTGAAGCTGCTCCATGGCGAGTACGTCGACCGATGCCGCGTCGAGGGGTCGACGGCGATGGGCTATGA
This sequence comes from Tessaracoccus pujii, assembly GCF_055326215.1. Lineage (NCBI taxonomy): Bacteria > Bacillati > Actinomycetota > Actinomycetes > Propionibacteriales > Propionibacteriaceae > Tessaracoccus > Tessaracoccus pujii. The sequence goes on along the minus strand of NZ_JBUZNP010000005.1, from coordinate 2,092 downwards.
CCGGTTCTGCAAGAACTATCAGCAGCATGTCCTGGTCAGCGGGGCCGCGTCGCGGATCGGTCACAAGGCCGGGCAGAGCATCGAGGTCGACTGGTCCGGGCCGACGATGCAGCTGACCGATCCGGTGACCGGGCAGCAGCAGCGCGTCTACTTGTTCGTGGCCACGTTGCCGTTCTCCCGCTACGCGTTCGTCGAGCCGGCCCTGGATATGCGGCAGGACACGTGGCTGCGGGCGCATGTGGCGATGTTCGACTGGTTCGGCGGCTCCGTCCCGCGGATCGTTCCAGACAACCTGAAGACCGGCGTGATCAAACACCCCGCCGAGGGTGAGGTGGTCCTCAACGACGCCTACCGGGAGTTGGCTGCGCACTACTCGGCTGCGGTGCTACCCGGCAGGGTCCGGAAACCCAAGGACAAGGCCAGCGTCGAAAACACCGTCGCGCATGTCGCGACGTGGGTGATCGCCGGGCTCCGGGACCGCCGCTTCGCCACGCTGCCCGAGCTGCGCGCCGCGATCTACCAGCGGGTGGAGGCCTACAACCGTGAACCCTTCCAGAAACGCCAAGGCTCCCGGCTGAGTGTGTTCGAAGCGGAGGAGAAGCCGCTGCTGCGGCCGCTGCCCGCGGTCGCGTTCGAGATCAGCCGCTGGGTCTACGGGCGACGAGTCCAGAAGAATGGGCATGTCGTGTGGGAGAAGAACTTCTACTCCGTGCCGTATTCGCATATTGGTCGCAGTGTCGATCTGCGGGTCACCGACACGATGCTCGAGGTGTTCACCGGTCACACGCGGCTGACCAGCCACCTGCTCGCACCACCAGGCGTGTTCAACCAGTACCGCACCCACGACGCCGATCTGCCCGAGGGGCCGCGCTACCGGCAATGGGACGCGGCCAGGGTCCGCCAGTGGGCGGGCCGGGTCGGGGAGAACACGCTGACCGTGGTCAACCGGATCTTCGAGTCCGTCCCGGTCGATGAGCAGGGCCTCGATGCCGCGCTGGCGGTCCTGCGGCTCACTCGCCGCTACTCGACTGAACGCCTCGAAGCAGCCTGCCAGATCGCCTTGGCGTCCAGGGTCCGCTCGCCCCGCTACGCCCATCTGAGGCCGATCCTGGAAACCAACCAGGACCACACCCGCAGCCGAGGGCCGGGGATCGAACCGGAGAACGGCGGCGGTGGGCCGGTCGGGTACGTGCGTGGGGCCGACTACTACGGAGGCGCACGATGACCCGGATCGATACCGAGACCAAACGCAAGCTCCGCGAGATCGGCGCCACCTGCCTGGTCGACGCCCTGGAAACCCAGGACGACACCCTCACCCTCGGGATGGTGTTCGAAGAACGCATCAAGCTGGCCGTCGACGACGCCCACGCCACGTTCACCCACGGCAAGGTCGAAGGCCTGATCCGCCGGGCGGGGCTGCGTTACCCGAACGCGGACTTCCGCCGCCTCGACCTGGTCGAACAGCGTGGCCTCGACCGCGGGGTGATTGCCCAACTGGGCACCTGCACCTTCATCACCAGACAGCAGAACGTCGTGTTCCAAGGCTTCACCGGATCCGGGAAGTCCTACCTCGGCTCCGCGCTGGCGAAACAGGCCTGCCAGCACCGGTATCGGGCGCACTACATACGCATGCCCGACCTCGAAGAGGCCTGGGCTGCGGCCAGGGACCGGCCCGCCGGGAAGGAGAAGTTCCTCCGCAAATACGCCGCGTTCACGCTGCTCGTGATCGACGAATGGCTCCTCGACCCGCCCGACGACAGCACCCGCAGCATGCTCCTGGAACTGCTTGAACGCCGCTACGACGCAGTCTCCACCGTGTTCTGCACCCAGTACGCGAAGAAAGACTGGCACCAGCGCCTCGGCTCCGGAGTCCACGCCGATGCGATCATGGACCGCATCGTCCACAACACCATCTGGATCGAAACCGGCGGCACCAACATGCGCGAACACACCGCCACCGCATAACCCAGAGCCGGTGAGCGCCACCACGACCCCCGGTGGCGCTCACCGGCACTACCCCCGGCGCTCGACCCCAATATCCAGTGGCGCTCAAGCGCGATAACCAACGGCGCTCACACGGTCAAATACTCAC